>JBJOFE010000003.1:0-135099 GCA_046048915.1 Bacteroidota bacterium | reverse complement strand
CATTAATACATCATCGTCATTATAAATGGCGTATATTACTTTATTACTCATGGTGTGACTCTTTATTTGCTCTTTCTCTAATATAATTATCTCCAGTTGCTTTTAAGATTGTTTTAACCTCTGCTTGAGCAATTACTGGGAATGTTCTAGCATACAATAAAAACAATACAAAGAAGAAACCAATTGTTCCAATGAATATACCAATATCTACAAATGTTGGTGAGAACATGGTCCATGAAGATGGAAGATAATCTCGGTGCAATGAAGTAACGATAATTACGAAACGTTCAAACCACATACCAATATTAACGACAATTGAGATGATAAATGAGAACATAATACTTGTTCTTAATTTTTTGAACCACATGAATTGTGGAGAGAAAACATTACATGTCATCATTGACCAGTAAGCCCACCAGTAAGGTCCTGTTGCTCTGTTCAAGAAAGCATATTGCTCGTATTCAACACCTGAATACCAAGCCACAAATAATTCAGTGATATAAGCAACCCCTACAATAGAACCTGTAATCATGATTACAATGTTCATTAATTCAATATGTTGAACAGTAATATACGCTTCTAAATTAGATACTTTTCTCATAATGATAAGCAAGGTATTTACCATTGCAAATCCTGAGAAAACTGCTCCAGCTACGAAGTAAGGAGGGAAAATGGTAGTATGCCATCCAGGAATTACAGAAGTAGCAAAGTCCATCGATACAATAGTGTGAACAGAAAGTACTAAAGGAGTTGCTAAACCTGCAAGAACTAAAGATACCTCTTCAAAACGTTGCCAATCTTTAGCACGACCGCTCCATCCAAAACTCAATATAGAATATACTCTCTTATTAAATGGTGTGATTGCTCTATCTCTTAACATCGCAAAGTCAGGCAACAATCCAGTCCACCAGAAAACCAATGAAACAGAAAGGTAGGTTGAAATTGCAAATACGTCCCATAATAATGGTGAGTTAAAGTTAACCCATAATGAACCAAATTGGTTTGGTATAGGTAATACCCAGTATGCCAACCAAGGACGACCCATGTGTATAATTGGGAATAATCCAGCTTGAATTACAGAGAAAATAGTCATTGCTTCAGCAGAACGGTTAATTGCCATTCTCCATCGTTGACGGAAAAGCAATAATACCGCTGAAATCAATGTTCCTGCGTGACCGATACCTACCCACCAAACGAAGTTAGTGATATCCCAAGCCCAGCCCACGGTTTTATTTAATCCCCATGTTCCAATTCCTGTAGATACAGTATAGATAATACAGCCTAATCCCCAAAGGAAAGCTGTTAATGCGATTGAAAACACAATCCACCAATGTTTGTTAGCCTTACCTTCAACAGGTGCTGCAACATCTACCGTTACATCGTGATAAGATTTATCACCTATAACTAAAGGTTTTCTAATGCTTGATTCGTAGTGAGACGACATAATCCTTTATCTTGTTTCTTAATAAATATTTTTATAACTAAGTATTTCTAACTTTAACGTGATAAATCACATTTGGCTTAGTTCCTACATGCTCTAATAAATGATACATTCTATCATCTGTAGCCAACTTAGCTACTTTTGCTTCAGTATCATTAACATCTCCAAATACCATTGCTCCATTAAAACAAGCATTTGAACAAGCAGTTTGGAATTCTCCATCTTGAATAGCTCTTCCTTCTCTTTTCGCTTTTAGAATTGTTGCTTGAGTCATTTGAAGACACATTGAACATTTTTCCATAACTCCACGAGAACGAACATTTACATCCGGGTTCAATACCATACGACCTAAATCATCATTCATATGATAATCAAACTCGCTGTTTTGACTGTATAAGAACCAGTTGAAACGACGAACTTTATAAGGACAGTTGTTCGCACAGTAACGAGTACCAACACATCTGTTGTAAGCCATATTGTTTTGTCCTTGACGACCATGAGAAGTTGCCGCTACTGGACATACAGTTTCACATGGAGCGTGGTTACAGTGTTGACACATAACAGGTTGGAAAGCCACTTGAGGATTATCTCCCGCTTTTTCCATTTCGTTAAATGTTGACAATGAACTTGACAAACCTGCAATGTTTTCTTTTCTTTCGTTATCGCCTTCAAAAGTACTTTCAGAAGAATAGTATCTATCAATACGCAACCAGTGCATATCACGACTTCTTCTAACTTCAGCCTTACCAACTACAGGAACATTGTTCTCTGCATGACAAGCGATTACACAAGCACCACAACCAGTACAAGCATTTAAGTCGATAGAAAGATTAAAATGATGTCCAATTGAACGATCAAATGAATCCCATAAATCTACTTTAGTTGACTCTACTTCTTTGTGGTCTAAAGACACCATAGGAACTTCATTCCATTCTTTAGCATCTTTAGTGTTGAAAATTTCTAAAGTGGTTTCTTTAATAATATCACCTCTACCCATTAACGTTTTTTGACCTTGAACACAAGCAAACTCATGCTCTCCTTCAACTTTCGCAATAGAAACAGATTGAACAATATTAAATCCTTTATATAAAGCGTAAGCATTTACACCTACAGCCATTTCTTCTTTTAAAGCCGCTTTACGACCATATCCTAGAGCCAAACCTACAGTTCCAACAGCTTGACCTGGTTGAACAATTACTGGTACATTTTCTAATTTGGCACCATCTGCAGTTGTAATAGTAGCATAACTACCATTCAATCCACCATTAGCAACAATTTCATTTGATAATCCTAATTTTTTAGCATCAGCATTAGAAACCGTTACATAATTATCCCAAGATACTCTTGTAATTGGATCAGGGAATTCTTGTAACCAAGGATTGTTAGCTTGTTGACCATCTCCTAAACCAGTTTTAGTATATAAAACCAATTCAAAGGATTCAGCCGCTTTTGATTTTGACAATGCAGATGCCGCAGAGGCATAATCCGCTGATCCAGCAGAAGCAGTTTGAATAGCACCAACATATACCCCATCATGCAATACTTTATTCCAAGTAGAACCAGCTGTTATAGAAGCAGCAGTTCCTTTAATGTAATCGTAAAAAGTTCCCGCATTACCATTTAAAGACAATAGAACATCTTGAAATTGTTTGGTATTAAATAACGGACGAATAGTAGGTTGAGTAAGGCTATAAGTACCTTTAGTCAAGCTTAAATCGTTCCATGATTCTAAATAATGAGGAACTGGAGCAGCAATTGTAGCAACTGAAGCTGTTTCATCTTCTTTCAAAGTGAAAACAACTGAAGTGGTTACTTTTTTAAGTCCTTCTACAAAAGAAGCACTATCTGCCATAGTATATACTGGATTAACACCACTCATAATTAATGTATGAACGCTACCTGCTTTCATCTCATTAACCAATTGAGCTACTTTCTCGTTAGATCCTTTTCTTATTTGTCTTGTTCCAGAAGTTGTAAAAGCTTCACTAGCCAATTTTTGATTGATAGCTAAAACTAATAATTGTGCATTTTTATCTTGAATTCCAGATACCAATACCCCTTTTGAACCAGCAGCTTTTAATTGTTGAGCCGCTTTAGTAACTTCTGATTTAAATTGTTCTTCTAAATTTACCGCAACTGAAGAACCAGTTACTACATTATAAATATGAACTAATGCTTGTTTTTGATTAGCGGTTGACATTGGCAAACGCTTGTCAGCAGCAGCACCAGATAAAGTCATATTCGCTTCCAATTGGAAGTGACGTGACATTTTACCATTTTTAGGTATTCTACCTTGAGCATAACCTGCACCATATCCACCACCTTGCCAGTCGCCTAAGAAATCAGCACCAACAGAAACGATTAAAGAAGCTTTAGAAAAATCATAATCTACTAAGGCTCTTTCTCCATATACTGTTTCAAAAGCGTCTAATGCTTCTGAAGATGAAACTGCATCATAAACAACATGTTTTGCATTTGGGTATTTGGCAACAAATTCAGCAATCAACTTTTCAGTAGACGGACTTGCCAAAGTATTAGTCAACAAAACTACTTGACCTCCTTTTGCTTTAGCTTCTACAATGCTTGATGCAATTTTAGCATTCACATCGGACCAACTTGCATTTGCACCAGCGATTTTTGGTTCTTTCAAACGCATACTGTCATACAATGACAAGATAGACGCATGAACTCTTGCGTTAGCAGAAAATTTTGCTCCAGCAATAGTGTTGTTGTCAATTTTGATTGGGCGACCTTCACGTGTTTTAACTAATAAATTAGCAAAATCAAATCCGTCAAAAACAGAAGTTGCATAATAATCAGCTACACCAGGAATAATTTGTTCTGGTTGTAACACATAAGGTATTGATTTATGAACAGGACCTTCACATGCAGCAAGAGTTGCAGCAGCGGTGCTAAATCCAACGTACTTTAAAAAGTCACGACGTGTTGTAGAAGAGGATAAAGAATCACTATTTCCTAAAAATTCATCAGTAGGAATTTCTTCAACGAATTCGTTATTTTTAAGCGCCTCAACAATAGAACTATTTCCGTCTAGTTCCTCAACACTTTTCCAGTATTTTTTGTTTGATGACATATATAAATATTAAAAACTTAATAATTTGATTAATAGTGACATTTACCACATTCTAAACCTCCCATTTGCGCAGCAGTCAATTTGTCTACACCGTATTTTTTAGAAAGTTGTTCGTGGATTTTAGTGTAATATTCATTACCCTCCATTTTAACATCTGTTTTTCTGTGGCAATCAATACACCAACCCATTGTTAAAGGAGCAAATTGTTTTTGTATTTCATACTCTTGAACTGGACCATGACAAGTCTGACATTCGATTCCAGCTACCGTTACGTGTTGTGAGTGGTTGAAATATACAAAATCAGGTAAATTATGAATACGAACCCATTTAACCGGCTGTGTTTTTCCTGTATACGATTGTGTAGCAGGATCCCAACCTACAGCGGTATATAATTTTTGGATTTGCTCGTCATAAAATGCTTTACTGTACTCAGGAGTAGCAGTTGTTTCAGCAACTTCAGCAATGTTTTTATGACAATTCATACACACATTCAAAGAAGGAATTCCTCCATTTTTACTAACTCTAGCTGCAGAGTGACAATATTTACAATTGATCTCATTGTCTCCAGCATGGATTCGGTGAGAATAATGTATTGGTTGAATTGGCGCATACTCTTGATCAACACCTACCTGCATTAAGAAACCATAAACTAAATAAGCACCAGATAACAATAAGAATATTGCAGTAACTAACACTAAAAACTGATTTTTAACAAATGCTTTCCAAATTGGAGTTGTAGGCTCTTTTGGAGCTACTTCAATATTATTAGCTTTAGCTACTTTACGCAATACGTTGTTTACTAAAAACAACATCACTACTAACATCGCCATCACCAATGCCAAAGCCCCTAAAATAATAGTATTTGTTATACCTCCTTCAGCTTGTGGAGCAGCACCTTCAGCACCAGGAACAGCAGGAGCACCAGCAGCAACCGGAGCTTCTTCTTTTGGAGTTGATGTATAGGCAATAATGTTATCGATATCTGCCTCCGACAATTGAGGGAAAGCAGTCATTACTGACTTGTTATACTCTTCATAAATTTTCACAGCCTGAGCATCTCCTGATTTAATTAAATCAGAACTATTGTGAACCCATTTGTAGATCCATGACATCTCATACTTACCAGCCACACCTCTTAAAGCAGGACCAGTCGCTTTTGCATCAAGTTTATGACATGCAGCACAGTTTGCATTGAAAAGTTCCTTCCCAACAACAGGGTCACCTCCAGTTGCAGCAGCAGGAGCTGCAGCAGCATCAGCCGCCGGAGCAGCATCTTGAGCAAATGAAGTTAGAGAGAAAGTTAGCATTAAAGCTAAGCAGAAATATAATTTCCTTACGATCGAATTATGGTTACCCATCTTTTTCATATAGTATAATGATTATCTACTAAAATTAGTATTGTGTTTTCTATGAATAACAATTCTACAAAAAACGCATACATTCTTTTTAAACTTGCACAAAAATACGACTTAAGAACTATTCTCAAAACCTTAAAATAACCTTAAATTCAATTTATATTAATTCTAAATAATATTTGCGTTTAGTATTGTATCAGTAAATATTACATTTGCATAAAAACCATCACATTATGAGAATTTTAGGCGTTTCAAAAGTAGTTTTTGTGTTTATTTTTACTACTTTTTATTGTGTTGTTACTCAGGCACAAACATCAAAAAATAATACAAATACAGAAGAAAAAATAACTAATTTAATTGTAGAAAAGCGGAAAATTAACCCAACATTGGTCTCTAAAGAGAGGTATAAAATTCAGATTTTTAGTGGCGAAAGTGATAAGGCAAAAAAAATTGTAATTCAATTCAAACAAGAATTTAAAGATATAGATGCAACTATTGTATTTAATACTCCAAACTATAAAGTATGGGTGGGTAACTTTAAATCTAGAATGGAGGCAGAAAGAAGTTATATCGAAATCAAAAAAAGGTATAAAAACACATTACTCATAAAACCTCAACAATAATTAAACACAAAAAATCCCGAATGAATCGGGATTTTTTTATATGAATTAAAATATATATTACTTCAATTTCTTTTTGATAGCCACTTCGTGATAGGCTTCAATAACATCTCTTTCTTCAATGTCATTGTATCCTTTAATTTGAATACCACAATCGTAACCTTTAGTAACTTCTTTCACATCGTCTTTAAAACGTTTCAATGCTACTAATTCTCCGTCAAATACTACTACTCCTTCTCTAACTACACGAACCTTAGCGTTTCTTGTAATTTTACCATCCATCACCATACATCCTGCAATAGATCCAACTTTAGAGATTTTAAATATCTCTCTAATTTCAGCAGTACCCAAGACTTCTTCTTTCATTTCAGGAGCTAACATTCCTTCCATTGCATCTTTCAAGTCGTCAATAGCAGCGTAGATAATAGAATAGTATCGGATATCGATTTCTTCTTTATCAGCTAACTGTCTTGCATTTCCAGCAGGACGAACATTAAATCCTATAATAATTGCATCCGAAGCAGAAGCTAACATTACATCAGTTTCTGTAATTGCACCAACTCCTTTATGAATGATATTAATTTGAACTTCTTCAGTAGATAATTTAGAGAACGAATCAGACAATGCTTCAACAGAACCATCAACATCTCCTTTAAGAATTACATTTAATTCTTTAAATTGACCTAATGCGATTCTTCGTCCGATTTCGTCTAATGTAATATGACGTTGTGTTCTTACTGATTGCTCACGCATCAATTGAGAACGTTTTGAAGCAATTTGTTTTGCTTCTTTTTCATCTTCAAAAATATTGAATTTATCCCCAGCAGTAGCTGCTCCATCCAAACCTAAAACAGATACTGGAGTTGAAGGCCCTGCTTCAACTACTACATGTCCACGTTCATCATGCATGGCTTTAATTTTACCATGATGTTTACCAGCCAGCATATAATCTCCAATTCGTAAAGTTCCGTGTTGTACTAATAAAGTAGAAACATATCCTTTACCTTTATCCAAGAAGGCTTCTACAACAGTCCCTTGAGCTGCTTTATTTGGATTTGATTTTAAATCTAAAATTTCAGCTTCAAGCAACACCTTTTCAAGTAATTCTTTTACGCCTAATCCTGTTTTTGCAGAAATATCATGGGATTGGATTTTTCCACCCCAGTCTTCAACTAGTAAATTCATACCAGCTAATCTTTCTTTAATCTTATCTGGATTAGCATTTTGCTTATCTACTTTATTGATTGCGAAAATAATTGGAACACCAGCAGCTTGAGCGTGACTAATTGCCTCTTTCGTTTGTGGCATGATGTCGTCATCCGCAGCAATTACAATAATTGCAATATCGGTGACTTGAGCTCCACGTGCACGCATTGCTGTAAAAGCTTCGTGACCTGGTGTATCTAAAAATGCTATTTTTTGACCGTTATCTAAAGTCACACCATAAGCACCAATATGCTGCGTGATTCCTCCAGACTCTCCTGCAATTACATTTTCTTTACGAATGTAATCTAATAAAGAGGTTTTACCGTGATCAACGTGTCCCATCACCGTAACGATAGGTGCTCTAAACATCAAATCTTCTTCTTTATCTTCAACAACCTGAATGGCTTCTTCGATATCAACGGTTATAAATTCTACTTCGTAACCAAATTCATCTGCAACGATAGTCAATGTTTCAGCATCTAAACGCTGATTCATGGTTACCATAATTCCAAGTGACATACACGTTCCGATTACTTTAGTAATAGGCACATCCATCATGATTGCAATTTCACCTACAGTAACAAATTCAGTAACTTTAATCGTTTTACTTCCTTCGTCTAAAGCTCTTTGCTCTTCATCTGATTTTTGACGGTGTGTATCTCTTTTATCTCTTCTGTATTTGGCAGCTTTCGATTTACCTCCTTTACCTTGAAGTTTTTCAAGAGTCTCACGAATTTGATTTTTTACTTCTTCTTCTGTAGGTTCAACTTTTGCAACAATAGCGGGTCTATTTCCTTTAACGAATCCAGGTTTAGCGCTTCTATTTGCATTGTAACCACCCCCAGTATTTGGAGTTATTTTATTTGGATTTGGAGCTCCTGGCTCACCTGGTGTTGATGGCTTAGCAACAATTCTTTTTCTTTTATTTTTTCCAGCATTAGCTCCTGCACCTGCCGCACCTGGTACGCCTGGTTTATTAGGAGTAATTTTTGGATCTTCTTTTTTCTTTTTAGGTTTGTTGAACTGCGACAAATCAATAGTTTGTCCTGTTAACGTAGCACCTGATAATTTTTGATATTGAGTAGTAATGGTTTCATCTATTGGAGCATCGTCTGATTTATCATCAGATGTTACCTCTGCTACAATTCCTTTTTTATCTTGTTTTGGCACTACCTCAACAATAGTTTTTGCTTCTTTTTTGTCTGAAACTGGTTTTTCAGAAGCAACATCTTGAGGTGCATTTTGGGTTTTGACTTCTGCAGGAGCAGCTTTTTTTGGATTGAGTTCAATTTTACCAACTTGAATAGGACCAGTCACTACCGCTTTCGCTTTAATAACTTCTTGACGCTCCTCTTCTTGTTTGCGTTTTTCCTCAATTTCAAGCTCACGTTGAATACGTAATGCTTCTTTTTCCTTTCTTTTCTCTTCTCCTACTTCTTTTGAAGCTTCTTTATTCCCCTTATCGCCTGCAAATTGACTTTGTAGAATACCAAACTCACGTTCAGAAATTTTAGCATTTGGATTTGCATCAATAGCAATTCCCTTATCCTTAAGATAATCTACTGCTCTTTCTAACGAAATGTTTAATTCCCTTAAAACCTTGTTAATTCTTATTACTCTCTCTTCAGACATAAAACCTTTTTATTATTATCTTTTTGTTGTGTTTCTTAATTCATGTATATAGAAATTAAGATATGTATTCAAGAATTAGATTAATTATCAAATTCTTCTTTTAAAATTTTAATTACATCTAGAATTGTTTCTTCTTCTAAATCAGTTCTTCTTACTAAATCTTCTACTTCTTGTTTTAAAATACTTCTTGCTGTATCCAACCCAATTTTAGCAAATTCATCGATTATCCATTCTTCGATTTCATCTGAGAATTCAGTTAATTCAATATCATCTTCTTCTCCACCAGCCACATCTCCTTCGCGAATTACATCTAACTCATATCCTGTCAAAAGTCCTGCTAATTTAATATTGTGACCACCTCTACCAATTGCTTTAGAAACTTCTTCAAGTTTTAAAAACACTTCGGCTCTTTTAGTTTCTTCATTAATTTTAATAGAAGATACTTTAGCTGGACTCAAAGCACGAGTAATGTACAATTGATTATTTGTTGTGTAATTTATTACATCAATGTTTTCGTTTCCTAATTCACGAACAATTCCGTGAATACGTGATCCTTTCATACCTACACAAGCCCCTACAGGATCAATTCTATCATCATAAGAATCTACAGCTACTTTTGCTTTTTCACCAGGGATTCTTACAACATTTTTAACCATAATCAATCCGTCAAAAACTTCAGGAATTTCTTGTTCAAATAATTTTTCTAAGAACACATTAGAGGTTCTAGACATAATGATTTGAGGTTTGTTTCCTTTTAATTCAACGCTTTCGATAATTCCACGAACATTATCTCCTTTACGGAAAAAGTCAGATGGAATTTGTTTTTCTTTTGGCAATACAATTTCGTTACCTTCATCGTCCACCAAAATAACTACTCTTGGTCTAACGTGATGCACTTCGGCAGTATATATTTCCCCGATAATATCTTTAAATTGTTTGTACAAATTAGTATTATCGTGTTCATGGATTTTAGAAATCAAGTTTTGACGTAATGCCAAAATAGCTCTTCTTCCTAAATCAATTAATTTTACTTCTTCAGAAACCTCTTCACCAATTTCAAAATCGGCTTCAATTTTTCTAGCTTCAGTAAGCGTGATTTCTTCGTTTTCAAAATCCAAATCTTCATCAGCAACGATCACTCGTCGTCTCCAAATCTCCATATCTCCTTTATCAGGATTGATAATAATATCGAAGTTATCATCTGAACCGTATTTTTTCTTTAATGCATTTCTAAATACATCTTCTAAAATTGCCATAAGCGTTACACGATCAATAAGTTTATCATCTTTAAACTCTGAAAATGAATCGATTAATGCTAAATTTTCCATGCGAAATCTTTATTTAAAATGTTACTGTAACAATTGCTTCTTTTATATCTGTATACGGAAGTTCCAACGTCTTTTGGACGGTTTCTTTTCCTTTGCCTATTTTCTTAGGTTCTCTTGCTTGCCATGACAAAATTACAAAATCATCATTAGCATCCACTAATTCTGCTTCAATATTTTCAGTTGATGTCTTCACTATCAGCGTTCTACCAACATTTTTTTTGTATTGACGGACCATTTTTAATGGCGAACCCACTCCTACTGAGGCTACTTCTAGTGAGTAATCTTGCTCTTCTCTGTCTAAATTATTTTCAATTGAACGACTTACATCGATACAATCTTGCAACGCTACTCCATTGTCTCCATCAATATTGACAATGATTTTGAAAGCATCAGTAATTGTTAAGTCAATTAAAAACAAACTTGGCTTATCTAATAAGCATTCCTCAACTAGTGTATTTACTTTTTCTTTGAACGTCATAGTTGTATAAAAAGAGGGGACGATTAGTCCCCTCATTATCTAGATTTTAATAAATAACGATGCAAATATAGTGTTATTTTTTAATATTAAAAATACTTATACCACAGTTGTCTAAAACAAAAAAGTTTTATGAAATGAATCATAAAACTTTTTTGTTATCTATTTATTGACTTTTATAGTTGTTCTTGAACCAAATTAATGATTGCGTTTGCATCAAGTTCTCCTGCTTGTCTCCAAACCATCTGACCTTCTTTGTAAATCATAAGAGTTGGCAAACCTTTAATTCGAAGTGCTTCGGCTAACTCTTGATTTTTATCAACATCTATTTTAATCACTTTGGCTTTATCACCAAGTGCGGCCGCTACATCTCTTATAACTGGATGCATTGATACCGAAGACTCATTCCAATCTGTGTAAAAATCAATTAACACTGGAATTTGTGCGTTTATAAGTTCTCCAAATTTTGACATAAAACCAAAAATTTAATTTTTATAATCTGCTTTAAAAGAGATAAATATTTTACAAATGTAATATTTTTAGTTAATTACACTAATTTATTACCTTTTTTTAGCTCTATAACCGTAATTTCGGGCATAATCCCTACTCTTCCTGAGTACGCATGAAACCCAAAACCGCGGTTTACATAGACATATCTACCTTTGTTTTCATATAATCCTGCCCATTGCTTATACACATACTGTGCCAAACTCCATTTGAAGTAACCTGGTATTTCTATTCCAAACTGCATCCCGTGTGTATGACCAGATAATGTTAAATGAAAATTCTTATCGTGATGTTGTACTTCATAATCCCAATGACTCGGATCGTGACTCATTAAAATTTTAAAATCATTTGAAGTCAATCCATTGGAGGCCTTATTAAGATCTCCCGCTTTTTTGAAATTATGACCCCAATTTTCAACACCAACTAGCGCTATTTTTTGATCCCCTTTTTCAATTAAGGTATGTTCATTTAACAGTAATTTAAAATCAATTTGACCGTATAGATTTTTGATTGCTTGAAAATTATTGTCTTTATCTGCTGGAGTAGGCCAACTAACATATTCGCCATAATCGTGATTCCCAAGAACCGAATACTTTCCGTATTTATGTTTTTTTATCCTATTAAAGGTATTAATCCAAGGTACCATTTCTTTAGCATGAGTATTCACAATGTCACCAGTAAACAATATCATATCAGAGTTTTGCTCATTGATCAAATCGATTGCATAATTGATTTTCTCGGAATTATCAAAACTACCACTATGAATATCTGATATTTGTGTAATCGTAAACCCGTCAAATTCTTCTGGCAAATCTGGAAAATAAATGCGTTGTTTGATGACTTTAAAATTATACTTCCCTTCAAAAATTCCATATAGTATGGACATAAATGGAATAGCTGCGAATCCTAAACCCAACTGACTCACAAATTTTCTACGAGAAGCTAGGAACGGTTGATCTCCTTTTTTCTTAGCCAAATAAGTTACTGATCCTTTTCCAACTCTAAATATATCTTCAGTGATCATGATCAAAGCCAACACCATTTTAGGAATATACACCATCAAAGTAAAAGCTAAAACCAACATTGTTTTTCGAGTTTGGCCTACAGATCGGTCAAATTGTGAAATCGTATGCAATAAATATATAGCGATAATTAGTGAAATTACTTGGTAAGCCATTACCATTTTTTTTCGCTTTAAAACGTTACGAACTGCCTGAAATGAAAACCATTCAATTGCTCCCCAGATGAGAAAAAAAATAAGTAATCCAAATATCATAATTTCAAAATTTGGTGACAAAATAACGACTTAATTTTTTCAAAAAGATTTTTATTAATTAAAATTTAACTCTTAAAGAAAACTTTAATTCGGTTTACTTATTTTTACGGATTCAAAATTTAGAACATAATACAGATGTCTGCCAAAAAACGCCTTTTTCTTCTTGATGCCTATGCCTTAATATTTAGAGGTTATTATGCCTTTATCAAAAACCCAAGGATCAATTCAAAAGGGATGGACACCTCCGCCATCATGGGATTTATGAATTCACTGATGGATGTGATTAAAAGAGAAAAACCAGATCATTTAGCTGTTGCTTTTGATAAAGGCGGTAGTGATTTGCGAAATGACATTTACCCAGAATACAAAGCACATCGCGATGCTACTCCTGAAGCCATCAAAATTGCTGTGCCTTACATACAAGAATTACTGCGCGCAATGCATATTCCTATTATAGAGGTAAAAGGATATGAAGCAGACGACTTGATTGGGACAATTGCCAAACAAGCCGAAAAACAGAACTACCAAGTTTTCATGGTCACTCCTGATAAGGATTTTGCCCAATTAGTTTCAGAAAATATCTTTATGTACAAACCGGCTCGAATGGGCAATGGAATCGAAATTTGGGGAATTCCTGAAGTTTTGGCAAAATTTGAAATTGATAGACCCGAACAAGTAATTGATTTTCTTGGAATGATGGGCGACGCAGCCGATAATATTCCCGGATTACCAGGTGTGGGTGAAGTTACTGCTAAGAAATTATTAAAGGAATTTGGTTCCATGGAAAACTTATTGGCTAATACCGACAAGTTGAAAGGAAAAATGAAAGATAATATTGAAGCCAATAAGGAAAAAGGACTTTTGTCTAAGACTTTGGCAACAATTTTATTAGACTGTCCTGTGCAATTTAACGAAACCGATTATGAATTGTCTACACCTGATGTAGACAAAACAGATGCTTTATTCAACGAACTAGAATTTCGAAGAATGGCCGAACAATTTGACTCCATTTTTAGAAAAGGAGAAGCTGCTCCAATAGTTGACGAAGCCAAATTATACAAAAAACCACAACCAAAAACAGAAGAACAATTTGACCTTTTTGGAAGCGCTATCGATGAAGGTTCGGATGAAGCACGTCATCAATATTACAATACATTAGAAAACACAACCCATTCCTACCAAATTATTCAAGGTAATTTAGGGATTAAATTGTTGTTGCAAAATTTACAACATCAAACTTCGGTATGTTTTGATACTGAAACCACAGGGCTCGATGCCTTACACGCAGAATTAGTAGGAATTTCATTTTCGTATGAAAAAGGAAAAGGATTTTACATTCCGTTTCCGGAGAACCAGACCGAAGCGCAAACTTTAGTTGAAAAATTAGTTCCTTTTTTCGAAAACGAAAACATCGAAAAAATTGGCCAAAATTTAAAATACGACTTAAAGGTTTTGTCAAACTATGGTATTACGGTAAATGGTAAATTGTTTGACACCATGATTGCGCATTATTTGATTAACCCTGACATGCGCCATAACATGGATATTTTATCCGAAACCTATTTGAAATATGCGCCGCAATCTATTGAAGTGTTGATTGGTAAAAAAGGGAAAAATCAAAAATCGATGCGGGACGTTCCTTTGGAAGAAATCAAAGAATACGCCGTGGAAGATGCTGATGTAACTTTGCAACTTGCAGAAATTTTCAACATCGAATTAGACAAAACCCATACTAAAAAACTATTCGAAGAAATTGAAATTCCATTGGTCACTGTTTTGGCCAGCATGGAAAAAGAAGGAATCAATTTGGATGTTCCTTTCTTACAATCGTTATCGAAAGAGCTAGGAGACGATATTGCAAAATTAGAAAGTCGCATTTACGAAATTGCAGGCGAGAAATTCAATTTGGCTTCTCCAAAACAATTGGGAGATATTTTATTTGACAAATTGAAAATTGGCGGTGCCAAACAAAAGAAAACCAAAACAGGTCAATATGCGACTGGGGAAGAAATCTTAAGTTATTTGGCCAAAGACAACGAAATAGTGAGTGCTATTTTAGATTGGCGTTCGTTGATTAAATTACAAAATACGTATGTCGAAGCATTGCCTTTGCAAGTAGACGCCAAAACGCATCGCGTTCATACTGATTACATGCAAACGGTTGCCGCTACAGGTCGTTTGAGTTCCAATAATCCTAATTTGCAAAATATTCCTATTCGTACAGAACGTGGAAGACAAATTAGAAAAGCATTTATTGCAAGAGATGAAAACTATACTTTACTCTCTGCCGATTACTCTCAAATTGAATTGCGCATTATTGCCGCTTTATGTGGAGAAGAAAATATGATCAAAGCTTTCCAGCAAGGCGAAGACATTCATAAAAGTACCGCTGCTAAAGTCTTCAATGTGCCTTTAGAAGAAGTAACTAAAGAACAACGTAGTCATGCCAAAACGGTTAACTTCGGAATTATATATGGTGTTTCGGCATTTGGATTAAGTAATCAAACTTCGCTTTCTCGTGCTGAAAGTGCCGCCTTAATCGAAGCGTATTACATTACTTATCCAAAACTAAAATCCTACATTCAGGAGCAAATAGAAAGCGCCAGAGAAAATGGTTTTGTGCAAACTATTTTAGGTCGTAGACGTTATTTAAAAGACATCAACTCTGCCAATGCAATAGTTCGTGGTGCCGCTGAACGAAATGCGGTAAACGCCCCAATTCAAGGAAGCGCTGCCGATATTATAAAAATAGCGATGATCAATATTCACAAAAGATTAATTGCTGAAAATTGGAAATCAAAAATGCTATTGCAAGTACATGACGAATTGGTATTTGACGTTCACAATAGTGAATTGGAAAAAATCCAACCGATGATCAAACACGAAATGGAACAAGCTGTTGTGTTAAGCGTTCCTTTGGAAGTTGAAATTGGAATAGGAAAAGATTGGCTCGAAGCACATTAAAACCATAAAAAAATCCATTCAATTGAATGGATTTTTGTTTTATACTCTTGCTGTAGTTTCGCGTTCCTTTAAAACAGTTTTTATCACTTTCGTTTCATATGGCGGTTCTTCTTCAGAATCGTCTTCCAGACGTTTAATCAATAATTTTGCCGCTTCTTCTCCAATCTCAATTCCGTGTTGACTCACTGTAGTTAAACTTGGCGACAATCTTCTGGATGCTAAAATACCATCCGCAAAACCAATGATACAAAGTTCTTCCGGAATTTTATATCCTTTTTTCAAGCCCATTCGTAAAGCAGCAACCGAGTCGTTTTCTTCTAAAGCAAAGATACCGTCGATTATATTATTAGCGAAAACTTCCTCCATTTGGACTTTCATGTCTTCTTCTGAGTCAGTTCTAACAATTAAATTGGAATTTACTGGAATTTTGTTTTTTTCCAAAGCTTTTAAATAGCCTTCAAATCGAAGTTTTCCAACGCTCAAATTATCAACTGAAGAAAGTAAAGCAATGTTTTTACAACCTAAGTCAATCAATCGTTGGGTAGAATCTAAAGCTGAATCGAAATCGTCTACTACCACTTTATCGCAGTCAATTCCTTCGGCAATTCGATCAAACATGACAATTGGAGTTCCATCATTAATAATCTCCTTAAAGTGATCGTAATTATTTTGCTTTTGTGCCTCTTCAGAAACAGATAAAATAAATCCGTCAATCGTACCATTACTCAGCATCTCTAGTGTATGCGCCTCTTTTTCCAAAGATTCATTCGAAATACACATGATCACATTATATCCTTTCTCATCAGCCACTTTTTCAATTCCGCTAAAGACTTTGGCAAAAAACGAGTTCAAAATATTGGGAATAATTACGCCAATTGTTTTGGTTTTTCTATTCTTAAGATTCAACCCAATAACATTTGGCTTGTAATTCTTAAGTTTAGCGTATTCCTTTATTTTGGTTTTGGTTTGTTCGCTAATTTCAGGACTATCGTTAAGTGCTTTTGAAACTGTTGACACAGACACATTAAGTTCTTTGGCGATTTGTTTAAGAGTTGCTTTAGCTTTCATATTTGGAATTTAAAATGCTAAAATAAGAAAAAAATCGGTTGAATGACTCGATTTGACTCATCACAGCTAGAATTTCATTCAAAAAACACTAGAAAAATAAAGCCATTTTAAAAAAATAAAGCCAAAGGATCCAAAAAAGAGGTTCAAAAAAACAAAAAACAAAAAGTAGTCTGAAAACAAATCCTTTAGCTACTGATAATCAAGACTAAATAATATTTTCAGACAATTTGTATTTCAGAAAAATAATTGTACTTTTGCATCCCCTTTATTGGGGATGGAATGTTTAATTAAAAATAAAAATTGTGAACACATTAAGCTACAAGACAATTTCAGCTAACAAAGCCACTGTATCAAAAGAGTGGATTGTTGTTGATGCTGATGGTCATAACTTAGGTCGTCTTGCTTCAAAAGTCGCTATGATTTTGAGAGGTAAATACAAGCCAAGTTATACACCGCACGTGGACTGTGGAGATAACGTAATCGTTATTAACGCAGAAAAAATCAACCTTACAGGTAACAAATTGGATGAAAAAACATACATCCGTCACACTGGTTACCCTGGAGGACAAAGAACTTTGACTGCAAAAGTATTGCAATCAAAAAACCCAGCTTTATTAGTAGAAAAAGCTGTAAAAGGAATGTTACCTAAAAACAAATTAGGAGCTGAACTTTTTAGAAATTTAAATGTTGTTGTTGGTTCTGAGCACAAACAAGGCGCTCAAAAACCAAAAACTGTTAACCTAAACGATCTTAAGTAATGGGAGTTATTCACAAAATCGGTAGAAGAAAAACCGCTGTTGCACGTGTTTATGTTTCGGAAGGAACAGGAGTAATCACTGTAAACAAAAAAGAATTCGCAACTTACTTTCCAACTGCAACTTTACAGTACAAAGTGTTACAGCCAATGTCTATGACAGAGAACGCTAACAATTTTGACGTTAAAGTGAATGTATATGGAGGTGGTTCAACTGGTCAAGCAGAAGCTGTAAGAATGGCATTAGCACGTGTAATGTGTGAAGTAAATGCTGAAAACAGAGCAATCTTGAAACCAGAAGGTTTATTAACTAGAGACCCTAGAATGGTTGAACGTAAGAAATTCGGTCAGAAGAAAGCTCGTAAGAGATTCCAATTCTCTAAACGTTAATATTACCTGTCTTGTTCAAATGGGACAAGACATCGTTCATTTATTATTGAATTTAAAAACACAGTTATTGTTGCTCCTACCGAGGTAGGGAATAGTTTAGCATCTAAATGTATATAGCCGAGCAATCGCCATCTATACATTGCTAATCAACAGAACGTAAACTAGTACAAAAAATGGCAAACAAAGTTGAAGTAAAAGAATTACTAGAAGCAGGTGTTCACTTTGGACACATGACTAGAAAATGGGACCCAAACATGGCTCCTTACATTTATATGGAACGTAATGGAATCCACATTATCAATCTATATAAAACAGCAGCAAAAATCGAAGAAGCTAATGAAGCTTTGAAAAAAATCGCTGCATCAGGTAGAAAAATCTTATTCGTTGCTACCAAAAAACAAGCAAAAGATATCGTAGCTGAAAAAGCTAAAGCTGCAAACATGCCTTACATCACTGAAAGATGGCCAGGTGGAATGTTGACTAACTTCGTAACTATCCGTAAAGCTGTTAAAAAAATGGCTACTATTGATAAAATGAAGAAAGACGGAACATTCATGACTCTTTCTAAAAAAGAGCGTTTGCAAGTAGATCGTCTTCGTGCTAAATTAGAGAAAAACTTAGGTTCTATAGCTGACATGTCTAGACTACCTGCAGCCTTGTTCGTAGTTGATATCAAAGCAGAACACATCGCAATAAAAGAAGCTCAAAAATTAAACATTCCAGTTTTCGCAATGGTGGATACGAATTCAGACCCAAGAGAGGTTGATTACGTTATCCCTGCAAATGATGATGCTTCTAAATCAATCGATAAAATTTTAACTTTAGTTACTGCAGCTGTTGTAGAAGGTCTTTCTGATAGAGGATCTGATAAAGAAGCTGACGAAGTTGCTGCTCCTGCTGCTGAAGTAGAAGTTGCTCCAGTTGAAGTGGAAGCTGCTCCGGCTTCTGAAGCTCCAGCAACTGAAGAATAAATAAAACCATTTAAAGATTGAAGGATTTAAAGATTCAAAATATTAATTGTTACAATTGATACTTAGTCCTTAAATTTTTCAATCTTTTAATCTTTAAATTAAAAAAAATATGGCAACAATTACTGCTGCAGACGTAAATAAATTAAGAACAATCACTGGTGCAGGTATGATGGACTGTAAAAAAGCCTTGGTTGAAGCTGAAGGGGATTTCGATTTAGCGATCGAAAACTTACGTAAAAAAGGACAAAAAGTAGCGGCTAACCGTTCTGATAGAGAATCTACAGAAGGTGCTGTTATCGCTGTTGTAAACGACGCTAAAACATCAGGTGTTGTAATCTCATTAAACTGTGAAACTGACTTCGTTGGTAAAAACGAATCTTTCGTGAAATTAGCACAAGAATTAGCTGCTTTAGCTTTGAACTTTGATTCTAAAGAGGCTTTCTTAGCTACTGATTTCCACGGAATCACTGTAGCTGAAAAATTAATCGAGCAAACAGGAGTAATCGGAGAAAAAATCGAAATCGGTTCTTTCGAAAGATTAGAAGGAGCATTCATTGGTTCTTATATCCACGCTGGAAACAAAATCGCTACTTTAGTTTCATTATCTGCTAATGTTGCTGGAGCTGAAGAAGCTTCTAGAAACGTAGCAATGCAAGCTGCTGCCATGAACCCTATTGCTTTGAACGAAGCTGGTGTTGATGCTGCAGTTATTGAAAAAGAAATCGAAATTGCAAAAGAGCAATTAAGAGCTGAAGGTAAACCAGAAGCAATGTTGGAAAACATTTCTAAAGGAAAAATCCAACGTTTTTACAAAGACAATACATTAGTAAACCAAGATTATATCAAAGATGGTTCTATGAATGTTGCTGCTTACGTAAAATCAGTAGATGCTAACTTAACTGTTACAGGATTTAAAAGAGCTGCTTTAGGTTAATCTAAAGTAGATTTTAATCTCAAATATAAAATCCCATTCCTAACGGAATGGGATTTTTTTTGTGCTCTAAATAATATTTGAATAAATAATGCAATTAAGAATTTAAAAAAAATAAACTCGTCATTACCCTATTTAAAAATAATTCCTATTTTTATATCACCTAAATAAATAATCCCAAATCTTAAAAAGCCCCTAATATGAAATCCCTAAAGTACATTGACCGAATTAATAAAATCCACTCCCTTATTAGTTCACAAAAAACAGGAACTCCTGAAACGTTTGCCAAAAAATTGTATTTGAGTCGACGACAAATGTACAATGAGTTAGAATTTTTTAAAAACTTAAATGCTCCAATTAAGTATTGTAAAAAGAATGAGACTTTTTACTACACTACAAATTTTGAATTTTCATTTCGTTATACTATAGTTGCTATTTCTGATGAAGATGCAGTAAGAATCAATGGAGGTATTAGCTTATATAACGCTAATACGTTTTTTACTTCTCATTAAAAAAGGACAAAATCCAACTGTATTTATAGTTATTAAAATAAATTTCTCTGTGCATAGAACTTGCACGGAGGTATAATAATTTTGAACTATTCAAATTAAGTTCTCGAGAAACCAATTTTGTATTAACTAATTTATTAACGTTTTAAATTTTAAATTATGGAATTAGAAAAATTAAATTTAGTGGAGCTTAATGCTCAAGAAATGAAAGATATTGAAGGCGGCTTTTGGTTACAGTTACTATGTCTAGTCGTTGGAATTATTGCAGGTATAAATTTATATAACGCAACTCAATAAACTAAAAATATGGTATTAGAAAAATTAAATTTAGTAGAATTAAATGAATCTGAAAAAAAAGATATTTCAGGAGGATTCTTTGGTTGGTTCATGCTTGGTCTATTCATAGGATGGATTTTATCCGGCGGTGAGGTTACCGTATCGTAATTATTTTTGAAGATCTATATTAATTCCCCAACTATTCTCTGTTCATTCAGAGAATAGTTTTTTTTAAAAGTAATTATATACATGAAAAAAGCAGTTGTAATTTTCTTATTTTTTTTTAAAATTAGTTTATCCCAAACAAAAATCTATCGTATTGATATTAGTGACGGTACGAATAATTTATACACAATGAATCAATTTAACAATTTGATTCAAAATGGTTATCGAATCGGATTTGGACAGATTGATTATAAAAAAATTACAAAAAAGGAAAAATTAATTATAAGTTCTTCTCAAATTTTAATCTCAGGACTTCTAGCTTTACCTCTTACCCACGAAGAAGGGCATCGTTCTGTATTGACGGAAGAACAAATAGGATCTTTAAGTTCTCCATATACTAATTCTAAAGGAGTTGCTCAAGTTACAGGTGTAACAGATGTTATATTACAAAATTTACGAGATTCAAAACTCCCTAATTATATTCGTTTACATAGTGCTGGCCTAGAATCAGATTTTGATTATCTCAAAAAATCAGATGCTTTACTAAATTTTAAAGAGGAAGAACATAATGTTTTGTATAATGATTATTTCATAAGGAAATTATCGGTTTCTATGTATTATCTAACAACACTTTTTCAAAATAAAGTTGGCATCAAAGAATCGGAAACGCATGAATTAAAAAAAGATATTGTTGGACATGATATTTTTGGAATGATTCGTCATTTACATAGGCCAGATATGGAATTTAGACGTTACACAGAATGGAGTGATTTAACAAGCAAAGAGAAAAATTATGGCAGGAGAATTGGGCTAATGTCTCTCTTTAATTATGTAAATCCAAATCTATGGAGAATAGGTAATTATAAATTATCAGAAAACATTGATTTCAATTTTTCTGTAAATTATAGTTTAGCTCCATTTGGAGATTTTATAGAACAAAATGCATATTTAAATGTAAATAAAATATGGAAAATAAATCCTTTTATAAGACAGTATTTTAACAACAAAAATACTTTTTGGGCATCAGGAATAAATTTGTACAATTTTGCATTTTATAAAAATTTTCTACTTAATAGTTCGTTTGAAGTTTGGCAACAACCAAAAAATCAAAGTTTTACTTCATCAGAATCAGATTTTGGAATGGGGGTAAAAATAGAAATCGCATATAATTTTCTAGAAATTAAGAAAAATAAAATTTTCTTTAATCTAGGACTAAATCATAAAACAATGGGATTTATGCCTGCTTCCCCTTCTCTGAACAAAGATTCCAGAATTAATTTCGGTTTGATAATTTCATCTTATAAGTAGTTTAAATTAAAATATTTATAAATGCTCTTCTCCCAAGATCCCATCCATACCATAGAAAATCTTACCCATAAAAACAAAACTAAGAGCATCTCTATTTACTTGGTTATATTGGTAACACTAGTAGTTGTAATAAGTTCATTGCCCCTAATTAAGATTGATATAAGTAGCCAGAGCAGAGGTATTATTCGCAGTACAACTGACAATGTCCCTTTAACGAGTTTAGCTAATGGAAAAATAGTTTACGTTAATCTTAAAAACAACCAACTAATTTATAAAGGAGACACCTTAGTCCAACTTACCCAAGAAAGTCTCAATACAGATAAATCCACAAACGAATCACTTGCTGGTGATTTAGAAAATAGAATTAGTGATTTGTCTCAAATTGTAACTGGTTCAAACGTTGCACTTACCACACTTGAACTACAACAGGAATGGAACTCGTACAATAGCAAAAAAAATGAATTAGAAAGTAAAATCGCTCAGACTAAAATGGTATATGACCGCAACAAACAGCTCTTTGACAAAGGTATCATTGCTAAAGCCGAGTTTGAAAAATATAGTTTTGATTACACCTATTCCCAACAATCGTTATCAAGTTTAATCAAAAGTCAAAAAAGTGTATGGCAAAACCAAAAAAGAGATTTGCAAAATCAATTGAAGAATCTTAAAGGTACACTTAATAAAATCAATGCAGAATCTAAAAACTATGTGATTACCGCTCCTATTTCAGGAACCATCGAGAACTTCTCAGGAATCCAAGTGGGTTCGTTCTTGAATGCCTCACAACCCATTGCCACTATTTCAGCTACTGATCAATTAATGGTGGAAAGTAGTGTATCTCCCAGTGATATTGGACTCATTCATAAAAACCAAAAAGTGAAATTTCAAATCGATGCTTTCAATTACAACCAATGGGGACTACTCGAAGGTAAAGTCATCGACATCGACCATAACATCACCATTCAAGGAGAACAAGCCTTTTTTAAAGTACGATCTGTGTTAAACAAGACTGAATTACAACTTAAATCAGGTTACAAAACCAAAGTTTCCAAAGGAATGACCTTAACCACTCGATACATTTTAACAAGTCGAAGCCTATTTGACCTACTCTTTGATAAAATGGACGATTGGTTGAATCCCAAAATCAAATAATAATTGAATGGCATCTATAAAAATAAAACAACATGATGTTAAAGATTGTGGTGCGGCTTGCTTGGTATCTATCGGTAATCATTACAAGGTTAATCTCCCGATAGCAAAAGTACGTCAATTCGCCAATACAGATAAACGAGGAACTAACGTCTTAGGTTTAATCGAAGGAGCTGAGAAAATGGGTTTCACAGCCAAAGGGGTTAAAGGTGGTTTAGACGCTATAGATAAAATCCCCCTTCCTGCCATTGCCCATGTGGTTATAAAACAACAATTACACCATTACGTAGTTATCTACTCTGTAACAAAAGATAAGATAGAAGTTATGGATCCTTCATTTGGTAAAATGGAGGCCTATACTTTTGAAGAATTTCAAAAAATATGGTCCGGAGTATTAATACTATTTGCTCCCAATGATGACCTAACACCCACTAACGAGAAAGTATCGCCAAGCAGACGTTTTTGGAATTTAGTACAACCTCACAAAACTATTTTGATTCAGTCTTTGGTTGGTGCAATTGTGTATACTGTATTGGGACTCGCTATGTCGATTTACATTCAAAAAATAACCGATTATGTCTTGGTTGAAGGGAATAAGAAATTATTGAACCTACTTAGTATTTTAATGATTGGTATCATTCTCTTTCAAGCCTACATCGGTACAAAGAAAAGTATTTTTGTAATGAAGACGGGACAATTGATTGATGCTAAATTGATTTTGGGTTATTATAAACATTTACTTAATTTACCCCAACGTTTTTTCGACACAATGCAAATTGGAGAAATTACTTCCAGAATTAATGATGCGATCAAAATACGCTCTTTCATCAATGAAGTAGCCATTGAAATGATAGTAAATGTTTTTATTGTCATCTTCTCTTTTTCTTTGATGTTTACCTACTATTGGAAATTAGCCTTTGTTATTCTATTAGTAATCCCATTTTACGGATTAATCTATTTCATGCTCAATAAATTCAACAAGAAAGTTGAACGCAAAATTATGGAGAATGCCGCTGAATTAGAAACGCAGTTGGTGGAAAGTGTAACACACATCCGAACGGTAAAGGAATTTGGAATTGAAGAATTCTCTAACCTTAAAACAGAAAACCGATTTGTAAAACTATTGTTTACTACCTACAAATCAGGAATGAATTCTGTCTTTGCGGGAACTTCTACACAATTCTTAGCTTCCATTTTTACGGTGATTTTAATGTGGATTGGTTCAGGATATGTAATTGACCGAAATATAACCCCAGGGGAATTGTTTTCTTTTTACGCTCTAATCGGTTATTTTACTTCTCCTTTGGCATCGCTTATTGGAATGAATAAAACAGCCCAGAACGCTCTTATTGCAGCCGACAGACTCTTTGAGATAATGGATTTGGAACGAGAAGAAACAGAAAACAAAATTGAACTACAAAAAGAGAACTTAGGAGACATTGTTTTTGAAAATGTAAGTTTTAGATACGGATCAAGAACAGAAGTGTTCAAAGACTTTAATGCTGTTTTCAAAAAGCATGAAACTACTGCCATCGTAGGCGAAAGCGGAAGTGGAAAAACAACTTTAATTTCGCTTTTACAAAACCTATACCCAATCAAAGATGGAAAGATTTATATTGGGGAATATGATTTGCAATTTATCCATTACCAAAGTCTTAGAAATTGTGTTGGTGTTATTCCACAACAACTCAATCTGTTCTCAGGGAATATTATAGAAAACATAGCCCTTGGAGATTCATTCCCTAATATTCAATTGGTATTGGATTTATCCAAACAATTAGGAATTACAGAATTTGTTGAAAAGTTACCCAATGGATTTGAAACCCAAATAGGAGAAAATGGAGCGATGTTATCAGGAGGCCAAAAACAACGGATTGCCATTGCGAGAGCATTATACAAAAATCCCGAAATTTTAATAATGGACGAAGCTACATCATCTTTAGATACAAATTCAGAAGCCATCGTAAAAAATGTAATCGATGATTTTAAAACCAAAGGAAAAACGGTAATTATTATCGCCCACAGACTGAGTACTATTGCCAATGCTGATCTAATTTTGGTAATGGAAAATGGGACTATTATAGAATCAGGAAATCATCAAGAACTACTGAATAATAAAGAGAAATACTTTGAATTGTGGAACAAACAGAGTTTAGTGTAATTCCAAATCCTACTTGATACAATAGGATTTTTTTGTACCAATAATTAAAAATAAAAATAGTAAGTTTGAAATACTAAACACAGCACCAATGTTCAAATCCAAAAAAGACATCGTATTTGTAATCCTAGCCGGGATTTTTATCACCAATGCGGTGGTGGCAGAATTAATTGGAGGAAAGCTAATTCAAATTGGCCCATTTGTCATGAGCATTGGAATTTTACCATGGCCCATTGTCTTTTTAACCACCGATTTAATCAATGAATACTTTGGTGAAAAAGGCGTTCGAAGACTTTCCATTTTAACGGCGTGCTTAATCGCTTATGCATTTATTATTTTACTTCTAGGCATTGCTATTCCCGCTGCTAAAGGAATTAGCCCAGTAAGTGACGGTCAGTTTCAAGCCGTTTTTGGGCAAAGTATGTGGATCATCTTCGGTAGTATTATCGCCTTTCTAGTTTCGCAATTAATTGATGTGACCGTATTTTGGTATTTCAAAAACAAAACCGGCGATACGAAAATTTGGCTCAGAGCAACCGGCTCGACAGTTATTTCCCAATTATTTGATTCGTTTATTGTGTTAGGAATTGCGTTTTGGCTGCCTGGGAAAATTGACTTTGAAACTTTTATCGGGTCTGCATTAACGGGCTATACTTTTAAATTAGGTATAGCAGTACTTTTAACACCGATGATTTATATTGGTCACCGAATTATAAAAAACTATTTAGATAGCGAAATAAAGGCTTAAAATGGATAAAATCAGATGCAAATGGTGCGTAGGCATTCCAATTTACGAAGCGTATCACGATCACGAGTGGGGAGTTCCGGTATATGACGACCAAAAATTATTTGAATTTCTAATTTTAGAAACCTTTCAAGCAGGCCTAAGTTGGATCACCATACTAAAAAAGAGAGAAAACTTCCGTGCTGCATTTGATCAATTTGAGTGCCAAAAAATAGCACTTTACAACGAAAAAAAAGTGGAAGAATTACTACAAGATGCTGGGATTATCCGAAACCAATTAAAAGTACGTGCTACAATTTCTAATGCGATTGCTTTTATGGAGGTGCAAAAAGAATTCGGTAGTTTTAGCAAGTACATTTGGCAATTTACCGATGGAAAACCAATTATCAATCACCCTCAAACCTTGAAAGATATTACATCCACTACTCCACTTTCTGATGCTATCAGTAAAGACTTAAAAAAACGAGGATTCAAATTTGTAGGATCAACTGTGGTCTATGCGCATATGCAAGCCACTGGAATGGTAGATGATCATGTGGCAGATTGCTGGAAAAGAACTAGCTAACGATCCGGAATTTACAACTTGAGTCTAACTTTTCAGAATTTCAATAAATTGTTCTCTAGTTATTTCACGACAACCCAAACTTTCTAAATGCGGATTATAAATTTGACAATCCAAGAGTTTATAATTATTCTCTTTGAGATGTCGTGACCAATTGATAAATGCAACTTTAGAAGCATTGGCTACCTTTGAAAACATACTTTCTCCACAGAAAATAGTTCCTAAATCAACTCCGTATAACCCTCCTACTAATTCGTCATCTTGCCAAACCTCAACGGATTTGGCTATTCCCAATACATTCAATTTACAATAGGCTTCAATCATCTCATTGGTAATCCAAGTACCCTGTTGTCCATCCCGTTTTATTTTTTGACAATTGGAAATAACTCCTCTAAAATCTTGATTAAAGGTTACTTTAAATGTATTCCGATTTAAAATGTTTCGCATGCTTTTGGACACAACTAAATCTTCGAAAAACAAAACCATTCTGGGATTAGGAGACCACCACAAGATGGGATCTCCTTGTTCAAACCAAGGAAAAATACCGCTTTGGTAGGCCAAAATTAATCGTTCGGAAGAAAGGTCTCCGCCAATAGCTAAAAAGCCGTCCTCATTTGCTTTTGATACGGATGGAAAAACTAAGTCTTGGGTAAGGTAATGCATGTTTTTGAACAACTATTGCTACAACAAATATACTATTAAAAAAAACAGCCGTCAATTATGACGGCTGTTCAAGTAGGTATTTGTAGTGATTTTATGAACCACACATTTCGCAGTCCTCTGGACCAGCATTACGTGCTTGTTCAATCATTGCTCTGTATTCTTCGGCTGTCATTTCAACTGCTTCATTAAGCACTACAACAGGTTGTTCTTTAACTTCCAACTCCACTACAGCTTCTGGCTCTGCTATTTTATCATTGTTTACCGTAAACTTAATCGCGTCTACTGCTGATTTAGTTCTTAAGTAATACATTCCTGTTTTCAATCCTGATTGCCAAGCATAGAAATGCATCGAAGTCAATTTAGAATAATTGGCATCTTGCATGAACAAGTTCAACGATTGTGATTGATCAATAAAATATCCTCTGTGACGAGACATGTCAATAATATCTTTCATTGACATTTCCCAAACCGTTTTGTATAATTCTTTCAAATCTTGTGGAATCACATCAATGTTTTGAACTGATCCGTTTTCACGCATGATTTGCTGTTTCAAGGTTTCGTTCCACAAACCACGCTCTACTAAATCGTGTAATAAGTGCTTGTTCACCACAATGAATTCTCCTGACAATACACGACGAGTGTACAGGTTAGAAGTATACGGTTCAAACGCTTCATTATTTCCTAAAATTTGAGAAGTCGATGCAGTTGGCATTGGTGCTACCAACAATGAGTTTCTAACTCCATTTTTTACTACTTCTTTACGCAAAGACGCCCAATCCCAACGACCTGATAATTCTTCGTCTTTCATTCCCCACAAGTTGTGTTGGAATTCTCCTTGCGAAATTGGAGATCCTTTGAAAGTAGAATAGGGTCCTTCTTCTTTAGCCATTTCCATCGAAGCGGTTACCGCTGCAAAGTATAATGTTTCGAAGATTTCTTGGTTCAATTTTTTAGCATCGTCGCTTGTAAATGGCAAACGCAACATAATGAAAGCATCTGCTAATCCTTGCACCCCTAAACCTACTGGACGGTGACGTAAATTAGAGTTTTCTGCCTCTTTTACTGGATAGTAATTTCTATCAATTACTTTGTTTAAGTTGCGTGTTACACGTTTAGTTACATCAAACAATAATTGGTGATTGAAACTTCCGTTTTCAACGAACATTGGTAACGATATAGAAGCCAAGTTACATACTGCAATTTCGTCTTTCGAAGTGTACTCCATAATTTCCGTACACAAGTTAGACGAACGGATAGTTCCTAAATTCTTTTGGTTGGATTTACGGTTAGCCGCATCTTTATACAACATATATGGCGTTCCAGTCTCAATTTGAGATTCTAGAATTTTCTCCCATAATTCACGAGCTTTAATCGTTTTTCTTCCTTTTCCTTGCGTTTCATATGAGGTATACAATGCTTCAAATTCATCCCCATACACATCATACAATCCTGGGCATTCGTTTGGACACATTAAGGTCCAAGTAGTATCTTCTTGCACACGTTTCATGAACAAATCAGACGTCCACATTGCAAAAAATAAATCTCTTGCACGCATTTCTTCTTTTCCAGTATTCTTTTTCAAATCCAAGAAATCAAAAATATCAGCATGCCAAGTTTCAATATAAATCGCAAAACTTCCTTTACGTTTTCCTCCTCCTTGATCTACATAACGAGCAGTATCGTTAAACACTCTCAACATCGGTACAATTCCGTTAGACGTTCCGTTGGTGCCACGGATATACGATCCCGTTGCGCGAACATTATGAATTGACAATCCAATTCCACCCGCTGATTGTGAGATTTTAGCGGTTTGTTTTAAGGTATCATAAATTCCATCAATACTATCATCTTGCATAGCCAAAAGGAAACAAGAAGACATTTGAGGTTTTGGTGTTCCTGCATTGAACAATGTTGGCGTAGCATGTGTGAAGAATTTTTTCGACATTAAGTCGTAAGTTTCAATCACTGAATCCAAATCATTCATGTGGATTCCCACCGATACACGCATCAACATATGTTGTGGGCGCTCTACAATTTTTCCATTGATACGCAATAAATACGAACGCTCTAAAGTTTTAAATCCGAAATAATCGTAATTAAAATCTCTATTATAAATGATATGCGAGTTTAAAAACTCCGCATTTTCTTGAATTACTTTGTGCACTTCTTCTGATAATAAAGGAGAAGCTTGGTTGGTTCTTGGATTTACATAATGATACATTTCATTCATCGTTTCAGAGAATGATTTGTTGGTATTTTTATGCAAATTTGAAATTGCAATACGCGCCGCTAATTGGGCGTAATCCGGATGAGCAATCGTCATCGAAGCTGCGGTTTCAGCCGCAAGATTATCTAATTCTGATGTAGTAACTCCGTCATACAATCCTTCAATCACACGCATTGCTACTTTTACAGCATCAACTAAATCATTTAAACCATAACATAGTTTTTTAATTCTATCTGTGATTTTGTCAAACATTACCGGTTCTTTATGACCGTCTCTTTTTACTACATACATAATCTTGTCGTTTTAAGAAAACAAAAAATCCCTTCTTTGCTTTCGAGTATTTGTTATTATTTGTTTGCGCCGCAGCGCGGTAATCTAGAATCTAATTCCGATTAAAAATCGGCATCGAATGTAATTTTTTGAGCTTCAGAATCGGTATTCATTACTCCTGCTTTTTGGTATTCACCCACACGTTTTTCAAAGAAATTAGTTTTTCCTTGTAACGAAATCATGTCCATAAAATCAAATGGGTTTGAAGAATTATATACTCTATCACAACCCAATTCTACCAAAAGTCTGTCTGTAACAAACTCTAAATATTGAGTCATTAAATTGGCATTCATTCCAATTAAACTAGCAGGAAGCGACTCCGTGATGAATTTTCTTTCGATACTTAACGCATCCGTTAAAATTTCGGTAATTCTTGCTTTTGGCACTTTGTTTACTAAGTGATTGTTATGCAAATGAACTGCAAAATCACAGTGCATTCCTTCGTCTCTTGAAATCAACTCGTTAGAAAAAGTCAAACCTGGCATTAAACCACGTTTTTTCAACCAATAAATAGAACAGAAAGAACCTGAGAAGAAGATTCCTTCTACGGCTGCAAAAGCAATCAAACGTTCAGCAAAAGATTCAGAGCTAATCCATTTCAAAGCCCACTCTGCTTTTTCTTTGATGGCTGGAAACGTTTCGATAGCATGAAACAATTCGTGTTTTTCAGCTTCGTCTTTCACATAGGTATCAATCAACAATGAATACGTTTCACTGTGAATATTTTCCATCATGATTTGGAAACCATAGAAAAATTTAGCTTCTGGATATTGTACTTCCGAAACAAAATTTTCAGCTAAATTTTCATTTACAATTCCGTCAGAAGCGGCAAAAAATGCCAATATGTGTTTGATGAAATATTTTTCATCTGCATTTAATTTGTTATTCCAATCATTCAAATCGGTATGCAAGTCAATTTCTTCAGCGGTCCAAATACACGCTTCTTGTTTTTTATACCACTCCCAAATATCTTGGTGTTTGATTGGAAAAATCACAAAACGATCTTTGTTTTCTTGTAAAATTGGTTCAATAGCAGACATAAATATTGGTTTATTTTTTTGATTGAAAATACATTAGATTTTGGAATGTTTGGGGATTACAAAGATTGTAAAATATTGCGGGTATAAAAAGTCAAACTTATTCACAATCGGCTCTAGTTTTTAACAAAGTCTGAAAAACATAGCAATTCTAATCCAAAACATAATTAATTATAAATCAATGTTTTGAAAAATTAAAAATCGATGTAGTCCCGTAAAATATAGGATTTTTAGAAATAGAGCAAACTATAAATTGGCGAGGTAAGCAGTCTTATTTTTTTAGATCCAAAGCTACTTTTTCAAGCTCTAAATACCAATCTTCGCCAAACTTTCTAACTAGTGCTTCTTTGACAAATTTATAGACTGGCACTTGCAATTCTTTGCCCAAAGTACAGGCATCGTCACAAATATCCCATTTGTCATAATTTACAGCAGTAAACTCCGAAAAATCTTTAACTCGAATTGGATATAAATGACAGGAAACTGGTTTTTTCCAACTTACAATTCCTTCATTGTAAGCTTGTTCAATTCCGCACAATGCAGTGGCGCCATCAAAAATAACATAGGCACAATCTTTACCTTCAATTAAAGTAGTTTCAAAATCACCGTCTTCTCCTTTTACCCAAGTTCCTTGCGCTTCGATTGCGGCAATTCCTTCGGGGCGTAAATAGGGTTTTACTTTAGGATATATTTCTTCCATGATTTTTGTTTCTTCTGCACTTAAGGGAGCGCCTGCATCTCCATCGATACAACAATTCCCTTTACAAGCAGATAAATTACAAACAAAATCTCTTTCGAGTATTTCTTCAGAAACGATGGTTTTTCCTAATTGAAACATTGGATACATATATTGAATAATGAAGCGCAAAGGTAATCAAAGCAGTTGAAGAAAATAACACTAAATTGACCTTAAATTAAAATACTGATGGAAATATCCTCATCATTAATTTCTTTAAAAGTGTACCTTTACAGCAAAAAAAAGAAATGTTTGAAATTAACTTTAGAGAGATTCTGACTGTTGGAATGGTCCTTTTTGCAGTAATTGATATTGTTGGCAGTATTCCAATTATAGTAGATTTACGAACCAAACACGGACATATTGAATCTGAAAAAGCCTCAATTGTTGCCGGTATCATTATGATAACTTTTTTATTCATCGGAGAAGAGTTTCTAAAAGTAATCGGAATAGATGTTCACTCCTTCGCGGTAGCTGGATCTTTTGTTTTATTTTTTATAGCCCTAGAAATGATTTTAGGCATTCGTATATATAGAGACGAAGAGTCCAGTTCTGCATCTATCGTACCTATCGCTTTCCCTTTAATTGCAGGTGCTGGAACCATGACCACTTTACTTTCATTACGTTCTGAATTTCATACTGTCAATATTCTTATTGCGATTATATTGAATTTAATATTAGTGTATATTGTTTTAAAATTATCTTCTAGATTAGAAAAAATGCTTGGTAAAAATGGGCTTGGAGTTATTAGAAAAGCATTTGGGGTAGTACTTTTAGCTATTGCTGTTAAATTATTTGCTGCTAATGTTAAAGATTTGTTTGTATAACTAATTATTTTTAAATTTACAATTCCTTTTTTGTACAATGAAAATTGGAACTTTAACAACCCACTTATGAAAATTTTCACACTAGTCTTAATTGTATTTGCGTCGGCATTGTTAATTTTTAATGCAACTCGGCTAAACTTCAATGATTTATTTGCAGGCGAAAGTATGTATGCATTGATTGGAATAGCCGCTTCATTTTGTGCTATTTTAATTCTTTTGATTTTTAGAATGTCAAAAGAAATTGAAAAAAGAATGAATGAATAACCAATTTGACGTTTTAATTATTGGAGGCGGCGTTTCCGGAATGTCATGCGCACTTGTTTTAGGCTCAGCCATAAACAAACCCTTTGCCTCTGAGAAAAAAATTGGAATTTTCACCCACCAAAAATCTTCTGCTTTACAAGAAGCTGTTTTTAATAATGCCTATGGAATAGCTCCTGGCAAATTAGGTGCCGAATTATTACAAGAAAGTAAAACTCACCTTACCTTAATGTACCCGCATGTTGCCCAGATTTCTGATGAAAAAGTATTGAAAATCGAAGGAGAATATCCCAATTTTATCGTAATCTCTAATAAAAATTCCTATTCAACTCAAACTATTATTGTAGGAATTGGTTCTGCTAACACCTTCAACATTAAAGGTCTTACTCATTTTGTTGAGCCTCATCAAAAAACTTTAGCCGAAAAACAACGCATTCAATTACGAAATACAGACCATAAAGTAATTGAAGGTGTTTATGTCATTGGAACATTGGCTGGTTGCAGAAGTCAGCTTACGATTGCCGCCGGAAGTGGAGCGGCTGTTGCAACAGACTTACTTACCCTTTGGAACGAAGGTGTCCCGGTACAAGTTCATGATAGTATTAAAAAATAACTTTATTCTTCTAGTACAGCAATGTGCTCTACTTCAATTCCTGCTTTTGTCAAAAATTGAAGACCCGAATCGTCGCGGTAGCCATTGTGATAGACCACTCTTTTTATTCCTGATTGATGAATTAATTTGCTACACTCTTTACAAGGAGAAAGGGTAATATACAAAGTAGCCCCTTCACAAGATTGAGTAGATCGTGCTACTTTTAGAATTGCATTGGCTTCGGCGTGTAAAACATCCCAACGGGTCAACCCTTCTTCGTCTTCGCAGCAGTTTTCAAATCCCGAAGGTGTTCCATTGTAACCGTCCGAAATAATCATTCGGTCTTTAACAATAATAGCGCCAACTTGTTTGCGTTTACAGTACGATAATTGACTCCACTCTTTTGCAATTCGCAAATAGGCTTTATCGTATTTATTTAATTTTTTATCTTCCATTTTATTGATTCCAAATTTCATTTTCTAAAATCATTGGCACTACAACCCCAATTATAAATGCCGATCCTACTAAAATCCAATCTCTTCTTGAAAATTTAAATAGGCTTTGTACGCTATATGCCACGATCAACATCACGAGTACCACTGTAATTTGTGCTCCTTCAATTCCTAATGCAAACTCCAACAAAGGTATTAATTTGGAATTGGAACTGCCTCCCAATAAGGTTTTAAAATAATTTGAAAATCCTAAACCATGGATAATACCAAAAAACAGCGTAATTAGGAAAATCAAATTCAAGTTTTCTTTTCTGTTCGTTTTTCCAATAGTAAATAGATTAAAAATCGCAGTTATTAAAATAGTGATGGGGATTAACAATTCAACAATTGAAGCCTTAATAAACAGAATTTCATAGACTGAAAGCAATAAAGCCGTAGTATGGCCAACCGTAAAAAGCGTAACCGAAAACAATAATCTTTTCCAATCTTTAAAGGTAAAAGGCAAAACCAAAGCCATCATAAACAAGACATGATCATATGCCTGAATATCTAAAACATGATGCAAGCCAATTTGAAAATAAACCCAAAACTCTGACATAAGTATTTTTAGTTTCTAATTATTGGTAAACTTACAATTAATTTTGAAAAAGCGAATTCTATGGAATGAGAAAACTTTTGCAATACAAAAACATTCCAAATAAGCCCTGAAACTAGTCTTTTTTTGAAAAAATATGTACCTTTATGCTTATTATTAAACCCACTTATTATGTCATTTTCAGATTTATTTGATAGCGAATTCAAAACCAGAAACAAAGGACATTTTTCAGCCATAGTTCGCGTGGCTCTTGCCGATGGACATTCTTCAACAGCAGAAAAAGCTTTCTTAGACAAATTAGCAACAAACCTTCAAATCTCTAATTCAGAGTATGAAGAAATTTTAGAAAATCCATCTTTGTATCCTATCAACCCACCGTATTCGTATAATGAGAGATTAGAACGTTTATTCGATTTAGGGCGAATGGTACACATTGACCACCATTTAGGTGATGGACAGGAAAAATTATTAGAGAAATTTGGGGTTGCATTAGGATTTACACCAAGTAATGTTGGTTACATCATTCACAAAGCACTTACTTTAATAGATAAAAAAGTGGATTTAGACACTTTTTTATACGAAATGAAAAATATGTATAAATAATTCATTTCTACCTATTGAATTTAAAAGCCCTTAATTGGGCTTTTTTTATAACACAACGGCATCAAAGTCAAAGCCAACTAACAAATAATGTTTTTTTTGTGAAAACAACATAAATATTGTTATGAAGCTAGCTATCATTGTATATTTGTTAAACAAATTATAGAATTTGGCTTATTATTACAAAAAAGCAAGCAGATAAAATACTAATTTATGATCATAAGAAAAGGAAAACCCGAAGACATGAAAGGCGTTTTGGCTCTAATTCAGGAATTAGCTGATTTTGAGAAAGAGCCCGATGCGGTTGTGATAACAGAAGACGATTTAATTAGAGATGGTTTTAGTGAAAATCCTTTATTCCAAGTTTTTGTTGCCGAAGTCAATTCAATTATCGTTGGTATCGCATTGTACTATTATCGCTATTCTACTTGGAAAGGAAAAACGATCCATTTAGAAGATTTAGTTGTAAAACAAAGTATGCGTGGGACAGGCTTAGGTTATGCCTTATATTCTGAAGTAATTAAACAAGGAAAAAAAGACAATGTAAGACGAATTGAATGGGCAGTCCTAGATTGGAACAAATCTGCTATTGAGTTTTATACAAATTCAGGAGCTAAAGTTTTTGATGATTGGAGAATTGCGCAAATGGATGAAGAAGGCATCAATTATTTCATTGAAAACAAACTAAAATAAAATTATTTCAGAACTATACTATGAGAATATTCAAATTTGGAGGCGCTTCTGTAAAAGACGCTGATGGAATTAAAAACGTGTATGACGTTTTACAAAAAGCAGGATACGAAGATGTGTTATTAGTCGTTTCAGCCATGGGTAAAACAACCAATGCATTGGAATTGGTTATCAAAAATTATTTTGACAAATCTCCTGAGTTAAGTGCTTCAGTACAAGAAATAAAAAAATACCATAATCAAATCTTGTTGGATTTATTTGAAAACGACAAAGATCCAGTTTTTGCCGCTGTAAATGACCAATTTGCTGATTTAGAATACTTTTTAGCACACAATAAATCCCCAAATTACAATTTTGTTTACGATCAGATTGTGAGTTTTGGAGAATTAGTTTCGACAACAATTCTTAGTCATTTTATGAATTTTATGGGAATTAAAACCCAATGGATTGACGTTAGAAACTTCATAAAAACAGATGCTAATTATAGAGACGCTGAAGTAGACTGGGAATTAACTCAAAAAAACATTGCCAAAAACATTGCACCTAAAATATTAAATATTACACAGGGATTTTTAGGCTCTGACAATAATAACTTTACCACTACATTAGGAAGAGAAGGTTCTGATTATACTGCTGCTATTTTTGCCTATTGCTTGAATGCTGAAAGTGTAACCATTTGGAAAGATGTACCTGGAGTAATGAATGCAGATCCTCGCTACTTTGAAAATGCAAGTTTATTAAATCAGATTTCGTATCGCGAAGCGATTGAATTGGCTTTCTATGGTGCTTCTGTAATTCACCCAAAAACATTACAACCACTGCAAAAGAAAGAAATTCCATTGTATGTGAAATCGTTTATCAATCCATTATTAAAAGGAACAAGTGTTTCAAAAGGAGTAGATTTAGAACCTCATTTACCTTGTTTTATTGTTAAACGAAACCAATTATTAATTTCACTTTCTTCTATTGATTTCTCCTTTATAATGGAAGAGAACATCAGTGAAATTTTCAGGTTATTTCACGATCATAAAATCAAAGTGAATTTAATTCAAAATTCAGCAATTAGTTTTTCAGTTTGTGTAGAAGATAAATTTGGTGAATTCAACGCATTAAATGCCGTGCTTTCAAAAAAATTCAAAGTCGATTTTGAAGAAAATGTTACCCTTTATACCATTCGCCATTTTGATGATGCGGCAGCAAAAACAGTTGAAAATGACAAAACTGTTTTGTTAAAACAAATCAGTAGAGAAACGATGCAAATTGTAACTAAAGAATAAGATCATAACTCATTCTCATAAAAAAAGCACCTTTAAAAGGTGCTTTTTTATTTGAAATTAAACTTAATAAGAATACAAATCGGCTTGAATTGTATCAAATGTTTCTGAAGTGATTACAACAAATAACGCCTCTTTTTGATTTGCTTTTTCTTGCAATCTTCTTTTTTTCAAAACGCTCAAATCGTTAAAGGACATTCCTTTTGGCCTTCCAAGAAAAACAGAAGTAGTAGCTACTTTTTTAAGACCTGCAATTTCGTTATCTTTCAAGAAAACCAATCCTTTATAGATCTCAACTTTCGAAGAAATAACTTGTATAAGCCCAGAAGATTGTTCTTTGAGTGATTGTACTGCATAAGCACTAATTTTTTCTTCTTTTGAAGAATTTGGATTGGTAAAGTAAATTAAATTAGTATCTGTTTTGATATAGTTAATCAATACTTTTTCTCCGTTATGCTTCAATATTTCATGTGTTTGAGCTGTAATTGAAACAGCCATAAACAAAGCTAGAATTACAAATACTTTTCTCATTTTATTTTAAAATTTTAACTGATACACATCATCTAAATCTTTATCGGAACTAATATTTACTTCAAGATCTGTAACAAATCCTGAGTTTAATCCATACACCCAACCGTGTAAGGTTAATTCTTGTCCTTTTTTCCAGGCCGACTGTACGATCGATGTTTTCGCTAAATCGAATACTTGTTCTTTCACATTCAATTCAACAAATTTGTTAAAACGTTCCGTTTCGTCTAGTATAGAATCTAGATAATGATTGTGTAAACGATATACGTCTTTAATGTGTCGAATCCAGTTGTCGATTATGCCTATAGAATCATTTCCCATAGCCGCTTTAACTCCACCACAACCGTAATGCCCACAAACTAATACGTGTTTTACTTTAAGTACATTGACTGCATAATCTAATACACTCAACATATTCATATCGGAGTGAATGACCATATTAGCAATATTTCTATGAACAAAAACCTCTCCGGGCTTAGCGCCAATGATTTCATTAGCAGGAACTCTACTATCTGAACAGCCTATCCACAATAAAGGTGGGGTTTGACCTTTGGCTAAATCTTCAAAATAATTGGGATCCAACTCTAATGACTCTTCCACCCACTTTTTATTATTGTCTAGTATTTTTTTATAGAATTCTTTCATTTCAATTTTATTTTAAAGGTATTAAACTTTTTCTGATAGCCATATTTATTTTTGATCGAAATGTTTGACTTCTTTTTCAACCATAACCCTTTTCAATGCATCGTATTCATGGACGATAGTCACATGGTTGTCATCGCTATTGTCTAACTGATACTCTTTTTTAAATCCTTTCAATTTCACTTTAATATTTTCCTCTTTGGCTCTAATCGATTTGAATTCATGTATCAAATCTAAAATATCATGTGCAATATATATCGTGTCTTTAGCATCTATAATCACCTTAGAATTTCCTGGAATTGATTGTAATGTTTGCTTAATGGCTGCTTTATTCAAAAACGATACTTCCTGAGCCAAATCGATATGGATTACGTCCCCATCAGCATATTCTTCTTTTCTAAAAATATAAGCTCTTTTTAAATTTCCTTTTAAAATAAATACCACGCTAATAATCATTCCCAGCGCTACCCCTTTTAAAAGGTCGGTAAATACAACTGCGATTAAAGTCGCTATAAACGGAATAAACTGATATTTCCCTTTGTGCCAAAAATGAACAAAGGTCGCTGGTTTTGCCAACTTATACCCCACCAAAAGCAAAACAGCAGCCAAAGTAGCTAATGGAATTTTATTCAATAAAAACGGAATAGAAAGTACACTAATTAAAAGTAAAACACCATGAATAATTGCTGACATTTTTGTTTTGGCTCCCGCATTATTATTCGCTGAAGAACGTACTACTACAGATGTCATTGGCAAACCACCCAAAAGCGAACTGATAATATTCCCAACTCCTTGTGCTTTCAATTCTACATTTGTATTAGTATATCGTTTTTGAATGTCCATTCTATCCGAAGCTTCAATACACAATAAAGTTTCTATAGAAGCGACAATTGCTATAGTAAGTCCAACTACCCACACTTTTGGATTTAAAAACCCATTAAAATTAGGAGTAACAATAATATGCTTGAAATCCTCAAACGAAGAAGGAACAGGTAATGAGACCAAATGTTCTTTGGCAATAGCCAAACTACTTCCTGAATTGACAAAGAATTCGTTCAAAACGATTCCAGCGATAACTGCCACTAAGGCACCTGGAATTAATTTTAACTTTTTAAGAAACGGAACTTTATCCCAAGCGATCAAAATACCCAATGACACCATAGATATCACGATCGAACCTAATTGCACATAATTAAAAACATGAAACAAAGATGAAAAAGTATTACTCCCATCAGCCTGAATAAAAGATTGGTCACCTTCAAAATCACTGTCAAAACCAACCGCATGTGGCAATTGTTTCATTATAATAATAATTCCGATACCCGCTAACATACCTTCGATTACATTGGTAGGAAAATAATTTGAAATCGTTCCTGCTTTCAAAAAACCCAGCGCTAATTGAAATAAACCTGCGATAAAAACAGCGGTTAGAAATACGTCAAATGCCCCTAAATCAGTAATCGCGGTTAATACGATAGCGGTTAATCCCGCGGCCGGACCCGAAACACTAATATGAGATTGACTCAAATAACCGACTACGATTCCTCCAATAACTCCAGAAATAATTCCAGAAAACAAAGGGGCTCCTGAAGCCATTGCAATTCCTAAACACAAAGGTAGCGCCACCAAAAAAACCACTAAACCGGAAGCAAAATCAGATTTAAGGTTGGCAAAAAGATTGTTATTTTTTGACATGATATTGAACTAAATTATAAATAAAAACAAAGCGTGATTTTAAAAGTGCATCGACTCGTTTTAAAACAATTCGCTTAAAAAAAAAAGGGCTTTAACTTAGTTCTGGTGGTGGTATAAAAATTCCTAATGAAATATCGTTGTGTTTTAATGTATTCTCAAAAGATACAAATTCATTTGTTACAGATGGCAGAGAGAGTCTATTGGGAATTTGTTCAAAATAAAAAAGTAGCTTGATGTCTTTTTGAACTTGTTCTTCTTCAGAAAAATTGGATACTACCGAAATATCGCCATCATTTTCAATCGCACTTACAACAGTAGGCGTAATTAAAAATAAAACGAATAAAAAAAGTAATATACTGGCTAGTTTTTTCATTACAACAAAAATAGAATTAATCTTGTAGTATCAACATTTATTTAATTAAAATTAACACTAATTTATTGATGTTTTGGGCTATTGGTATCTCTATCTTTTTTTTGCAGCTCTGTCAATTGTAAATGAAAATTCAGAACCAACTCCGTATTCACTTTCAACATATATTTTTTGTTTGTGGGCTTCTACAATATGCTTGACAATAGACAAGCCAAGACCAGATCCTCCTTCTGAACGAGAACCACTTTTATTAACGCGATAAAATCGTTCAAAAAGACGAGGAATATTATTAGACTCTATTCCTTCACCGTTATCAGTAATACGCACTAAGAATTTTTTACTGGTAAATCCAGTTACTGAAATCTCCGTTTCACCACCTTCTCTTCCATATTTAATTGAGTTTACAATTAAATTGATAATTACTTGTTGCAATTTGTCTTTGTCTGCAGCCACCCACATCGGCTTATTATTATGTTCAACTAAAAGTGTGATGTTCTTTTTATTGGCTTTCATCTCTAACATATCGACCACACTTTGAATTAAAATTACGATATCAAATTCAGAAATTTCTAAATTCAACTCGCCCGATTCTAATTTGCTAATCATATCTAAATCTTCCACAATATAAATTAATCGTTCAACTCCTTTTTCAGCGCGATCTAAATATTTCTTTAATATTGTCTTGTCTTCAAAAGCTCCATCTGTCAGTGTAGATAAATATCCTTGAACCGTAAATAATGGTGTTTTTAATTCATGGGAAACATTACCCAAAAATTCTCTACGGTATTGCTCTCTTACTTGCAACATTTCAATCTCCAATTTTTTATCCGAGGCAAATTTTTTCACTTTTCGCGAAAGCGTTTCCATATCGGTTGCTATAGGTTGACTTCCCATAGTGGATGATTCCAATATGGCAACGTCGTCATAAATTCGTTTAATTCTACTGTATATGAATCGTTCGATTCGGTATTGCAATACCAAGAATGAAAAAACAAATACGACAGTAAAATACAAGAACCCATATAGAAGCACCGCGTTTTTATCTTGCTGCAAGGTAAATCGCATTAAAATCATTCCCAATAGTGTGGTAAACAAACTGATCAGAGAAGATGATTTAAGGGCAAATTGATAATTTTTCTTAAAACTTTTTTTAACGGCCATAACTGTATTAAATAAAAAAACAACGCAATAAATGCGTTGTCTAAAGTACTACTTTTTTTAAAAAGTGATTACACTTCTAATTTGTAACCCACTCCTTTGATAGTTTTAAAATAATCATCCCCTATTTTTTCTCTTAACTTTCTGATGTGAACGTCGATTGTTCTTCCTCCAACAATTACATCATTCCCCCAAATTGTATCTAAAATTTCTTCTCTTTTAAATACTTTACCAGGCTTAGATGCTAGTAAATAAAACAATTCAAATTCTTTTCTCGGCAATGAGATTTCGATTCCGTCTTTAATAATTATATACTCCTCTCGATTAATTTCAATCCCGCCAACACTTAAAGTTCCCACATTTTTTTGTTGATCGTTAAAACGTCGTAACAAAGCGTTTACTTTACTTACCAATAATTTTGGCTTGATCGGTTTACTAATATAATCATCAGCACCTGCATCAAAACCAGCCACTTGAGTGTAATCTTCATTACGTGCAGTTAGAAAGGTAATAATTACGTTAGGTAATTCAGGTAGTTTTCTAATGATTTCGCAGGCTTCGATACCATCCATTTCGGGCATCATGACGTCCATAATAATTAAATCTGGCAACTCTGATTTTGCTTTAGCAACGGCTTCTTTTCCATTAGAAGCAGTACTAATTTGATATCCTTCTTGGGATAAATTATACCCAACAATTTCTAAAATATCTGGTTCATCATCGACCAATAAGATTTTAGCTTTATTCTTTGCCATAGTTTATTTTATTTGAATCTAAGTTATACTTATTTAGATTAACAAGTTGTAAATATATAGAAATTTACACATCGAAAATCGAGTTAACCTAAATTTAATCTAGTAACAATTTGGTAATATTAAGTTATTGAAAATATAACAAAGTGATAACCTCGAAACAACATTGCTGCGGTTAATTTGCAGAAAAATTAAAACTATTAAAATGAAATTAAAATTTGTATTAATTACATTATTCATTTGTGCAATAGGTTTCGCACAAAACAAAGGTACTGTTTCAGGTACGCTTTTAGACAAAGAATCAAAAAACCAACCCCTTCCATTCGCAAATGTTCTTATAAAAGGAACAACTATCGGAGTAAATACTGACATCGATGGAAAATACAGCATAAGTCTTCCTGCAGGAAATTATACTATTCAATTTAGCTTTGTAGGTTATGAAAACATAGAAATGCCAATTTCTGTGAAAGCTAACGAGACTGTTGTTTTAAATAAAACTTTAGGCTCTGGCAACTACACTTTAAAGGATGTTGTGGTGAAAGCTAAAGCAAATAGAGAAAAAGCTACTGCTTTACTTTTAGATCAAAAAAATGCAGCTGCAATAAAACAAAGTATTGGTGCCCAAGAGCTTTCAGCAAAAGGTATTAGTGACGTTGAAGAAGGTTTAACAAAGATTACTGGTATTTCTAAAGTTGAATCAAAAGGATTGTTTATTAGAGGCTTAGAGGATCGATATAATAATTTGCTTTTAAATAACTTAGCAGTGCCATCTAACAGTCCATTTAAAAAGATAATTCCATTAGATCAATTCCCAACAGATGTTGTTGGTTTTATGGATGTTTACAAAACATTTAATGCTAATCTATATGGTGATTTCGCAGGAGCGACTATTGATGTAACAACTTCTCAACCAACCGAAAGTCAAACTAAAATATCATTTGGAACAGGTTTTACAACTAATAATAACTTGAGTGATTTTTTAATTTCAAGTGATGCAACTAATACAAATAGCTTCTTTGGATTTGGAGGTCAGGAAAGAACAATGCCTTCAGCTTATGGAACAAAACCATCAGCTAGAATAAGTAATGATTATCAATCTACTTGGAATGTAACTAAAAAACAAGCGCCGTTAAATACTAGTTTTGGCGTTAGCCATACAGATAAATTCGAAATTGGTGACAATAAATTATACTACAATTTCGCTACTAATTTTGATAATAAATACCAAATTAGAGAAGGTGTTGATAGAACATTTTCTCAAGGACAAGGTATTTACGATAACAATTTAAATAGAGTTCAATACAAATTTTCGACTCAATCTTCTGTATTATTTGGATTGCAATATAAATCAAGTCGTTTAAATTTATTCACTAATAGTTTGTATTTAAAATCAACTGAGAATAGTATCCAAGACCAATTGGGTTACACTAGAACTGCAATTCAAAATCCAAATGAGTTTATCCGATTGAACCAGTATGAAGAGTCACAATATTTCACCAACCAATTGTTTGGAAATTATAAAATCACTGCTGATGATAAACATTCTGTAAACGGAGGTATATCCTATACTAGAACTAATTACAATCAACCAGATAGAAAATTTGTCACTGGTAGAAAAATTAGTGAAACTCAGGTTGAAACCCAGTATGGTGGTAACAATTTAATCCGTCAATTTTTCAACATCGACAATAATTTCCATTTTTCAGGAAAACTTGAATACAACTTGAAATTTGGTAAAAACGAAGACAAACAAAATAAATTGTCTATTGGATACAATGGTTTTGCTGAATATATGATTTCTAAATTTAGATTTGCCTTTGGTAAACCAAACGGAGCTTCAATCCCAACTATTGTGAACGTTAATGAAATAGAGTCAACTATTCAAAGTGATGTAACTAATAATAAAATGTTTTTTCAAGAAGAATCTTCAAGTGAATACAAAACAAAAGTTTTTCAAAGAGCTGATGGGGTTTACACGAATTTATTGCTTCATTTAAATGATAAATTAGAAATTAACACTGGACTTAGAGCAGAAAATACAATTCGTGAATACAAATTCAGAACGATTTCTGATCCAATCTCAAGCCCATACAGAAAAAAGACAGTTGAAAAATTATATATTTTACCCTCTTTAAATGTTAAATATGTAGCTTCAGAAAAAAGCAATATTCGTTTTACAGCTTCAAAAACGTATACTAAACCAGTTCTTTTTGAAAGTCTTGATATTAACTTAATTAATGCTGATGGAACAACTGAAAGAGGAAATTCAGACCTAATTAACAGTGAAAATTATAATGCTGATTTAAAATTTGAAATTTTCCCAACTAGCAAAGAATTATTTGCTGCTACAGTGTTTGCCAAATATATAGACAATCCAATCGAAAGAACAGTGCTTTCAAGTGCTACAGGTAGTGGGCAAACTATAACTTACTTTAATAACAAAAGTGCTCAGTTATTTGGTGCAGAATTTGAGTTTTTAGTTCAATTATCACGTATTAATGATAATTTGAAAGGATTCTCATTTGGATTCAATACATCCCTAATGTTTACAGAAGCAACAGTAAACAAAAATAGAAGTGGTTACTTCGATACTTTTGAAAAGAGAGAGTTACAAGGAGCCTCTGATTGGTTAGTAAATTCAGATATTAAATATGAATTTAATTCAGGGGATGCATGGAAAAATACAGCTTCATTAGTATACAGTGTGTATGGAGAACGAATTTTTGCAGTAGGAATTGCTGGATACGACCATATCTATGAAAAACCATTTCATAAATTAGATTTAGTTTGGAGTAGTGTTATCAATAAAAAATGGAATTTTAAATTCTCAGTAGATAACATACTAGATCCTATTTACAAAAGAGAGTTAGGAACCAATAATAAAATTTCTATTGACGAAGCATCTTACTTGCTTCAATCATACCAAAGAGGAATTGGGTTTTCAACTAACTTGACTTATTCTTTCTAAACAAATTAAGAGCAGTTATTCACTGCTCTTTTTTGTTTACAATTAAGTAACATTCAGGAAACTATTAATTATTCAACGACTAACAATTTTATAACAATTACTATACATTAAAAAAATACAAGTCAAATACATTTGCCTTAATAATTTAAATAAACAAATTAAACAATGAAAAAATTAATTTTAAGCTTATCAATTTTAGCTTTAACTTTTACAGGATGTTCAACAACTGATGATGAAGACACAACTCAAACACCAGTAGTTGGCGAATTAACAGGGGATATTACTTCTACCAAAACCATTGCTTATGGAAATTACACATTAAAAGGAATTGTAAAGATCAAATCTGGAGTTACTGTAACTTTTGATGCAGGGTCAACAATTACTGCAAATGCAGCTGATGGGGTGGATGCTCTTGTGGTTGAAAACGGTGGTAAATTAATTATGAATGGTACTGCTTCTCAACCGATTGTTTTAACTGAACCTTCAGCAACTCCAGGAGCTTGGGGTGGAATTATCATGTATGGTGATGCACCAATAACTGGCGCTCCTGTAAATGGTGTTGCGGTTGCTTCTAAAAACTCTGAAGATGGTTTAAATTTATCATATGGTGGAACTAATGCTGCTCACAATGGCGGAACATTACGTTATGTTAGAGTAGAATACGCTGGTAAAAAAATTACAGATGGAACAAGTGAAATGAATGGATTTTCATTTTATTCTGTAGGATCTGGAACTATTTTAGAGAATCTAGTTTCATACAAAGGTGCTGATGATGGTTTTGAATTTTATGGTGGTACAGTGAGTGCTAAACATTTAATTTCTTACGGAAATTTTGATGATTCTTTTGACTGGCAAGACGGTTGGAAAGGCGAAAACAATACTAACTGGTATGCATACCAGGTAACAACAGGAAATTTCGGGATGGAAATTGAAGCTTCTAATAATAACAATGCTTTCTACCCTGTGATTTCAAATATAACTTTAAAAAGAGCTGCAGGAACAGTTACAGAAGGAGGTTCATCTGCTGCTGAATATGATGCGATTCAATTTAAAAAACACGGGAATGGTCATTTTTCAAATATTGTAATTTCGGGTTATATTACAACTGGAGCAACAGCAGTTCGTATTCAAGATGCTAATGCTAACACACAAGTTAATGAGGGTAAAATTAAATTAACTTCAGTTAAAATAAACGATAATACTACATCTAAATTTGCAACTGTTGGAACAACTATTACAGTAAATTTTCTAGATGCCAATTATACCCTTAGCTCTTCTGCTACTGGTGCAAGTTTAACTGCAGGAGCTTGGTCAAAAGTAAATGGAGTAGATTTAATTCAATAGGTTCTTCCATAAATTAAAAAACCCCTGTTAGGAAATCCTAACAGGGGTTTTTCTATTAATCTACTACAAGATTAATTTAAAGCAACTGTTCCATTACTCCATTTTTTTACAGATAGAATACTATCTTTAGAAAAATCAACTTCAGAAAGTCCTTCATTGTTCCAGAAGAACCAATTTCCTACTTTTTCACCTTTTGAATATTCAGCAATTGCAATCTTTACACCATTCTCATTATAAGAAACCCATTTTCCTTCTAATTTACCATCAGCAAAAAATCCTACTTGTTGGATTTCTCCGTTTTCGTGATAATATGTTGCTTTAACTAAACCGTTTACTTCTTCTAATTTAGGCTCTCTATTTTGTGCAAAAGTTACACTAGATACTACTAACACTGCGATCATCATAATTTTTTTCATTTTGTTAGGTTTTAATTGTTAATAATTCGATAATAAATATAGACATTAATTTACATCTACCAAACATTTACTTAACAATTTGGTAACATTGAAACACAAATCTATACGATTTTCAATTAAATTAGCAGTTAAGTATTTGATTTATAATTGTTTGCAATGTTAAATTAATTTTAAAAAAAATACATTTTTTTTTGACCAAACGATTTTTTATCCATTTTAGTATTTCTGTAGAAAAAAATAGTACTTTTATAATGTTACTTTCAGAACATGAAGAAGTTGTACTACATCCCTTTTCTGTTTTTGCTGTTAATTGTTTCAAGCGCCAAGGCACAAGACGTTAAACAGCAATCCAAAATACAAGAGTCATCCATTGAAGGTTTGAGCTTGTATCCTAATCCTGTAACTAATGGGAAAGTGTACATTGCAACAAAAAATGATGCAGAAAAAGAAATCCAAATTTTTGATGTTTTAGGCAAAAAAGTGTTTTATACTCAATTAAATACTAGAGAATTAAACATCTCGTCTCTTTCTCCTGGCGTATACATTATCAAAATAAGAGAGGAAGAAAGCACTGCCACACGAAAATTAATTATTCGATAAATTTGCTACCATAAAAGGTATGTTTCATACCCATTTCTTTTCCCATTTATTTCAATTACTTTTGTGAAAAAATAATTCTTGATTTCAACTCACGATATATTCACTATTAGTAATCAAAAGCAATTTGACAAAATGGCTTTGAAAGTTTTTCGTTTTCAATACGAGACTAATTTGGCGTATCGTGAATTTTGCGATTTTTTAAAAACCGATGTCCAAAAGGTAAAAACCATCCAACAAATTCCTTTTTTACCCATTCAGTTTTTTAAAAGTCACGAAGTAGTGTCAAATTCCAATCCTATCCAAACTACTTTCACAAGCAGTGGTACAACTGGAATGGTTACGAGCCAACATTTAGTTACTGATGTTAGTATTTATGAAGAAAGCTACCGCAAAGGATTTTCACAATTCTATGGCAACATTGAAGATTATGTAGTATTGGCTTTGCTTCCCTCCTATTTAGAGCGTGAAGGTTCCTCATTAATTCATATGGTTGCTGATTTAATTCAACTATCCAATCATCCTGAAAGCGGATTTTACTTGCATAATTACGATGAACTTATTGAAAAAATAATTCAGTTGGACCAATCAGGTCAAAATGTGATTCTAATTGGCGTCACTTATGCTTTATTGGATTTAATCGAAAAACATTCTTTCCTGTTAGAAAATACGATTATCATGGAAACGGGTGGCATGAAAGGCAAACGAAAAGAAATGATTCGCGAAGAATTACACCAAGAACTTTGTAATGGCTTTGGTGTGAAGTCCATCCATTCAGAATATGGAATGACAGAATTACTTTCGCAAGCCTATTCTTTAGGTGAAGGGATTTTTCAATGTCCTTCTTGGATGCAAATTCTAGTTCGCGATACCGAAGATGCTTTATCCTATGTAAGAGAAGGGAAAACTGGAGGAATCAATGTAATTGACTTAGCGAATATCAATTCCTGTTCATTTATTGCTACACAAGACTTAGGCAAAATATATAGTGACGGTAGTTTTGAAGTATTAGGTCGATTTGACCATTCCGATATTCGAGGATGTAATTTAATGGTGGTTTAAAAAGTATATACAAGACCAACCCCTAACATTTGTCTTATTTGTAATTTTGGTCCAACTGTAACCTGTTTACCATCTACTTCTTCTTTTGCTTTAATATCATCATCATAAATAATTCGGGCACCAATAGTAGCTCGAACATATTGATTGACCACTAAATCAAGAATAAAATCATAATCGACATCTATATTTCCAAAATTATTGATATAATCCGAATACAATACTAATCTATTAACCAACGTAATATTCTTAAAAATTTCTTTTTTATAATAACTTGTAAATAAGAAACCTAATTCTGTTTTGGAATTTTTACCTTGAACAATCATATTGCCTTTAGAATCATATTGTGCTTTTAGAACCCCAAAAGCACCCTGATTAGCCAGATGCTGATCCAGCACTAGGGTATTTTTGAATGTAAACGGAGATATATAAAACACCCTGTGTTTCGATTTGCTAGCATTTTCAGCCCCAACACCCAGAAAAAAATAGGCTGGAGCAAACAATCTAGAAATCGCTTTATCCGTGTTAGGATAAGCATATCCATTTGTAAATTGTGTATTAAAATTAAATTTAGCCGAATGATACCAATTTGTAATGGAGTCTTTTCGATAACCAAAAGTAGAACTCAATTGTATGATATCTTCTGTCTTTCTCAATTCTACACCATCTTGCTGATTTAATCCATATCGAATAATTAGCTCATTTACCCATTTCTGATTTCCTTTTGAATACACGCGAGAAAAATCGCCTTTTATTAAACCTGATATAGCACTATTACCTCCAGCACTCCAGTTTACAAATGCTATCTGCGAAATATCAAATCCTACCTTATTCTTATTTATCCAATGCGATGAAGAATCCTTTGGTGGCAATGAAATAGATTCTTGACCCAAAACGGATAACGTATAAAATAAAAACAAACTAACGATTTTAAGCCTCATATTTAATACAAAAAAACTAAATTATAGATATTTATTAAACACTTTTTCTAAACTCAAAACGTCAATTTTGCAATATTGTTGTAATTCCAAAACAGTTCCTTGATCAATAAATTCATCCGGCACACCCAGTATCTGAATTTTTGAATGGTAATTATTCACTGATGCAAACTCCAAAATTGCACTACCAAAACCACCATTGATTACACCGTCTTCAATAGTAATTATAATTTCAAATTTGGTAAAAATACTATGCAATAGTAGTTCGTCTAAAGGTTTAACAAAGGGAAAATCATAATGTGAAATTGCGCTTGGGTTATTTAAATTGTGCAATGCCTGCATTACATTATTTCCAATAGTTCCGTTAGATAAAACAGCTATTCGAGTTCCTTCTTTTAGACATTGGCCTTTGCCAATAGCTATTTGTTGATAGGGTGTTTTCCAATTAATATTTTGTCCACGCCCTCTAGGATAACGAATTGCAATAGGGTGATCTAATCCTAATTGAGCGGTATATAATATGTTCTGTAAAGCAATTTCGTCCTTTGGAGAAAAGACTATTAAATTCGGTATACATCGCAAATAAGCCAAATCAAAAACGCCATGATGAGTAGCCCCATCTTCACCTACTAAACCGGCACGATCCAAACAAAATATTACGGGTAAGTTTTGTAAGGCTACATCGTGAATTACTTGATCGTAAGCTCTTTGCAAAAATGTAGAATAGATATTACAAAAAACAATCATGCCTTGGGTAGCCATTCCAGCTGCCAAAGTAACTGCATGTTGTTCGGCAATTCCCACATCAAAAGCACGATTAGGAAAAGCATCCATCATCAATTTTAGCGAACTACCTGTTGGCATTGCCGGAGTAATCCCTATGATGTTTTCATTCTTTTTAGCCAAATCCAAAATCGTTTCACCAAAAACATCTTGGTATTTTGGCGCTAGATTTTCATCTGATTTAGTAATAATATTTCCTGTATTAGCGTCAAATTTTCCTGGCGCATGGTATTGCACTTGATTCTCTTCTGCTTGTTGTAGTCCTTTACCTTTGGTAGTAATTATATGAAGAAACTTTGGTCCTTTTACTTTTTTAAGTCGCTCTAATTCTTGAATAACTGCCTGAATATCATGACCGTCAATAGGTCCGGAATAATCAAAATTCAAGGACTTAATCATGTTATTTTGTCTTGGATTTTTTCCTTCTTTGACTGAAGTCAAATAGTTTTTCAAGGCACCTACACTTGGATCAATCCCAATAGCGTTATCATTTAAAATTACTAATAAATTGGCATCGGTTACACCCGCATGATTCAATCCTTCAAAAGCCATTCCCGAAGCGATCGAAGCATCGCCAATGACTGCTATATGTTGTCTTTCAATATCTCCTTTTAAATTAGCTGCAATTGCCATTCCCAAAGCGGCAGAAATAGAGGTAGAGGAATGGCCTACACCAAAAGCATCGTACTCACTTTCGCTTCGTTTTGGAAAACCGGAAATCCCGTGAAGTTGCCTGTTGGTATGAAAATTTGCTCTACGACCTGTCACTATTTTGTGACCATACGCTTGATGCCCAACATCCCAAATCAAACAATCATTAGGTGTGTCAAAAACATAATGCAAGGCAATGGTCAATTCTACTACTCCCAAACTAGCGCCTAAATGCCCTTCTTTAACCGAAACTACATCGATAATAAAGTTACGAAGCTCTTGAGCCAATTGTGGCAACTGATGCACATCAAGTTGACGTAAATCAATAGGACTATTAATGCTTGAAAGTAAATTGTTTGACATGGTGCAAATGTACAAATTGAATTCTTATTTTTGCCAAATGGAAAACCCTTTCAACGATACCTATTTTATGAAGAAAGCCTTACAAGAAGCTGAGATGGCTTTTGATAAAGGTGAAATTCCGGTAGGTGCGGTTATTGTGATCAACAATACAATCATTGCGCGGAGTCACAATCTAACCGAGTTATTACATGATGTTACGGCTCATGCCGAAATGCAAGCCATTACAGCCGCTGCTAATTTCTTGGGCGGAAAATACTTGAAAGATTGTACTTTGTATGTGACATTGGAACCTTGCCAAATGTGCGCTGGAGCTTTGTATTGGAGCCAGATTTCCAAAATTGTATATGGCGCAAGCGACGAGCAACGGGGTTGTACCGTAATGGGAACCCAATTGCATCCGAAAACCGAAGTAGTTTCAGGAGTATTGGCTGAAGAAGCAGGAGCACTAATGAAACGATTTTTTGCAGAGCGTAGAAAATAAATACTAAATAATCTCACACTTAAGCATAAAAAAACCGCCTCTCTTTCGAAAGGCGGTTTCTTATTTATTCTGAAATAACATTTCCTTTTTTATCAAAGAAATGGTATTCTAAATACGTGTAAGCGTCACGTGGTATAATTTTCACCCATTTTTTATGTTCAAAGAACCACTTTGAACGTATTGATGGAAAACCTTTAGTAAGGTATGCAGCCACAAATGGATGTACATTAAGTACTACATTTGTATGACTTTTAAGAACTCTTTCTAGATCTAAAGTAATCTTGTCAATGATAAGAATTGGCGCTTCAATTTCGCCACTTTCATTATTTGGATCTTCTTCTCTAGTTTTAATATTCATTTCTGGTCTTACGCGTTGACGAGTAATTTGAACTAATCCAAATTTACTTGGCGGTAAGATTTTGTGTTTGGCTTTATCATCACTCATTTCTTCTCGTAAGAAGTCGAATAATACTTTGCGATTTTCAGGATTCGCCATATCAATAAAATCAACTACGATGATTCCGCCCATATCGCGAAGACGCAATTGTCTTGCTATTTCGGCGGCAGCAATCATATTCACTTCCATGGCGGTGTCTTCTTGATTAGAAGCTTTATTCGAACGATTTCCACTGTTCACGTCAATAACGTGTAAAGCTTCGGTATGTTCGATAATAAGGTAAGCCCCTTTACTCATAGAAACCGTTTTTCCAAACGAAGTCTTGATTTGTCTCTCTATATTGTATTTCTCAAAAATGGGAGTATCATTGGATTGATAAAACTTCACAATTGATTCTTTGGATGGTGCAATTTCTTGCACATAATCCTTTGTTTGTTGGTACAACTCTTCATCATCAATTTGAATACCACTAAAGGTATCATTAAATACATCTCTTAATATTGAAGAAGCTCTATTGAGCTCTCCTAATACTTTTGACGGGTGATGAGCAGTTGGTAATTTCTTACACATTGCAGTCCATCTGCTAAGCAGGTTCTGCAAATCTTTTTCTAATTCGGCTGTATTTTTGCCTTCGGCTACTGTGCGAACAATAACACCAAATCCTTTTGGTTTAACTGATTGTACAAGTCTTTTCAAACGGTCCTTTTCTTTTTTGTCTTCTATTTTTTGAGAAATAGAAACACGATCAGAAAAAGGAACTAACACAATAAAACGTCCAGCAAGAGAAAGCTCAGCGCTAATTCTTGGCCCTTTGGTTGATATTGGTTCTTTTACGACTTGTACTAAAATTGATTGATTGGCACTCAAAACATCTGTAATGGTACCGTCTTTATCAATTTCGTTGTCAAACTGAAATGATTTTAGGGAGAAATCTTTTAATTTACCTGCGCTTACAAGTTTTATGAATTTCAGTTGGGAAGCTAAATTAGGACCTAAGTCGTGATAATGTAAAAAGGCATCTTTTTCGAAGCCAACATTCACAAAAGCAGCATTTAGTCCAGCAACGGGTTTTCTAATTTTGGCAATAAAAATATCACCAACTTGAAAGTTGCTTTTTTCTTCTTCCTTGTGCAATTCAATTAGTTTTCCATCTTTTAATAAGGCAAAATCTACGGCTTCTGAACTGGATCGAATGATTAATTCTTTATTCACGCTGTACATTTTTATCCGAACAATGGGTCGTGAATCGTTTGATTGTTTGTTTCTGGAAAAGACCATAAACTCACAAACATCGACTACCAACTTATAGTAAGGATGGATTAAACAATATTTTTAACAGGTATTGAACCCGGGGAAAACTAGCTAGCCGCGGACAGTTCTGTACATTCAGCATGCTGAATACTAATAACTGAGGACTGATTACTAATTTTCGATTTCAATGAACGTTTAAAAAGAAAAAAGTAGTTTAAAACTACTTTTTCTTCTTGTGACGGTTAGCTCTCGCTCTTTTTTTACGTTTGTGCGTCGCTACCTTATGTCTCTTTCTTTTTTTACCACTTGGCATATCTTGTAGATTTTATGATTAATTACTATTTTATTTTGCTTCGTTATTGATTTTTACGCCTTCTACAAAAACTTTTGCCGGTTTAAAAGCAGGAATATTGTGAGCAGGTATTTTTATGGTTGTATTTTTAGAAATATTTCTTCCTGTTTTTTCAGCTCTTGTTTTAACAATGAAACTTCCAAAACCTCTTAAATATACGTTATCTCCAGTTTCTAATGAAGTTTTAACTTCATTCATAAAAGTTTCTACAGTTGCTTGAACATCTCCTTTTTCTAGACCTAATTTCTCTGAAATTTTCGCTACGATATCTGCTTTCGTCATTTTCTTTCCTTAATTTATAAATGTTGTACTATTTTTTTGAGTTTGCAAATATATGAATTAAAAAAACAATTATTCAAGCTAATTCATTAAATTTTAATCACATAAACTTTTACTTTTGCAAACAAATATTTAACAATGGATTTTTCTAAGTTATTGATAGATTGGTATTTACAAAACAAACGCGATTTGCCTTGGCGAAATACTACTAATCCATACCCTATTTGGCTCTCAGAAATTATGCTCCAACAAACGCGAGTGGCGCAAGGAATGCCTTATTTTTTTTCGTTTACAAATGCTTTCCCTACCGTTTTTGATTTAGCCAATGCACATGAAGAACAAGTTTTAAAATTATGGCAAGGATTAGGCTATTATTCTCGAGCTAGAAACTTGCATCAAACCGCTCAATTTATTGCAAACGAACTTGACGGCGTTTTTCCAAATAACTACAAAGACTTACTTCAGTTAAAAGGAATTGGCGAATATACTGCTGCGGCAATTGCCTCATTTGCTTATAACGAAGTAGTTCCAGTTGTGGATGGGAATGTTTTTAGAGTGCTTTCGCGCTATTTTGATATTGAAACCGATATTTCTTCGGCTTCTGCCAAAAAGGAATTCTGTGCTTTGGCTATGGAATTAATTCCAAATGAAAATCCAGCTTTATTTAATCAAGCCATAATGGAATTTGGTGCTTTACAATGCGTTCCAAAAAGCCCCAATTGTTCCAATTGTATTTTTAACCAAAGCTGTGCGGCTTTGCAAAAAAAGAAAGTTGACCTGCTACCTGTAAAATTGAAAAAACTAAAAGTTAGAAACCGATATTTCAATTACCTCATCTTTTCTGATGATCTGGCCAACACCATTATTCAAAAAAGAATCGATAAAGGCATTTGGCACAACCTCTATGAATTCCCATTAATTGAAACTGAAAAAGAAGAAAATTTCGCTAGCCTATCTAAGCAAATCAAATCCGATTTTCAAGATTACAATATTGTTTCTATAGGAGAAGAAAATTCCAAAAGCATCATCCACAAACTGTCACACCAACATTTGCATATCAAATTTTGGAAAGTAAAAATAGCTGGAACTATTCCCAACGGAATCAACTCGACTGATTTAAAAACCTATCCATTTCCGATAGTGCTTCATAATTTTATTGAAGCAAAATAAAAATCCTATCTTTGAATCAAATACTACACTATGAATGGGACAGTAAATAAAGTGATTCTAATTGGCTATCTAGGAGACGAGGTAAAATTACATTATTTTGAAGGAGGTAATTGTATTGGCCGATTTCAATTGGCAACTCACGAAGTGTACATTAATAAAACAACCAACGAGAAAATCACTTCTACTGAATGGCACAATTTAGTAGTGCGAAATAAAGCTGCAGAATTATGTGAAAAATACCTTTCTAAAGGAGATAAAATTTACGTAGAGGGTCGAATTAAATCGCGTCAATGGCAAGCTGAAGATGGTACATCTAAACACACTTCTGAAATTCAAGTGGTAGAATTTACTTTTTTGAATACAAAGAAAGATTCCGAAAACAACAAATCAACTCCTTTAGAACCACAAAATACGAATTTGCCAATTAACGATTTGCCTTTTTAATTGCTAAACATGTTCCACTTTGTTATGTCAAAAAAAACAAACTCTTTTGTTCTACTTATTATTGTAGCCTTGACTATGTCAAGTTGTAAAAAAGAAGCATTACCAAAACCTTCAAGCCATTTACGACTTGATTACCCTGAAGCCAGTTATGCCCAATTTGAGAGCAATTGCCCTTTTACCTTTGAAATGAATTCGGACGCTGTGATTAAAGGAAATCCAGACTGCGGATTTACAATTACATATCCAAAAATGAAAGCAACAATTTATCTTACTCATAAAACTGTAAATGGAAACATCAATAACTTATTACGTGATGCTCAAAAATTAACCTATGAACACGTTATTAAAGCAGATGACATTTTGGAACAACCTTACTTAAACCAAAAAGAAAAAGTATTTGGGATGTTTTACCAAGTAGATGGAAATGCAGCAACTAATTCTCAATTTTACGTTACAGATAGCACTAAACATTTCGTAACTGGTTCAGTCTATTTTTATGCTAAACCTAACTTTGACTCCATTATGCCAGCTACAAGTTATATTCAAAACGATATGCAGCGACTTATGGAAACCTTGAAATGGAAATAAAAAAAGCATCCTTATGGATGCTTTTTTTATTTAATATATCAATCTAGTTTATGATTTAGGCAAAACTACTTTGTATGTTTTCCCATCTGCAGTAGCTTCGACTACTTTTGTCAAATTGTCTTGATTTTGAATTGTTTTGTCAAATACAACAGTCGCTTTTTTAGAATCGAAATCAACCGTTGCTTTTTGAACACCCTCTAATGCGCCTAATTCTTCTTCGATAGTTTTGGCACAACCAATTGCACAAGTCATTCCTTCAATTTCAAAACTAGCAGTTTGCACATTTTGGGCAGCAATTACTACTTCTTTTTTAGGTGTTTCAGCTGTTTTTTCAGCAGGTATTTCTGTTGTTGCGGCTTCTTTTTTACAAGATGTCATTACAAGACTAACGAATGCCAATGCAACTATTGTTTTTGTGATTTTCATATGAATTGAATTTATTTCTTTTACAAAGACAAAATTAATCAAAAAAAAGCGGTCCTATTCAGAAATTAATTAGAATTTTGAACCAAACTAAATTTTATGGAATCCAAACATCTCAAATGGGTACTTCTAACTGTTCTTTCTTTGATTTGGGGAAGCTCCTTTATTTTAATAAAAAAAGGGTTAATCGGGCTAACTCCCATACAATTAGGTTCTTTACGAATACTTTTTGCTGGTGTTTTCTTATTAATAATTGGATTCAAAAGCATCTCAAAAATATCTTTTCAACAATGGAAATTCATTGCAATTACCGCATTTTTTGGCACGTTCATACCAGCTTATCTTTTCGCAATTGCACAAACAGAAATTGACAGTTCAGTAAGTTCAATATTAAATTCGCTAACACCTTTAAATACATTGGTCTTAGGTAGTATCGCCTTTGGATTACAATTTAAACGCAACCAAATCTTTGGAGTAATTATAGGACTATTAGGAAGTGCTTTACTCATTTTGAACGGCGCTATGAATCATCCAGAACAAAACTATTACTATGCCCTTTTAATTATAATTGCTTCACTATGTTATGCTACAAATGTGAATTTAATTAAGAAACACTTATCGGGCATGGCGCCTTTAAGTATAACAACAGGAAATTTTTTAGTTTTACTTCTACCCGCAACTTTGATCTTATATTTTACTGACTTCTTAGAGGTTGTGACTATTGCTCAAGTTCAACATTCGATGTTATTTATTGTTGTTTTAGGAGTTATTGGGACCGGAATTGCGAATATTATCTTCTTCAAATTAATTCAATTATCATCTCCTGTATTTGCCACTTCAGTAACCTATTTAATTCCAATTGTGGCATTTTTTTGGGGATTATTAGACAACGAAATGCTGACACCTATCCAATTCTTAGGCGCGTTTATCGTATTAATTGGCGTATACCTTTCAGCGAAGAAATAAAAAAAGGCGATCTAATAAGACCGCCTTTAATTTGTATAAAAATGTTATTTATTGAAAATCAGCATCTGTTACTCCTTCATTAATTTTAACATCTGTCATTTTAATATTCAATTCAAATCCTACATTCTGAATCATGTTAAAAGGAACTTTAACTCCTTTTACTTCACGATAATCTAAATATGAATTGGTTTTATTCATTGTTTTTCCACCTTGCTCAATTGTAATAACATCCGCTATTTTTAATCCTGATTTAACATCATAATACAAGGTAGTTTTTCCATTTTTCAATGCATAGGCTTCTGTTCCATTAATCGTTTCAATTCCTGTCAAACTCACTTCGGGTTTTTTCAATAGAATCAATTCTTCAATTGGGGTAGCAACCGCTTTCATGTCCTCCAAATCTTTTCCTTTAAGTTCAACTTTTTGACCTTGTTGAACTACGAAAGCCCCTTTTTCATTGACAACTTGTTTCATCAAGCTCATTCCGCCCATAGCTATTTCCACAGCTAATTTTCCTTTTACATCAATTTTAGAATTGAAACTTAAAGGTGCTGGCGCTTGCGGAATAGTAGTTGATCCCACCATTGCAATTGTTTTTACAGCAATAGCCGCTTTTTCGCCACCAATAGCTTTAATATAATTATCTAAAACTGTTTTGGCTGTCATTCCTTTTGGAACTTCTTTTTTGAAAACTGGTTTTTCAACCGCATTTCCATATTTGTCAAAAAACAAAATTGGAATTTTTAATTTTTCAAGTGCTGGAACTACATCTGCTCCTTTACCTACAATCAAAATTCGGCTATTATCTGCCATGAAATATTTATTGGCTACACGAAATACATCATCAGCAGTTACCGCATTAATGTTTTTGATATAGTTTTCATAGAAGTCAGCTGGTAAGTTTTGTGTTTGAATACGCAATGCATAACCAGCAATAGTTTGAGGTTTCTCAATTTGCATTACAAATCGTCCTATATAACCCGCTTTTACACTTGCCAGCATTTCATCTGTAACTTTCTCCGTTCTGATTTTTTTATATTCTTTAAAAATCTCTACTACAGTACTATCAGTTACCGCATTACGAACTTGAGTTGAAGCTTCAAATTTAGTTAGGCGTTTGTCACCACGAATACTTGATCCTGCTCCATAGGTCCATCCGTGTGCTTCTCTTAAATTCATATTCAAGTAACTATTAAAATCACCTCCTAAAATTTGATTAGCCACCAATGCTGGAAAATAATCTGGATCCGTCATCTTAAGGTTGACCAAATTGACCACAGCTACTTCTGACTGTACAGCGTTTGGCATATCTACAAAATTGATTTGCGAAAACCCTACGTCTTTTGGCTCAGCATAGGTTTGAACTGGAGCAGCAGCTTTTTTCCAAGAACCGAATAATTTTTCTACCGCTTTTTTGGTTTCGGCAAATTTCACATCACCTACAATAATTAAATAAGCATTTTCAGGAACAAAATACGAATTGTAATTGGCCTCAACATCTGCTAGAGTGACATTTTTGATTGTGGTTTCAGTAACATACTCTCCATTTGGATGATCTTTACCAAAAGTCAGAAAATCATTTATTCTTGAAGCTACAGCTGGAACACTTTTCTCATTAGCTTTTAAGCCTTCAATTATTTTCGCTTTTTCTTTGTCAAATTCTTCTTGAGTGAAGTTAGGATTTAAAGCTCCTTCTGCTAACAGTTGTAATACACGGCCTGAATATTTAGAAAGAGAATTCCCAGAAGCTCCATTGGAACTAAAATTAATACTAGCTCCCATAAAATCGATTTCTTCATTGAAAGCTGTTTTTGAGATTTTTTTGGTTCCGTTTCCAATTAGACTACTTGTCAAGTCAGCAACTCCTTTTTTCGCGCCTTCTGAATAAGGAGCATTGTCCAGAGTTAAAGTAAAAGAAACTCGAGGTAATTTATGATTTTCTACTATCATTACTTTCAGCCCGTTCTTTAATTGGAAAGACTCTGGTTTCCCAATTTTAATTGTTGGGGCAGGTCCTGATTTGGGTTGAGGAATGATTTGTCCTTGCATTATCGCTGATATGAATAAGCTTGATAAAATTATAATTGATTTTTTCATGATGTATCTTAGTTTTGGGATTTATCTTTAACTGGAACATAATCCAACACCATTCTTTGGTTAGGGTTCAAATACTTCTTTGCCACCTCTCTAATTTCTTCACGAGTAATTGAATGGTACATTTCAATTTCGGTATTGATCAAGTTTACATCTCCATATAACAAATGATACGTTGCTAAATTACTTGCAATTCCCTCAATAGTTGAATTACTATTTACATATTGATTGTCAAATTGATTTTGCAGTTTTTGCAAATCTTTCTCCGAAATTAATTCCGTTTGAAGCTTCACTATTTCTTCGTCAATTTCAGCTAATAAATTAGCTGCTGTAAATGGAGATTGTGGTAATCCATACAAAATGTACGTTCCATGATCTTCTTGACTGTAGTTGAACGCTCCAATTTGAAGTGCCATTTTCTTATCGTCTACGATTTTCTTGTACATTCTTGAACTTTTTCCATCGCTTAGTATAGACGAAATCATATCCAAAATACGCGCTTCTCTTGTTTTCATTGAAGGTGTTCTGTAGGCAGTAACCAACATTGGTAATTGAATATTAGGATCTTCAAAATTCGCTTTAATCGTTTCTGTAATTGGTGCTTCCTCAAAACTAGCACGCTTGATTGGAGTTCCTTTTGGAATTACTCCAAAATATTTTTGAATCCATTCTTTAGCTTGTTCGGGTTTAAAATCTCCCGCAACCACTAAAACAGCATTATTAGGAATATAGAATTTTTTATTAAATGCTTGAAATTCCTCTAGTTTGGCAGCATCCAAATGTTCCATAGAACCAATTGTGGTCCAACGGTATGGATGATTTTTAAACATATTTTTCTTTACTTGAGGTAGCAATTGCCCATAAGGACTATTGTCGTAACGCAATCTTTTCTCCTCTTTTACCACCTCATTTTGAGTATCAACTCCAATTTGATTGATCACCGGATGCAACAATCGCTCTGCTTCCATCCATAAACCTAACTCTAAATTATTTGAAGGAAAAACTTCATAGTAGTACGTTCTGTCTTCAGTAGTGTTGGCATTATTTACTCCTCCATTTCCAGTAACGATTTTAAACCATTCGCCACGTTTGATATTTTCTGTTCCTTCAAACAATAAATGTTCGAAAAAATGAGCAAAACCAGTGCGATCTGGCTGTTCATCTTTGGCACCAACATGGTACATTACGGAAGTCACCACAGTAGGTGCTGACGGATCGTTGTGCAAAATTACATGCAATCCATTGTCTAAGTCATACTCTTCGAAAGCGACTTTCTGAGCAGAAGAAACTCCACCCAGCATCAATGCAGCACTTAACATCATGATAGATTTTTTCATAAAGATTAATAATTTTAAGTTAGATTTAGGTTTAATATTCCTAAAGAATTTGAATTAGATACTTCTTTAGTATTATTGTTACATCAAAAATAGTTTTTTTAATTTGAATATGTTCATAATTTCAAGTTTGACAAAAAATTAACAGTTGTTATGACATTATAAGAGCTCCAAAAACTTTTTTTACTAAGGGATTGCACAGTAAATTATTAGTTGTATATTTGCAACCTTAAAATTAATAAAAACAATTTCGTATGTATGCAATCGTAGAGATAGCAGGGCAACAATTTAAAGTAAGCAAAGACTTAAAGGTTTATGTTCACCGTTTGGCTAACGAAGAAGGTTCAAAAGTTTCTTTTGACAAAGTTCTTTTATTAGACGATAAAGGTAATGTAACTTTAGGCGCCCCAGCTATAGAAGGTGCTTCAGTAGAAGCCAAAGTGTTACAACACTTAAAAGGAGATAAAGTTATCATTTTCAAAAAGAAAAGAAGAAAAGGATACAAAAAGAGAAACGGTCACAGACAATATCTTACTCAAATTGTAATTGAAGGTATTACAGTAGGTGGAGCTAAAAAAGCTGCAGCACCTAAAAAAGAAAAAGTAGTAGCAGAAGCGCCAGCAACTGAAGCAGCTCCAAAAGCAGCTCCAAAAGCTAAAAAGGCAGCTCCAAAAGCTAAAAAAGAAGATACTAAAGAATAATTAACAATATTAAAACCAATACGTCATGGCTCACAAGAAAGGTGTCGGTAGTTCTAAGAATGGTAGAGAATCAGAATCAAAACGTTTAGGCGTTAAGATTTTTGGTGGTCAAGCTGCTATTGCTGGGAACATCATCGTAAGACAAAGAGGTTCTAAACACAATCCAGGTGAAAATGTTTACATTAGTAAAGATCACACACTACACGCAAGAGTAGACGGAGTTGTTAAGTTCCAAAAGAAAAGAGATAATAAATCATACGTTTCTATCCTTCCATTCGAAGCATAATCTGTAGATTTTATATATCATTTAAAAAAACCTGTTTCTCGCGAAACAGGTTTTTTATTTTTTATACTATTCTGTTATTGCTACACCCAACCACAAACTATCGCGCCAATAATAGTTAAGGAAACCATCCAGTATCCAGAATGGATGAAGATGTATTTCCAGGACCTTCTTTCAAACAAGCCATTGATAGCAATCATTGGGAAAGCAAACCAAATCCCCGTAAACAATCCATGAAAAGCACCATGTTTAGCCGTTCTGAACACTGTACCGTAATCTGCCATAAATGCAGCAAATGAAGGTTTAGCCTCGGCAACTTTATCAAACCCACCAACCATACTCATGGCACCTATTTGATGAATCGATAACATTTGCATTACCATTCCAATAAATATAGAAAAGATAAATGTTAGTCCGAAGATTTTAAGCATATTCCCTTTTTCCAATTCTTCTTGAGTTAGACCCGTTTCTTTCATCCATACCGTTCCAAAAACCTTAGGATGATACCATACAAAACCTACTAACAAAGTAGTAAAAGCCGCCACTACTGGCGAAATAAAATTCATTTCCATAGCGTTATTTTTAGTTGTTAATAGTAACAAATATAAAAATAATAGGCATTAAAAAACCCTTACATTTCTGTAAGGGTTCGAAAAAATTGCAAATCGTATTGCTACGATCATAACTCTTTAGTATCTGTAATACTCTGGTTTGAATGGTCCTTGAACCTCTACACCAATGTAAGCTGCCTGCTCTGGACGAAGTGTTTCTAATTCTACACCTAATTTAGCCAAGTGTAAAGCCGCTACTTTTTCATCTAAATGTTTTGGTAACATATACACTTCATTGTTGTAAGCAGCACTGTTTTTCCACAATTCAATTTGTGCCAAAGTTTGGTTGGTAAACGAGTTACTCATTACAAAACTTGGGTGACCTGTTGCACAACCTAAGTTCACCAAACGACCTTCGGCCAAGATGATGATATCTTTTCCATTTACATTGTAGATATCTACTTGAGGTTTTACTTCGTTTTTAGTATGACCAAAGTTTTTGTTCAACCAAGCCATATCAATTTCGTTGTCAAAGTGTCCAATGTTACACACAATTGTTTTGTCTCTCATTTGTTCGAAGTGAGATCCTAACACAATATCTTTATTTCCAGTAGTAGTAATAATGATATCTGCAGTTCCAATAACTGTATTCAATTTCTTTACTTCAAAACCGTCCATTGCTGCTTGTAAAGCACAAATTGGATCGATTTCAGTAACGGTTACAATAGAACCCGCACCTCTAAAAGAAGCTGCAGTTCCTTTTCCTACGTCACCGTATCCACAAACAATTACTCTTTTTCCAGCCAACATAATATCGGTTGCTCTTCTAACTGCATCTACAGCCGATTCTTTACATCCGTATTTGTTATCAAATTTCGATTTAGTAACAGAATCATTAACGTTAATTGCCGGCATTGGTAAAGTTCCTGCTTTTACTCTTTCGTACAATCTATGAACTCCTGTTGTAGTTTCTTCTGATAATCCTTTGATACCTTCAACTAAATGAGGGTAACGATCAATAACCATATTAGTCAAATCTCCACCATCATCCAAAATCATGTTCAATGGTTTTCTGTCTTCACCAAAGAATAAAGTTTGCTCAATACACCAGTCGAAATCTACTTCGTTCAAACCTTTCCAAGCATATACTTGAATTCCTGCAGCAGCAATAGCAGCAGCAGCTTGATCTTGAGTAGAGAAAATATTACAAGAAGACCAAGTTACCTCAGCTCCTAATGCAATTAAAGTTTCAATCAAAACCGCAGTTTGAATGGTCATGTGTAAACAACCTGCAATACGAGCACCTTTCAACGGTTGTTCGTCTTTATATTCTGCACGAAGTGCCATCAATCCTGGCATTTCAGCTTCTGCTAATTCAATTTCTTTTCTTCCCCAAGCCGCTAGAGAAATGTCTTTTACTTTGTAAGCCACATAAGGCATCGTTGCTGTACTCATTTATAGTATATTTGTTGTTCTAAAAATTTTTGCAAAACTACATAATAACTTATGATTTTAAAAACATTCCCCTACTTTTATGAATTGTTTAGGGAGCTAATCTTTTAAAAATCAATAAAATAATTGAAATTCATTACTTTTTAGAGCTATTCCCGCCATTCGCTTTATCTTTGCTACCAAAAACCGGCAGCAAAGGATGCTACTTCTGTCGGGGCTAAAACACGTTTTCGGTATGCCATTGTATAAAACCATTCATCACAATTCCAATACACAAATCCTAATTTGGGACATCACCGAATCGTTCGAACAATTGAACCAAGAAGTACAATTGAACCAAAAAAACCAATTGCGCCTCAACGGAATGAAGTCCGAAATACACCAACGCGCTTTTCTGAGCATCCGAAAATTATTGGCCTTAGCTGGTTATTCTGATTTTGATTTAGAATATGATGTATTTGGAAAGCCACATTTGGCAGACCACAATTACATTTCCATTACCCATTCCCATCATTTTTCAGCAATTATCGTAAGTAACGAACCCGTTGGTATTGATATCGAAATGCAACGCGAAAAAATTTTAAAAATCGCGCACAAGTTTGTCAATGATGAAGAATTAAACCGACTTCAAAAAACAGACCTCGCCGAATACATTAAAAAACTCACTGTGAAATGGGGTGCTAAAGAAGCCATTTTTAAAATTAAAAACGAAAAAGGCATTAGCTTTAAAGACCATATTCTAGTAACTCCATTCGAATTAAACGAAACACCAACTTTAGCTAATTTAAGTTATGGAGAGGTAGAGGATAAATTCACCATTCATTTTTCAGAATTGGATACTAATTTTACGTTAGTGTATGCATTTGAAAATAATGATTCCATTCAATCCAACTAATTATGTTCGAATTTTTCTTTTCTCAATATAAAGACTACCAGACTTACGATATTATTCTAGAAATCGTTGCAGTTCTATTAGGAATTGCAAGCGTTTGTTATGCCAAAAAAGACAATATTCTCGTTTTCCCAACCGGAATGGTTAGCACATTAATTTATGTGTATTTGCTTTGGAAATGGACCTTATGGGGCGATATGATGATCAACGGCTACTATTTTACCATGAGTATTTATGGCTGGTATTGTTGGACCCGAAAAAAAGGAGATTATGTAGAATTTCCTATTTCAGTTATTTCTACTGCTGAAAAACGCATGTCCCTAATTATCTTTATCTTTACCATCGCATTTGTTGTCGCTGTCTACCTTTATTTTAATAAATTCAATACTTGGTATGCATATGTAGACACCTTTGTCACCGGAATTTTCTTTATTGGAATGTGGCTTATGGCCAAACGAAAAATAGAAAATTGGGTGTTTTGGATTGTTGGAGATCTCGTTTCAATTCCATTGTATTTTGCAAAAGGATTGACCTTTACTAGTTTTCAATATTTAGTATTTACAATTGTTGCCGTTTACGGCTATTTAGAATGGAAGAAAACCTTAAACAGCTCCCAAGCGGACCTAAAAGAATTATAAAAATAGCTTTATTCGGTCCCGAAAGTACTGGAAAAACCACTTTAGCAAAACAATTGGCCGAATACTACAAAACCGATTGGGTTCCCGAATTTGCACGCGACTATCTTCAAGAAAAATGGGACAAACACCAAGCCATTTGCGATATAAATGATATGCTCCCAATTGCTTACGGGCAAACACAACTCGAAAATGAAAAAATGGCAACCGCCAATCAATATCTTTTTTGCGATACCAATTTAATGGTAACTAAAGTCTTCTCTGAGGTATACTACAACTATTGCGACCCTTTATTAGACCAAGCGGCTCGCGAACACGAATACGATTTATTTTTTCTAACCGATATAGACGTACCGTGGGAAAAAGACGATTTACGTGATAAACCCGAAGGACGTGAAACGGTTTTTAGCGTTTTCAAAAAATCTTTAATAGACAACAACAAACCTTTTATTACTCTTTCAGGTGATGCCTCCTTACGCCTTAAAAAAGCCGTTTCAATAATTGACAATTTAACTGAAGCCCTAAAAAAAGGACAATCGCCTTTCAAATTTGTTCAGGATTATCTAATGCAGCGTAAATAAATCCATCTCTCTGTTTTGTAATTGATTTTTGAGATTGTCATTGCAATTGAAATGGAATGTGCTATATTTGCACTGTCTCAAGGGGTGCTCTAAATAACGAGCTGAGATTATACCCAATGAACCTGAGCAGGTAATGCTGCTAAGGGAAAACAGACTTAACGATTAATGTACCTATTAATTCTGTAGTCTAGAGTAACCATTTAATTTTAACCAAGAATAATGACCCCTGTTATTCGTAATTTAGTTACGAATGAAATATTTATTATTCAAAACGAGCCGAAAACAACTATTAGTTAGCTCATTTCTATTGTTCTCTTTAGCAACATTGGCTCAAGAAAAGCCAAAAGACAGTACCAAAGTAAACCAACTCGACGAAGTATTGGTCTCAGCGATTCGAGTAACTTCAAAAACGCCTGTAAGTTTTAGCAACTTATCAAAAAGAGAAATTCAAAACCGAAATCTAGGACAAGATATTCCCATCTTAATGAATTATATGCCGTCGGTTGTGACTACATCAGATGCTGGGAATGGAGTTGGATATACTGGAATCCGCGTTCGAGGAAGCGATGCGACTCGTGTCAATGTAACTATTAACGGAATCCCTTATAACGATTCTGAAAGTCACGGGACTTTTTGGGTCAACATGCCTGATTTTGCTTCCTCACTTCAAAGTGTGCAATTACAACGTGGTGTTGGTACCTCGACTAATGGTTCAGGGGCTTTTGGAGCCAGTTTAAATATGCTAACCGATTCGTATTCGGAGAAAGCCTCTGGTGAAATCTCCAATTCTTTTGGAAGTTTCAATACACGCAAGCATACAGTAAAGTTCAGCACAGGTTTACTTAATGATCATTTTGAGATTGCAGGACGTGTTTCTACTTTAAATTCTGACGGCTATATTGACCGTGCGAGTTCCGATTTGAAATCTTATTTCTTACAAGGAACTTATGTTGGTACAACTACATTAATCAAAGCCTTGGCTTTTGGAGGAAATGAAAAAACCTACCAGTCTTGGAACGGAATAGATGGCGAAACTTTGTTAACTGATAGAACCTTTAATTCGGCAGGAATTTTTACCGATGAGTCAGGTCTGATACGTTTCTATGACAATGAAACAGACAATTACCAACAAGACCATTATCAGTTGCATTGGAACGAAAAACTGGCGGCTAATTGGAATACCAATCTTGCCTTTCATTACACCAAAGGAAAAGGGTATTATGAAAATTATAAAGAAGATGCTGATTTTTCAAGTTATGGATTAACTCCTATCACAACAAATGGAAATATCATCAACACCACTGATTTAATTCGACAAAAATGGTTGGACAATGATTTTTATGGAACTACATTTTCAGCTAATTACAAATCTAACAAATTGGATTTTATCTTTGGCGGAAGCTATAACAAATACGAAGGAAATCATTTTGGAAAAGTAATTTGGGCAAGATATGCCGGATCATCCGAACTAGGCGATCGCTATTATGATGATATGGCTACCAAAACTGATGGTACCGCTTTCGCGAAAGCCAATTACCAAGTAAATAACAAATGGAGTCTTTTTGGCGACTTACAAATTAGAAATGTTAATTATAAAGCCAATTCCTTTGAAACCGGTGTCGTGAATGATACCTTCTCTTTTTTCAATCCAAAAGCAGGACTTAATTATACCGTCAATTCCAAAAACAATGTATACTTTTCGTATGCAAGAGCCAGTAGAGAACCCAATCGAACCGACTATGAAGGTGGCAATATGAAACCTGAAAAACTAAATGATTTCGAATTGGGTTGGAGGTATTTGTCGGACAAAGTTCAACTGAATACTAACTTCTATTATATGGCCTACCAAGACCAATTAATTTTAACTGGAACCCTAGACGATGTTGGAAATCCAATTCGTTCCAACAGTGAAAAAAGCTATCGTTTGGGTTTAGAAATGGATGCCAATATCGAAATATCAAAAGAGATTAGTCTTCGTCCTAACGTTACACTAAGCAGCAATAAAAATGTTGATTTGGCGGTAAGCGGACAAAATTATGGAACCAAAGACATTTCGTATTCCCCTTCAGTAATTGCCGGAAATAGTTTGATTTACAAACCAACTGAAAGCCTGCAAATTATTTGGTTACAAAAATATGTAGGACAACAATACATGAACAACATTGAATTGCCAGAAGCAAAATTAGCTGATTACTTTATCAATGATTTAAATCTTACCTATGAGATAAAACCAAAATCAATTTTCAAATCGATTGTTTTCAAAGGGTTAGTGAACAATATTTTTGATAAAAAATACATTTCAAATGGTTATATGTGGGATACTTATCCCTATTATTACCCACAAGCAGGAATTAATTTCTTAGCGGGAATAACAATGAATTTTTAAGTTTTAGAACAAAATCCTGGTAGTATTGTCAGGATTTTTTAATTATAAACCCGAAGCACATTTCCATTTTGTTGCACCCGGTATTGTTTCAAAGGATATTGTAAGCTTCCTTGTCCAGAAAATAAATTATAGGTTTTATTATCACAAGGGCAAACCGCTTCGATTCCATTAATTGCCATTGTAGAACAAGTCGTTTGTGTTTGATTTGGACAGGCAGCATCAAAGGCATTATATCCACTACCGGTATTAAAAATTATAAGTCCTTTTATTCCTTTTCCCGGATAATAAACTGCATTGCTTGTGTATAACAAATTAGAATATAGCGGCAAATTCATATTAATATCAACCGTGAATGAAATATTTTGGATATAAGGATTGTTGTTCACCGGTCCACTATCAGAACAGGAAAATAAAATCATTAAAAAACTAAAAAAACCTACTGTCTTTTTCATTGAACCAAATTTATAAACCTACTGATTAGCTCAACAAAATTAATTGATTTACTTTTGATACAGATTGTAAAAAAACAATATATTTACATTCTAATCAAAATAATAGTATCTTTGTAAAAAGAAATCCCGTCCCGATGGGATTTTTTCTATTTTATATAAACAATGAAGTTATGAGCACAGTATCTTATTACACCGCAGAAGGATTAAAAAAATTAAGAGAAGAACTAGATTATTTAAAAAATGTGATGCGCCCAAAAGCATCTCAAGATATTGCTGATGCAAGAGACAAAGGCGATTTGTCTGAAAACGCAGAATACGACGCAGCAAAAGAAGCACAAGGAATGCTTGAAATGCGTATTGCTAAATTAGAAGAAATTCATTCTAACGCCCGTTTGATTGACGAAACTCATTTAGATGTTTCTAAAGTACTCGTATTATCTAAAGTAAAAATCAAAAACCAAACTAACGGAATGGAAGTGATTTACACTTTGGTAGCCGAAAGTGAAGCCGATTTAAAAACCGGAAAAATTTCTGTGACCTCTCCAATTGGGAAAGGGTTGTTAGGAAAATCGGTGGGAGAAGTAGCAGAAATTACAGTTCCTAATGGCGTATTAAAATTTGACATCTTAGAAATTACTAGAGAATAAATTCAATCGCATGAGTTCTATTTTTACCAAAATCGTAAACGGAGAAATTCCTTGTTACAAAATTGCAGAAGACGATAATTTCTTAGCTTTTTTGGATGTTAATCCGAATGCAAAAGGACATACGTTGTGTATCCCAAAACAAGAAATTGACCAACTTTTTGAAATAGACGACGCATTGTATTTAGGCTTAATGCAATTCTCTAAAAAAATTGCTACCGCCTTGCAAAAAACAGTCCCTTGCAAACGTATCGGAATGTCCGTTATAGGTCTAGAAGTACCTCACGCCCATGTTCATTTGATACCTTTAAACGAAATGGATGAAATGCGCTTCCAAAACAAAGTAACGCTGAGCAAGGAAGAATTTGAAGCTTTGGCCAAAGCAATTCAAAATAATTTATAAAAAATAAAAAGCGAATCCATTTAAATAGATTCGCTTTTTTTATAACTCAATTGGATCGTACTTCCTTTACCTATTTCGGATTGAACTACTCTAATTCGACCTTTGTGATACTCTTCTACAATTCTTTTGGTCAAGGAAAGTCCTAAACCCCAGCCTCTCTTTTTGGTCGTAAATCCCGGTTCAAAAATAGTCTTAAATTGTTTTTTAGGAATTCCCATTCCCGTATCTGAAACTTTAATTTGTATCCATTCGCCCTCTACTTCCATAACCAAATCTAAATTGCCCTTTCCTTTCATAGCATCAATAGCATTTTTGACTAAATTTTCAATCGTCCAGCTGTGCAGCGTAGCATTAAACAAGACAAAAATGGGCAACTCTGGTGCTTGAAAAGAAAATACGACTTGCTTTGAAAAACGCGACTGCAAATAATCAACCGTTTCTTTTGTTGCAACAATTATATCTTGATTTTCTAATTTAGGTTCTGATCCAATTTTTGAAAAACGATCCGTGATGGTTTGCAAACGCTCAATATCTTTTTCGATTTCATGAGTAGTCGATTCGGCTACATTCTCTGCTTTTAACAACTCAATCCAGCCAATTAATGACGAAAGTGGCGTTCCAATTTGGTGAGCGGTTTCCTTAGCCATTCCGGCCCAAAGTTTGTTCTGAGTAGCCATTTTTGTACTGCGGTAAAAATTATACACTAAAGCCGCAAACAATACAATAATCAAAACTAACGCAATGGGATAGTATTTTAATTTATTCAACAAGGCCGAATTTCCATAATACAACTTTTGAAACTTTCCAGGTGCATATTGTATTACAATAGGATCATTTTCATTTTTAAGATCCTCCAAAAAGTGAGCCGATTCGGCTGTACTTGCAATGATTTTTTCATCAATATTCACTGCATTAATGATCTTGTTATTCTCTGTTAATAAAATTGGAATGGAGGAATTGGTGCTGAAGATTTGCAAGGGCAGTTCCACATCGGTATTGGCATCGGCATTGATCAACGTTTTTTGAGCTTTGGCCCAAAGATTCATTTTCAAACGTTCTTCATTTTTGAAAATTTGGAAAAAGGTATAGGTATTCCAAAGTATCAATGAAATAATTAAAAAAGAGACCAATATGATTAACCATCGAGTGGTATTGCGCCTATCCGAAAACATAGATTCAATTTAGTTTATAAATGTAACGAAATAATTTGAAAAAGATTTTAGGCCTTCGCCAAAGAAAAATAGTTACCGTCAAAAAAAGACCTCTTGTCTAGAAAAGAAGAAGTTAGTATATTTGTAAATCTAAAGCAGAAATAAACTTAAAAAATAATACAGATGGAAGTTACAGGAAGAGTAAAAATGATTGACCAAACTAAAGAAGTAGGTTCTGGTGGTTTCAAAAAAAGAGATATTGTTGTTACTACTGACGAACAATACCCACAACATATTTTGGTACAGTTTGTTCAAGACAAATGTGACTTACTAAATAATTACCAAGTAGGAGACCAAGTAAAAATCGACATTAATTTAAGAGGTCGTGAGTGGACGAACCAACAAGGTGAAACCGTTTATTTCAATACTATTCAAGGATGGAGAATTGGAAAAGTACAAGCAGAAGCTCCAGCAGCTGCATCACAAACTCCTCCAATGCCAGCGGCAGAAACTTTTGCTCCAGCAACTAATTTAAATGAAGAAGAGCCAGACGATTTACCGTTCTAATCTTTCTAAATATTCATAAAAACCCGACTCCAACGCGTCGGGTTTTTTTATTTACATTTGTAATTCACAAATACTACCAAGCGATGAACTGGGAACAACTTTTATCATTAAAAAGACAAGGCGACAAAGGCAAAAGATTACGCGTAGAACAAGACGATACTCGTTTAGGTTTTGAAGTAGACTATGACCGTATCATCTTCTCGGCGGCCTTCAGAAGTTTGCAAGATAAAACCCAAGTCATCCCACTTTCCAAAACTGATTTTGTGCACACCCGTTTAACGCACAGTTTAGAAGTATCAGTTGTAGGTCGTTCTTTAGGCCGATTGGTAGGGAAAAAAATCTTGGAAAAATACCCACATTTAAAAGAAGTACACGGTTACCATATGAATGATTTTGGGGCTATCGTTGCCGCTGCTTCATTGGCACACGATATTGGAAATCCGCCTTTTGGTCATTCCGGTGAAAAAGCTATTGGCGAATATTTTTCTATTGGAAAAGGACAACAATACAAAGACCACCTCAGCCCAAAAGAATGGCAAGATTTAATCGATTTTGAAGGCAATGCCAATGGGTTTTCAGTTTTAACCGCGGATCGCCCAGGAATTGAGGGTGGTTTACGAATTTCATTTGCCACCTTGGGCGCTTTTATGAAATACCCAAAAGAAAGTTTACCCAAAAAACCAACTAAAAATATTGCCGACAAGAAATACGGATTTTTCCAAAGTGACAAAGCATTCTTTGAAGAAGTCGCTTCAGACATGGGTTTAATCCCTAATAAGTCTGGTAAAGATATCGGATTTGAAAGACATCCTTTGGCCTACCTTGTAGAGGCGGCAGACGATATTTGTTACACCATTATTGATTTTGAAGACGGTATTAATTTAGGTTTAGTACAGGAAGAATATGCCTTAGAATATTTAATCAAATTAGTTAAAGATTCTATTGATAGTGCCAAATACAGTACCTTGAATACCAAAGAAGATCGAATCAGTTATTTGAGAGCCTTGGCAATTGGCAGTTTAATTAACGATGCCGTTCGCGTTTTTATTGAAAATGAAGAAGCAATTCTAGCGGGGAAATTTCCACATGCGCTGACTGATAAAAGCAAGTACAAAGCGCAAATGGATGATATCATTAAATTGAGCGTGAAAAACATCTATCAAAGTCGTGAAGTGATCGAAAAAGAAATTGTAGGTTACCAAATTATCCAAACCTTATTGGATAAATTCATCTCGGCTATGAACAATAAATTCAATGGAACGGCTTCGAATTACGACCAATTAATTCTAAAGATGTTGCCAGAAAAACACAATGTAGAAAAAGAAAATCTATACGATCGTTTGTTACATATTTGTCACTATGTTTCCATGTTAACCGATGGCAATGCCTTGGAATTATTTGAAACAATTAACGGCACAAAAAAATCCTAATTAGATTACTAATTAGGATTCTTTTTATTCCTTATACATTTGGATTACTTCACTCGAACTATAAAATAATTTTTCTTTCCGCTTTGTAGTAACACGAATTGATTATTGATTAAATCGTTAGTTGAAAGTTGGTATTCTTCTGTTATTTTTTCTTTGTTAACTGAAATAGAATTGGCTGTCAAAGCTCTTCTCGCCTCTCCATTGGATTTAAAGAATCCAGTTTTTTCATTTAAAACCGTCACAATATCCAATCCATTTTCAATTTCGCTCTGCGCAATTTCAGCCTGAGGCACACCATCAAAAACTTCTAAGAAAGTTGCTTCGTCCAATTGTTTCAAATCGGCAGCTGAAGCATTTCCAAAAAGAATATTCGACGCTTTAATCGCTTTTTCCAACTCTTCTTTAGAATGCACCAAAGTAGTTACTTCTTCAGCTAGTTTTCTTTGTAACACTCTCAAATGTGGCGCTACTTGATGTTCTGTGATTAAAGCTTCAATTGTAGCTTTATCTAGGAAAGTAAAAATCTTAATGTATTTTTCTGCATCGACATCAGTAGTGTTCAACCAAAATTGGTAGAATTTATAAACCGAAGTTTTATCAGCAGTTAGCCACACATTTCCTCCTTCAGATTTTCCGAATTTTGAACCGTCTGCTTTGGTAATCAAAGGACAAGTCATGGCATATGCTTTGGCGCCTTCGGCATTCATTCGGCGTACTAATTCTGTCCCTGTAGTAATATTTCCCCATTGATCAGAACCTCCCATTTGTAGCAAACAGTTGTATTCTTTATGCAAATGGTAAAAATCGTAACCCTGAATTAATTGGTAAGTAAACTCGGTAAACGACATTCCTTCACCTTCGCCAGACAAACGTTTTTTAACCGAATCTTTTGCCATCATGTAGTTTACGGTAATTCGTTTACCCACATCGCGTGCAAAATTGATGAACGACAAATCCTTCATCCAATCGTAATTATTTACTAAAACTGGTGCATTTACTTCTTTCGAATTAAAATCCAAAAAACGAGAAAGTACCGCTTTGATGCCTTCGACATTGTGTGCCAAAGTAACTTCGTCCAACAAATTTCTCTCATCCGATTTTCCAGATGGATCTCCAATCATTCCAGTTGCACCTCCAACCAAAGCAATAGGTTTATGTCCAAAATTTTTCAAATGAACTAACAATAAGATGGGCACCAAACTTCCAATATGCAACGAGTCTGAAGTCGGATCAAATCCGATATAAGTTGTTGTCATTTCTTTCAAAAGTTGTTCTTCGGTTCCAGGCATGATGTCATGAACCAAACCACGCCATTGTAATTCTTCTACTAAATTTTTCATTTTTTAAACAATTTGCGCAAAGATAGCCATTTCATCAGCAATCACAATTGCAAAAATCAATTTCAGGCTCAAAATTCAAAATCAATTGGAAAATCTGGGAATCAGCAGTAAATAAATTATCTTTACCCCATGATTTTAGTTACAGGAGGAACCGGTTTAGTGGGTGCGCATCTTTTGCTTCATTTGGTAGAGCAAGGAGATAATGTGCGTGCAATTTATCGATCTACAACGTCCATCGAAAAAACCAAAAATTTATTTTCGCTTTACAAGAAATCTCATTTATTCGAAAAAATAGAATGGATGGTAGCGGATATACTTGACATCCCGTCTTTGGAAAATGCCTTTCTAAATGTTGAATTCGTGTACCACTGTGCCGCTTTAATTTCTTTTGATCCAAAAGAGGAAGAAGTCATTCGCAAAACTAACATTGAAGGGACCGCCAACATCGTTAATTTTTGCCTAGCCTACAAGATCAAAAAAATGCTGTTTGTGAGTTCCATCGCCGCTTTGGGAGATCTAAATACATCCGAAACCACAATTTCTGAAACCACTGAATGGAATCCCGAAAAACCGCATAGCGATTATGCCATTTCAAAATATGGCGCCGAGATGGAAGTATGGCGGGGCCAACAAGAAGGATTAAGCGTACTTATAGTTAACCCTGGCGTTATTCTAGGACCTGGTTTCCCAGAACAAGGAAGTGGCACTTTGATTTCGGCTGTTGCCAAAGGATTGTCTTTTTACACGCTGGGAACTACCGGGTTTATTGCTGTTACCGATGTAGTCGAAACGAGTGTTCGATTAATGAAAAGTGAGATCCAAAACGAACGATTTACTTTAATTGAGAATAACTATTCGTTTCAAGAGATACTGAATTGTATCGCTGATAGCTTGAACGTTAAACGTCCTAAATGGCATGCCAGTTCTCAATTAATGAAAATTTTTTGGAGAGTAGATTGGTTATTGTCGACATTTTTCTTCCAAAAAAGAAAATTATCTCGGGCTAGTGCTAAAGCTTCGTATTCAAAAACTGAATATGCTAACTCAAAAATAAAAATGACTCTACATTCTGAATTTAGTTCCTTAAAAGAATATATTACAACAATTACCTCTTTATAAGTCGAGTTATACGAAATAAAAAAAGCCTCTCAATTTCTTGAGAGGCTTTATGTTGGTCTACTAGGACTCGAACCTAGAAAGACTGCACCAAAAACAGTTGTGTTACCATTACACCATAGACCAGCAGTGCTATTAAGCGAGTGCAAATTTAATACAAATTTTATTTTGCGCAAACTTTTGGATTGTTTTTATCAAAAAACTTTTGGCTACTGCAGAAAGCTAAAAGAAACCAACTAAAAACCAATTCATTACTACTCTATTTCTAATAACAGAATTTTTTGTTAATGCTCGTCTCATTACGCAAAAAAACATTTTCTTTGCATCTTAAAATAAAAACCCAATTTTTATCATGAATAAGGCCGATTTCAATTTTAATAAATGGAACACTATTTTAGGTTGGTTTGCATTTGCAATAGCGTTAGTAACCTACACTCTAACTGTTGAACCAACTATGAGTTTTTGGGATTGTGGTGAATATATCGCTACAGCTGCAAAACTAGAAGTAGGTCACCCTCCTGGAGCGCCTTTGTTTCAAATGATTGGAGCATTTTTCGCCATGTTTGCGATCGACAATGAGCACATTGCTTTAATGGTCAATATGACATCTGTAGTATCTAGTGCCTTTACCATTTTATTTTTATTTTGGTCTTCCAACATGATTTTGAAAAAAATTATTGGCTCTTACAATGAAATTAACAAAGACAATTCGATCGTTATACTAGGAAGTTCGTTTGTTGGTGCATTAGCGTTTACTTTTTCAGATAGTTTTTGGTACAATGCCGTTGAGGCCGAAGTGTATGCTATGGCTTCGTTACTGATCGCGTTATTGCTTTGGTTAGGCTTGCGTTGGGAACAAGAAATGAATACCCCTAGAGGCGATAAATGGCTGTTAATTATTTCATTGGTCATTGGGCTTTCATTCGGAGTTCACTTCATGGCTTTATTGACTATTCCTGCGATTGGATTTTTATATTTTTTCAAAAATTACAAAACCGTTACCGTTAAAAATTTCATCATCGCAAATATAGTAGTGGTTTCCATTTTGTTATTTATCTTCAAAATGTTACTGCCTTTAACCATGGCATTTTTTGGTAAAACCGAAATTTTCATGGTTAATGAAATGGGATTGCCTTTCAACTCAGGAACCTTGTTTGTAACCCTTTTGCTGGTAGCCTTCTTTTATTTTGGATTGCGTTACACCAAACAAAAAGGATTGGTTTTTTACAATACAATTATCTTATGCACCCTGTTCATTTTAATTGGATTTTCTACTTGGATGATGTTGCCAATTCGTGCCAATGCCAACACCGTAATAAACGAAAACAAACCTTCTGATGCAGCCGAAGTACTTGCGTATTACAACAGAGAGCAGTACGGTGTTAACCCACTTTTTTACGGACCACAATTTACCGAAGCTTTTGCTGGATTGGATAAAGACAAACCTTATTTAGACAAAGCTCCCAATTACGAACGAAATTACACTACTGGCAAATATGAGATTACTAATAATTTCAAAAACGCAGAGCAAAACAGCGATAATAATCACAAGACCATTTTGCCAAGATTGTGGAGTGCTGATCATGTAGAAAATTACATCAACTTCACTAATCCGCCCGAGTTTAAAATTAATTATGATTACCCTTTTGAGGAGGATTTGGCTAAATACGGAATAGAAGCGAGTCAATTAAGTGAGGAAGATTATAACAAAGCAGTTGCTCAACTTAAAGGCGAAATTGAAAAAGTAGTACTTGAATTCAGACAAGCCTATGCGCAAAAAGAAATTGACAATGAAGGCTATGTAGCCTTCTTGAAAAACTACGGTGATTATTTGATTGTTGAAAAACCAACTACTTTAGACAATTTCCAATTCATGTTTGAATACCAATTCGGTTACATGTACTGGAGATATTTAATGTGGAATTTTGTAGGTCGTCAAAACGACATTCAAGGCAGGTATGACAATTTGAATGGGAACTGGATCAGTGGGATTCCGTTTATGGATAGCTTACATCTTGGTTCTCAAGATAATTTGCCAACTGATGTTTTGAAAAATAAGGGACGAAATACCTATTTTTTCTTACCTTTTATTTTAGGTTTAATTGGGTTAATGTACCATGCAAGTAAAGACCGTAAAAGTTTTTACGTGTTACTTTCCTTATTCTTATTTACGGGAATTGCCTTGAAAATTTACTTAAACGAAAGACCGTTTGAACCTCGTGAACGCGATTATGCCTTGGTTGGATCGTTTTATGTTTTTGCTATTTGGATTGGCTTTGGCGTCTATTCATTATACGAAAGTGCCAAAAAACATTTGGCTCCAAAAATTGCGGGACCTGTATTAATTGCTGGAAGTTTATTAGCAGCTCCTGTGCTTATGGGATTCCAAAATTGGGATGACCATGATCGTTCCGATAAATATACTGCGGTGGCAATGGCTAAAGCCTATTTAAGTTCGTGTGACAAAAATGCGATCTTATTTACCATTGGCGATAATGACACTTTCCCTCTTTGGTATGCACAAGAAATTGAGAATTTTAGAACAGATGTGAAAATTGTCAATACCAGTCTTTTTATGACCGACTGGTACATTGACCAAATGAAAATGAAAAGTTACGAATCAGAGCCGCTTCCTATTTCGTTTAAGCATAATGAATATGTTGGAGATAAATTAGATTATGTAGCCCATATTCCAAAAATTGAAACCCGTTGGGATGTAAAAGATTTTATTGCTTTTATTAAAAATCCTAAGTCAACTGTTGAAATGCAAAATGGACAAACCATCCATTTTTATCCAACCAATAAAATTAGAATTCCTATTGACAAAAACACCATTATCAAAAATAAAGTGGTCAGTCCTCGATACAATGATTCTATCGTTTCGGCTATAGAAATTGATATTAAAGGAAGTGCTATTTACAAAAATAGATTAATGATGCTAGACATTGTAACCAATAATAATTGGAAACGTCCGATCTATTTTAGTGGAGGTGCTTTTGACAACGAAGATTATCTTTGGATGAAAGAATTCCTTCAATTAGAAGGAATGGTTTACAAATTAGTTCCTGTTAGAACGCAACTCCCAAAAGGGGCTAGCCAAATCGATATGGGTCAAATCGATACTGATATTATGTTTGACAAAGTAATGCGTTGGGATTGGGGCAATAGCGAAAGCCTTTCTATCTATCACGATCCCGAAACACGAAGAAACAGTATCACCTACCGCATGAATTTATCGCGATTGATGAGTAAACTTATTGCAGAAGGCAAACTGGACAAGGCTAAAAAAGTAATTGATTTAGCAATAACAAAAATGCCAGTAAATCAATTTGAATACTATTCATTGGTAGATCCTTTTGCAAAAGGATATTACGATGTGGGCGAAAAGGCTAAAGCACAACAGCTATTAACTCAATTGATTGGTAAATACACTGAAAATTTAAACTATTACAGTCATCTGTCTTCTTCTGAACAAGTTGATATTGCGATTGAAATAGTAACTGATATTGAACGCTATCGTGGATTATTAGCAATTATGAAAGAAAGTGGCGATACTCCTTTGTACGAAAAATCAAAAAAGCCTTTCAATAATTACATTAATATATTTGAACGCTTTGGACGAGAAAAGGAATAAGGAAGAGTATTCAATTGAACAAAAAAAGGCAGTACGTATGTACTGCCTTTTTTTTATCCTTTTTTTATTTTAAGCGCTGCTATTGAATCTTTTGTCTTTTTAGCAAGCTGCTTTTTCTTTTTAAGTTTTGCCATTCGGATTTTATTCTTTTTTTCTTCCAATTTAATCGCGGCATTGGCTCGTTTTTTTTCGTTTGCAATTCGCTTTACTACCGATTCAAACATAACTTTATAGCTTTTATAATCGGAGGCGTAATACACATTATTTTGCGCTAATTGCAAGCTATCTATTTTGTATTTTTTGTATATGAATTGCTTAGGACGAATTTGATTCGAGTCTAAAACAGCTGGGTTCTGGTATTTAATAGCTTCTAATAAAGCCAAATCATACATAATATCCATCATCTTCGATTTTTCAATAAGAGGGTCTGGTTTTTTAACCAAATCTTCTTTACAGCCTATAAGGGCTAAAATCGCAAATAATGAAATACTCTTTTTCATCTTAAATTATCTATTAAATAACAAACGCTTTCCAGCACGAATATTCTTTACTTTAAATGCATTATACACCAATTGTCCGTTTACAAAAGTATGGGTAATTCTTGATTTAAAAGTATACCCTTCAAAAGGTGACCAACCGCATTTGGCTAAAATATTTTCTTTTTTAACGCTCCAAGGCAAGCCTGCATTCACAATTACTAAATCGGCATAATATCCTACTTTAATAAAACCACGTTTTTCGATTTTAAAGATCTTAGCAGGATTGTGGCACATTTTTTCTACAATCTTTTCTACACTTATTTTACCTTGATGGAAAGCTTCAAACAAAGCTACCACCGCATGCTGTACTAATGGCCCTCCCGACGGAGCATTCAAATACGATTGTTGTTTCTCCTCCAAAGTATGCGGCGCATGATCAGTTGCAATAACGTCTATTCTATCATCTAATAATGCTTTCCAAAGCGCTTCTTTATCAGTAGCAGTTTTCACAGCAGGATTCCATTTGATAAAATTTCCTTTTGTTGCATAATCCTCATTGGTAAACCACAAATGGTGCACACATACCTCAGCCGTAATTTTTTTGTCTTCCAATGGAATTTTATTGGTAAACAAATCCATTTCTTTCGCCGTTGACAAATGAAAAATATGCAGTCTCGCTCCCGTTTTTTTGGCTAACGCAATCGCTTTTGAAGATGAAAGATAACAAGCCTCAGTACTTCGAATTAAATGATGTGCCGTAACTGGGACATCATCGCCATATTCTTCTTTGTATTGCGCCAAATTATTTTTAATTGTTGTTTCATCTTCACAATGAACCGCAATCAACATGGGTGTACTTGAAAATATTCTCTCTAATACAGCTTCATTATCTACTAGCATATTTCCAGTAGAAGAGCCTAAAAAGATTTTAATTCCGGCTACATTTTTGGGATTGGTTTTTAAAACTTCTTCCAAATTATCATTCGTAGCTCCCATCATAAATGAATAATTCGCAAATGAATTTTGAGATGCTATTTGATATTTTTCCTCAAGAATTTCTTGAGTTACTGCATTTGGAACAGTATTGGGTTGTTCAATAAATGAAGTGATTCCTCCTGCAACAGCCGCTCTAGATTCAGACTCTATATCCCCTTTATGCGTTAATCCAGGCTCTCTAAAATGCACTTGATCATCAATTGCGCCTGGCATTAAATAATTCCCTTCGGCATCCACAATCTTACAATCAGCTGATTTTGCGCTAATTGTTTCGGCGATTTCAACAATTAAGTCGTCCTCTATTAAAACGTCGCCTTCAAAAATCCTTCCCTCGTTTACTATTTTGGCATTCTTAATTAAAACCCTATTCATTCTATCTTTTTCTTATAATGTGTTGACTAATCTTTTTAATCGAAGTGCAATTACTCCAAAAACGGCTTCTACAATAATTGAATTACTCATTTTTGATTGCCCTTTTGTGCGATCCGTAAATATGATTGGCACTTCAGAAATTTTAAAATTTTTACAAAAAGTGCGGTATTTCATTTCGATTTGAAATGCATAGCCTACAAATTTAATTTCTTCTAAATTAATGCTTTCCAACACTTGTCTCTTGTAACAAACAAAACCAGCAGTTGCATCGTGAATTTTCATTCCGGTTATAAATCGAACATAAACTGAAGCAAAATAAGAGAGTAATACTCGGCTTAATGGCCAGTTCACCACATTGACACCCGTAACGTAGCGGGAACCAATTGCTAAATCAGCATCTCCTAGATGGCAGGCATTGTATAATTTTTCTAAATCAGTTGGATTATGAGAAAAATCAGCATCCATTTCAAATATGTAATTGTATTTATTTTCTAAAGCCCATTTAAACCCATGCACATAGGCAGTTCCTAATCCCGCTTTCTTTGCTCTTTGTTCTAAAAACAAACGGCCTGAAAACTCTGATTGCAAAGCAATTACTTTGTCAGCAGTATGATCTGGTGAATTGTCATCGATGATTAGAACATGGAAAAACTTGTGCTGTGACAACACCGTTCTTATGATGCTTTCAACGTTCTCAATTTCGTTATAGGTAGGAATTATAACTAGGCAATCATTCATAATTTTGAGTAATTTCAGTGCAAAAGTAAGCTTTTTATGCCATTTGAATCACAATAAAATTATAATAAAAAGTAATGAAATAAAAAATTAGTAATTTTGCCACACTATGAATGAATTTGTACTTCATCCCCGATTATCTGACAACTCTGACTGGGTAACACTCCTGTTTTTGATTTGTTTTGCAACGATTGCAGTTACCAAATCCATTTTCGAAAATCGATTTGGTGATTTTGCTAACTTACTTTTTTCTGATAAATACGTCAAAGTATATCGTGAGAGTAGCAACTTAAAGAATGGTTTTACGGTAGCCTTGTTTTTTGTTCAGGTAATTTCGTTTGCCTTTTTCATACAATTATCGTTACACATTTACGGGTTTGGAGCCAAAGAGGATTGGATGCACTATATTCAAATTACCAATTTTTTACTTTTTTTCATTTTGTCAAAAGTGCTTGTTGAAAAAATAATCGCCACTTCTTTTCATATTGAAGAATTTGTAGAACAATTCAATCATCAAAAAGTAACCTATCGTACTTATATTGGCATTATTTTACTTCCAATCAATATGTTATTTTTCTATTATGAAAATATAAACACACTGTTTCCAACCCTAATTATCGCAATCGTAATAGCTGCAAACCTAGTAACTTACGTAGTTTCTGTTAAAAATTATCAAAATTTAATATTCAGCAAGTTGTTTTATTTTATTTTGTATCTTTGCGCTCTTGAAATAGCTCCTTACTATTTCATGTATTATTGGTTTACAAAAGGAGTCGCATAGAAAAAGTTATAGTATGAAAGTGAAAACAATTTTGGTGTCGCAACCAGAGCCTAAAGTGGAGAATTCTCCTTACTTTGAGCTGCAACAAAAGCATAAAGTAAAAATTGATTTCAGACCTTTTATTCATGTAGAAGGAGTTAATGCAAAAGAAATTAGACTGCAAAAAATTGACTTGAATAATTACAGTGCTATTATTCTTACAAGCAAAAATGCAGTAGATCACTTTTTTAGAGTGGCTGAAGAAATGCGCTATAAAGTTCCTGAAGGGTTGAAATATTTTTGTCAGTCAGAAGCTATTGCGTTCTATCTACAAAAATATGTAGTGTACAGAAAGCGTAAAATATATGTAGGCCCAAAAGATTTTGCCGATTTATCCCCATTGATTAAAAAATACAAAGACGAGAAATTCTTATTACCAGCATCAGATCAGTTGAATGCAGATATTCCGGTTACTTTAGACGGTTTAAAGGTAGATTGGACTCCGGCTACTTTTTACAAAACAGTAATGAGTGATTTATCTGATTTAGCAGATGTGTATTATGATGTATTGGCTTTCTTTAGTCCAACTGGAATCAAATCATTGTTTAAAAATTTCCCTGACTTCAAACAAAACGATACGCGTATCGCAGTTTTTGGAAGTACTACTCAAAAAGAAGCTTTGGATCACGGATTGCGCATTGACATCATGGCTCCAACACCTGGAACCCCATCCATGACAATGGCGTTAGAAAAATATGTTGCAGAAGCAAACAAAGGAAAATAAAAATCCTTTTCAATAGTTTACAAAACCATCCTTCTGGATGGTTTTTTTATAAGCCAAAATGAAGCAAAATGAATTATTTCGTTTATTTTTTCTACTTTTGGTTTCTAATTAAAACTAAAATTTCTTTTTTAGTTACAATATTAAATCATGAAAATCAATTCTCTTCAAGTAGAAATAGACGGAATCGACAAAGAAATTTTGCGCGATTTAATGGAAGATGCTCGAAAACCTATCCTACAAATTGCCAATAAAATAGGAATCTCAGGAGCCGCTATTCACCAACGTCTACGAAAATTAGAACAATCTGGTGTCATTTCGGGTTCTAAGTTTACTGTAAATCACAAAGTATTAGGATACAATACTATGGCTTTTGTGGGGATTTATTTAGACAAAGCAGCAAGAAATTCGGAGGCTGTTCGAGACTTAAAAAAAATTCCTGAAGTTTTGGAATGTCATTATACTACTGGGAATTGGTCTATTTTAATTAAGATCATTTGTTTGGACAATGAGCATTTGATGCATTTATTGAACACTAAAATTCAAGCAATTGAAGGTGTTTCTAGAACAGAAACCTTCATTTCATTAGACCAACAAATTGACAGACAAATCCAATTATAGATTATTGGTTTAAAGGGTTAAAAGTAGATTTGGTTATTTGGAAAATAAAAAATCTCTGTTCCAAAACTTCGAAACAGAGATTCATGCAAAATTACAAAGTAACTACCCTACTAAATTGATAATTTTTCCAGGTACAATAATTACTTTGTTTGGTGTTCTTCCGTCTAATTGACGCAAGGTACGTTCGTCTTTCATCACAATTTCCTCAATTTGTTCCTTGCTTAAATCCAAAGGCAATTCGATCGTAAAGCGCATTTTTCCGTTGAAAGAAACCGGATATTCTTTACTGCTTTCCACCAAATGTGCCGCTTCAAATTTTGGAAAGGCAACAGTAGCAATTGAATCGGAGTTTCCTAATAATGACCACAGCTCTTCTGCAATATGGGGTGCATATGGCGAAATTAAAATAGCTAAAGGTTCTAGAATCGCTCTTTCATGACAATTTTGAGTTGATAATTCATTCACACAAATCATAAATTGGGAAACCGAAGTGTTGAATGAAAAACTCTCAATATCTTCAGCTACTTTTTTAATCGTTTTGTGCAACGATTTTAAATTGTCTTTGGTTGGTTCGTTATCAGTAACTATCAAACCATTATCATCAAAATACAATCGGCATAATTTTTTCAAGAAACCAAAAACACCTGAAATACCCGCAGTATTCCATGGTTTGGCTTGTTCCAAAGGCCCTAAAAACATTTCGTACAAACGCAAAGTATCAGCACCGTATTCGGCACAAATTAAATCTGGCGTAACGACATTGTATTTGGATTTAGACATTTTTTCAATCTCACGACCGACAATGTACTTGCCGTTATCTTCGGTCACAAAAGTTGCCTCTGCATAATCCTCTCTCCAATTTTTGAACGCTTCAACATCTAACTCATCCGAGCTATTGATCAAATTTACATCTACATGAATTGGTTGTACATTTTGACCTTTAATTTGATTTTTAGAAACATAGGTATTCGTTCCATCTAAACGATACACAAAAGCACTCATTCCCAAAATCATTCCCTGATTGATCAGTTTTTTGAAGGGCTCTTCTGTTGGCGCAAACCCTTTGTCTTTTAAAAATTTGTTCCAAAAACGAGAATATAATAAATGGCCTGTAGCGTGTTCGCTTCCGCCAATGTACAAGTCCACACTTTCCCAATATTTCAAAGCTTCTTGACTCGCAAATTCGTTTTCATTTTGCGCATCCATATAACGCATCCAATACCATGAACTTCCTGCCCATCCTGGCATAGTATTCAATTCTAATGGAAAAATGGTTGTATTGTCAATCAACTGATTACTTACTACTGAACATTGAACGCTATCCCATGCCCAAGTAGTAGCATTTCCCAAAGGTGGTAAACCGTCCTCGGTAGGTAAATAATTTGCTACTTCGGGTAATATGATTGGTAAATGTTGGGCGTCAATCATTTGAGGTAATCCATTCACATAATAGACCGGAAATGGTTCTCCCCAATAACGCTGACGAGAGAAAACAGCATCACGCAAACGGTAATTCGTTTTTCCTTTTCCTTGTCCTATTTTTTCTAAAGCTTCAATTACTTTTGTGGTTCCTTCTTTGTAACCTAAGCCGTTTAAGAAGTCTGATTCCACTAATTCAAAACCGCCTTTGTCTCCATAAGCAGCCTCTGAAATATCTTTGTTAAAAATATTTTTAATGGCTGGCATTCCGTTTTGCCCTTTAAAGAAATTCGCAAATGCATAATCTCTTTCGTCTCCACAAGGCACGGCCATTACTGCTCCGGTTCCGTATCCCGCCAACACATAATCGCCTATCCAAACTGGAATCGGTTGTTTCGTAAATGGATGTTCCGCATAAGCTCCTGTAAAAACACCTGAGATGGTTTTGACATCTGCCATTCGCTCACGCTCAGAACGTTTTGCTGTTTTTTCAATATAGTCTTCAACCGCTTGTTTTTGTTCTGTGGTTGTTATTTGAGCCACTAATTCGTGTTCTGGAGCCAAAGTCATAAACGTTACTCCAAAAATAGTATCAGGACGTGTAGTGAAAACCGCAATAGATTGCTTCATTTCGCTACCAATGACGTTAAATGAAACCATAGCCCCAACTGATTTTCCTATCCAGTTGCGTTGACTTTCTTTAATGCTTTCGGTCCAATCTATTGTGTCCAACCCTTGCAACAAACGTTCCGCATAAGCAGAAATTCGCATGCTCCATTGGGTCATTTTTTTACGAATAACAGGAAATCCCCCACGTTCTGAAACTCCATTAATAATTTCGTCATTGGCCAAAACAGTTCCTAATCCTGGACACCAGTTTACTTCCGTTTCTGCCAAATAGGTTAAACGGTAGTGCAACAGTATTTTTTGTTGTTCCTCTGATGAAAAAATGTTCCATTCTGAAGCTGAAAAAACAGCAATGTTATCATCGCAAACAGCATTAACAGTAGCATTGCCTTCTTTTTCGAATACTGCTATTAAAGTCGAAATATCTTCTGCTTTATCTGAATTTTTATTGTACCAAGAATTAAATAATTGAATGAAAATCCATTGCGTATGTTTGTAATAATCGGGGTTGGAAGTGCGCACTTCGCGACTCCAATCAAACGAAAATCCAATTTTATCCAACTGCTTTCTATACCCTGCAATTTGATTTCCTTCTTTGTCAACTCCACCGTCGATATTTACAGAGGTAGTGTCTTCTGGGCGCTGTCCAGTTTGAATAGCATATTGTTCTGCTGGTAATCCAAAACTGTCATAGCCCATTGGGTGCAACACATTAAACCCTTGGTGTCTTTTATATCTTGAATACACATCTGAAGCGATGTACCCTAACGGATGTCCAACATGCAAGCCCGCTCCTGATGGATAAGGAAACATATCCAACACATAATGTTTGGGTTTGTCAGCATTATTTTGCGCTGCAAAAGTGTGATTTTCTGCCCAATACTTTTGCCATTTGGCTTCAATTTCGTTCGGATTGTATTTCATTGTATACTGTATTTGATATAGCCATTTCTTGGGCTAAAAATAATTGTCTGGATGTCTGAAAATGCAAAAAAACAAAACATCTTTCACAATTTCAGCTGCCAAATTTACGTTTATTGTACGAAAGTTAAAACTTTGAACGATATTAACTTTAAATAAAGAAATTCTTTATTATTTTTACCCCATAATTTTCACAAACTATGAGTTCTTCTTACGATAAATTTCAAAAACGCCGTTTAATTTCCTCTTATTTTTCAGTAGTTTTAAGTGTGTTCTTAGTACTATTTTTATTAGGAATGTTAGGCCTTTTCATTATCAATTCTAAAAAACTAGCTGACGATTTTAGAGAAAATATTGCCATGACTGTATTTTTTAAAAATGAAGCTAATGATACTATCATTAAATCCTTTGATGCCGAATTAAAAAAAGCGCCATTTGCCAAAACTTTTGAATTCGTTTCAAAAGATGCTGCGGCTAAACAACATACTGATATTATTGGAGAAGATTTTGTGACTTTTTTGGGCGAAAATCCATTACAAAATTCATTCGACATTCACTTAAAAGCCGATTACGTTTACAAAGACAGTATCGCAAAAGTTGAAAGTCAATTGCGCAAAAACCCAATGATTTCTGACATCGTTTACGACAAACAATTGGTAAACTTAGTGAATGACAACATTAAAAAAGTCAGCATGTGGATTTTGATCATCAGTGGATTTTTTACCATTATTGCCGTATTACTAATCAATAGTTCGTTGCGTTTGTCTATTCATTCGAACCGTTTTATTATCAAAACCATGCAAATGGTGGGTGCTACGAAAGCCTTTATCAGAAAACCATTTGTATTACGAAGTGTTCGTTTAGGGATGATTGGTGCTGGATTAGCTATTATAGCGTTAATTGGCGTTTTGATTTATTTGGAAAGCAACTTTCCAGACCTTGGACTACTTGATGATCAATTACTGATTGCTCTTGTTTTAGTTGCTGTTTTTGCAATTGGGGTTTTGATCACTTGGTTGAGCACCTATTTTGCAACACAACGTTTCTTGAACTTACGTACAGACGATTTGTATTAAATAATATCGGAAAAATTACTTCTTACCCAGCAATGACTTATGAAAAACAATAGCGAAAACAAACAAGAATTTCTTTTTGAAAAAGTAAATTATAAAATCTTACTGATAGGCATTGCTGTCATTGCGTTGGGATTTATCCTTATGTCTGGAGGAGGAAGTGATGATCCTACTGTTTTTAACGAAGATGTGTTTAGTTTTAGACGCATTCGTTTGGCACCGACTACTGTTTTAATTGGTTTTGGAATTACCGTTTATGCTATATTGAAAAATCCAAAAAAAGCATAAATGAATACGTTACAAGCTATTTTAATTGCTATTTTGGAAGGGGTAACCGAATACCTTCCTGTTTCTTCTACTGCGCACATGGTTTTTTTGAGTTCGTATTTTGGAATTCAAGAAGACGATTTTGTAAAGTTATTTCAAGTGTCTATTCAATTTGGAGCTATTTTGGCAGTTGTCGCATTGTATTGGAAAAAATTCTTTGACTTCTCTAAACTGAGCTTTTTTATCAAATTAGCATGCGCGGTAGTTCCTGCTTTGGTTTTAGGAAAACTATTTGACGATGCCATTGAAGCTGTTTTAGGAAATCCAATTCCAATTGCCATTGTATTAATTGTAGGCGGTATTGTATTACTTTTTATCGATTCCAAATTTCAAAATCCAACCATTCTTAAAGAAGAAGACATCACTATTAAGAAAGCTGTTACCATTGGTTTTTGGCAATGTTTAGCCATGATGCCAGGAACAAGTCGTTCAGCTGCCTCAATAATTGGCGGAATGCAACAAGGTTTAAGTCGTCATGCTGCGGCAGAATTCTCCTTCTTTCTTGCCGTTCCTACGATGCTTGCGGTAACTTGTTATTCGGTTTTTTTAAAAACATACGAAACCTCTCAAATGAAAGGCTACGAATTAATTTTGAAATCAGACGAACACATCCAATTGTTTCTTTTTGGTAATCTTGTCGCTTTTGTTGTAGCTATTTTAGCCATCAAATTCTTTATTGAAATCATCAAACAATACGGTTTTAAACCATGGGGTTGGTATCGAATTGTTGTTGGAACATTCCTATTAGTATATTTTTCAATTTTAAAATAGTCCCTTGAAAACAGCTGAAGAGGTATTAAACGGTCAAGTCATTCTTATTGACAAACCCCTGACATGGTCTTCATTTCAAGCGGTAAATAAATTGAAATATATTTTAAAACGTCGTTTTGATTTGCCTAAAAAATTCAAAATTGGACATGCAGGCACTTTAGATCCATTAGCTTCAGGATTGTTGATTATTTGTACAGGGAAATTCACCAAAAAAATCACGGAAATTCAGGCACAACCAAAAGAATACACCGGAACTTTCTTTATTGGAGCCACGACGCCTTCCTATGATTTAGAAACCGAAATTGACCAAACTTTTCCTAGCTCTCATATTGATGAAACTCTTATTCATAAAACGGTTGAACAATTTTTAGGTGAAATTGACCAAAAACCGCCTGTTTTTTCGGCTATAAAAAAAGATGGCGTTCGCATGTACGAACATGCAAGAGCTGGTGTTGAAGTCGAAATTGCTTCTCGAAAAACAACTATTTACGAATTTGAAATTACGCGAATTGCTTTGCCAGAAATTGATTTCAGAGTTGTGTGTAGCAAAGGAACTTACATTCGATCGCTAGCGTATGACTTTGGAAAAGCCATGCAATCCGGCTCCCATTTAACGGTCTTGCGCCGAACAAAAATAGGCGATTACAACGTTGATAATATTTTAACTCCAGAAGAGTTTGAAAAAGCTATTCTAAATTCTGAAGCAACTGAATAATTTCATTTTGAGTACTCACCCCTTTATCGTGTAGGTACCATAATTGCAAATTGGCTTTAGCCGTTTCATCAATACTTCCAAATTCAGCTTTATACGTTTCGATCAAATTAACTGCTCCTTGTGGTCTTGGTCCCCAATCGCCTACAACTGATCCCGTTTCTTTTTCAATGATAATTAGTTTGGGAATAGCTTTACCCTTTTTCGTTAAAAAATGATTCATTAGCGTTTCATTTTCATCACGCAGAACTAATTTCATTTCGATGTTGTCATTAGATTCTAATTCCATTTTATGAAGAATAGGCAAAATTTGTGCGGCATCTCCACACCAACTTTCAGAAAGTACAAGCCAAATATATCTTTTAGTTAGAGCCTTTAACTTAGCACTATTCTCATCCGTGATGTTCATCGATTTATCCAAGCGTCGCATTCTAGACTCATTTAACTCGCTATAATGAGTGCGTTCTTGGGTTTGTTCTACAGCTGTCGATTTTCCATCTTTCAACAGATCGGCCATTAATTTTCTATATTCTAAATACGAATGACTATTAAATAAAGCCTGTGCAATAACGATTTTCATAATTCAATTATTTATACCAACGAAGGTAACTTTATAAAGTTAGTGAGAAAGTGACATTTATTACCAACATCTACTAAATCCTTTCAAATAATTTTTAAAACACTATTTCAAAAAATGAGAATATAACTATATTTGCAGCAAATAACTCAACAATCTCATGAAATACAATAGAATTCTTCTGAAATTAAGTGGCGAAGCTTTAATGGGCGATTTAAACTACGGAATTGACCCGAAAAGATTAGCAGAATATGCTGATGAAATCAAACAAATTCATGACAAAGGCGTTGAGATTGCCATTGTAATTGGAGGAGGAAACATCTTTAGAGGGGTTGCAGGTGTGAGTTCAGGTATGGATCGCGTTCAAGGCGATTATATGGGAATGTTAGCAACTGTAATTAATGGAATGGCTTTACAAGGCGCTTTGGAAGACAAAGGAATGAAAACGCGTTTGCAAACTGCTTTAAAAATGGAATCTATTGCTGAGCCTTATATCAAAAGAAGAGCAGTTCGTCACCTGGAAAAAGGAAGAATCGTAATTTTTGGAGCAGGAACAGGAAATCCTTATTTTACTACTGATACCGCAGCTGTTTTACGTGGAATTGAAGTTAATGCTGATGTGATTTTAAAAGGAACTCGCGTGGATGGCGTATACGATTCTGATCCAGAAAAAAATGCGGGTGCCGTAAAATTTGATTATATCTCATTTGAAGATGTGTTGAGCAAAGGTTTGAATGTTATGGACACCACAGCCTTCACTTTGAGTCAGGAAAATGAATTGCCAATTGTAGTTTTTGACATGAACAAAGAAGGGAACCTAATCAAAATTTGCGAAGGCGAAAACATAGGAACTGTAGTTAATATTTAATACAAAACAGAATAAACTTATTAGATAATTAGATCAAAAGGATCTAATTATCTGAAAAATATAAATAATCTGAAAAATGACTGAAGAAATTGAATTTATATTAGACAGCACTAAAGAATCTATGGAAGGTTCTATAGAGCATTTAGGGAAGGCTTTTCTAAATATCCGTGCAGGAAAAGCATCTCCTGCCATGTTAGGAAGTGTATTTGTTGATTATTATGGTTCAGCAACTCCACTTTCTCAAGTGTCTAAAATTAGTGTTCCAGATGCTAGAACAATTACGTTACAGCCATTTGAAAAAAACATGTTGCAAGCTATTGAAAAAGCAATTATGATTGCTAATTTAGGTTTCAACCCAATGAATAATGGTGATGTGATTATTATTAGCGTACCGCCATTGACCGAAGAACGACGTCGCGAATTAGCGAAACAAGCCAAAGCTGAAGCTGAAGATGCTAAAATTGGGATTCGAAATGCTCGAAAAGATGCCAATACAGATATCAAAAAATTAGAAAAAGAAGGAACTTCAGAAGACATTTGCAAAAGCGCTGAAGATGAAGTACAAAACTTAACGAATGCTTTTATTAAAAAAATCGACGAACTTCTTGTTGAAAAAGAAGCTGAAATCATGAAAGTATAAACTCTTTTTTACTTTATAATTAAAATCCGCCTGACAATTCAGGCGGATTTTTTTATTACTTATAATTTAAAATATCACTAAAAGTGGGTATTGTACTACTTTGAATAAAATCAATATATTTGTTGTATAAATATTTAATTATGAGAAAATTATACCTAATTATACTGATTTTACTAATTAGTCCTTTTGTTTTTTCCCAATCGATTTCTAAATCCGTTATTGGCATGGCTGGTAAAACCTCAACCAACGGTAGTGTTGTTCTTTCCTGGACCGCTGGCGAAACCATTATTGGATTAATGACTGGTAAGCTAGGACAGTTAGGTAATGGCTATTATCCTTCAATGGATGTGGAGGCCCTATCAAAAAACGTCTTAACACTTGCTTCTTCTAATTTTAGTATTGATGCTAAAGGAGAATCGTGTTTGAATAAAAAAAATGGAGAAATTTCCATTAGCGGTGTTCAAAACTACAACTATGTTGCTACTATAAATGGTACCAAGTATAATTTTGTCAACAACAAACTCTCTGTACCCAATTTAGCTCCTGGTGAATACGATCTTTGTATTACCATCCCTGATGAAATTTTCCAACAATGTTATACAATTACCATTCCTAAGGGAGGTTCAATTACAGGAAGATCCAGCATCTCTTCTAATCAAGTTACTGTAGATATTTCTGAAGGAACTGCGCCTTTTCAGGTATTGGTTAATGGAAAAGAAGTATTAGAAACCTCTTCTTCTACTTTTTCAGTGGATGTGCAAGCTGGCGATTTACTTCAAGTAAAAACAGCTCTTGCTTGTGAGGGAATCTATGCAGAGTCTATTGATAATTTACTAGGACTTATCACAGCCTACCCTAATCCAACTCAGGGCAAATTTATTGTAAATGTGCCAACTTCAAATCAAGAAGTAGACATGGAGATCTATACTTTGTCTTCTCAATTAGTTACAAGAGGGACCTATCCCGTGGTTAATGAAAAAGTACAACTGAGTCTGGAAAACCAAGCAACAGGTGTTTACATTGTTAAAATAAATGGTGCAACTCCTGTAAGTCTAATCATTGTAAAAAATTAAAGTATGAAAAAAGTTGTACTTATTTGCTTCATTTGTTTGGGTATTGTGGCTTGTGGCGGTGGCGAAGATTCAGGCACCACCAACCCTACAACCCCAACTAATCCAACAAATCCTACCAATCCAACAACAGGAACTACCAATACAGCGCCAAGCATTCCGAATTTAACAGCGCCAACTAATGGGAAATTATGCATTAGCAATACTGTTGATTTTCAATGGGAAGCCGCTACCGATGCCGAGAAAGATGCCATTACCTATCAAATACAAGTGGCTACTGACAACCTCTTTACAACCATCGTAAAAACAATAGAAGGAAGCAACATAACGCAAAGTATTGCTTTAGAAAAAGGTATTGCCTACTATTGGAGAGTCAAAGCTGTTGATAGTAAAAACTTATCTGGAAGTTATTCTACTACATTTAGTTTTTATACCGAAGCAGCTGTTCAAGCCAACCATCTTCCTTTTTTACCAGATGTTGTAGCGCCTTTATTTAACGCTTCTGTAAATGCTGGAACCACAACCTTAAAATGGAGTGCTATTGATACTGATGCAACTGACGTCTTATCTTATGATGTGTACTTTGGATTGGATAATCCGCCAACAGCTAAAATAGTTGATAATAAAGCCAGCACTTCGGTGGATGTAACCACTGTTGGCCTAAAAAGATACTATTGGAAAGTAGTGGTAAGAGACAATAAAGGTGGACAAACCATCGGTCAAGTTTGGAATTTTAAAACGAATTAATTACCCTATAGACTATCAATTCGATGAAAAAAACATTTACAATAGTAGCACTTTTATTGTTTTCAATACTTTTTGCTCAAGCACCTGCTGGTTTTAACTATCAGGCTGTAGTAAAAAATGCAGCGGGTCAATTAGTAATCAATCAAAATGTTACTATCCGATTTAGTCTTAAACAAGGCGCAAATTCTTCTACACCTTTATATGTAGAAACCCACCAAGTTTCGACAGACAGTAAGTCTCAAGTTAACTTAATAATTGGTCAAGGGACTGCCTCTATCGGTAATTTTGCTCAAATAGATTGGTCATTGACGTCGCTATATTATAGCATAGAACTAAATACCGGAAGTGGATACGTAACTGTAGCTTCTAACGATTTAATTAGTGTTCCTTATGCCATGTATGCGAATATAGCTGGAAGCACAAAAATACCAAGCCTCGCCGAGGTACTACAAAGAGGAAATGATGCCACCGCAAAAAAAATAACAAATCTTGCCACTCCAGTTGATCCTAAAGATGGTGTAAATATAGATTATCTAGCTACTTTAAAAACTAAACTAGACAACCAAGCCTTAAAAATTAAAGCAACTACTGATACCATAATAAAAAAGGGGTTATTGCAACCTCAAATTGAGTGGGAAAAAGAAATATCAAGTCCAACCACTTTTAACAATCATGTAGATGTAAAACAAACACAAGACGGAGGTTTTGTATTATTAAGCATAGGAAGTAATGTAAGGTATCAATCTATATCTGATAAAATAATAATTAGCCGTCTTAATAAGGAAGGGACTATGCTTTGGCAAAAAGTTTTTGACTATCAGACTTTGGGTGTAGATCCGCAAAGAATTATTGAAACTACTGATTTAGGTTATATCATTTGTGGTTCCGGAAAATTAGTAAAATTAAATTCATCCGGTAATATTGTATGGCAAAATAATGTCTTTCAATCGGTTTATCAATTCAATAATGTTTTTCAATCTGCAGATGGGATTATTTTTTGCAATGGTTTTACAGTTGCTAAATTAGACAATAATGGTAATTTTTTATGGCAAAGATACTTAGTAGACAACCCATCATCCATAAATCACATTCAGCCAACATCTGATGGAGGAATTATTGCAATTGGCAAATCCTATGTAAGTATTGAGAAAGATTTTGATGCAATTTTATTTAAATTAGATACTAATGGCACTATTCTTTGGTCTAAAACCTTCGGAGGAATCTACTCAGAGGATGCGCAACGCATTACGCAAACTAAAGATGGTGGTTATTTATTTGAAGGATATACCAACTCTATAGAATTAAGCCCTAATGGTTTTGCTTCTTGGATTGTAAAAACGAATGGCTTAGGGGATTTACAGTGGCAAAAAGTAAATGAATTATTAGGTTATGGATTTACTACTTTACATAAAAATATTACTGAAACGATCGATTTGAGTATTCTGCATGTCGTTCCTTCAAGCTATGGTTACTCAATCAGAAAATTAAGTTCAAAGGGGGATTATCAGTGGGAAAAAGCAATCAAAAAAACTAAATGGAATACTAATTGGCAATTATTTTCTTATTTCACACCCACAAATGATAATGGTTTGTTAGTTACTGAATTATCTGAGCAAGAATCTATTATCAATGGCTATTTACAACCCATATCAACAAAACTAAAAATAGTAAAGTTAAGTTACAAACTATAAATTTAAAGTACAATACAATGAAAAAATTTATTTTATTACTACTCTTTCCTTTTAGTTTGTTGTTTGCACAAGCTCCTCAGGGATTCAACTACCAGACCATAGTAAGCAATGCCAATGGCCAATTACTGATTAATAAAGCTGTAAATTTTCAATTTAATATTAGACAAAACACACAAACCGCCTCGCCTCTATATACTGAGACGCATCAAATTACCACAGATGATTTAGCACAAGCCAGTCTTGTTATTGGTCAAGGAACTGCAACTACTGGTAATTTTACCACAATTAATTGGGGCAATGGTTCGTATTATTTATCTATTGAAATCAACACAGGCAATGGGTATGTCGCAATGGGGAGCACGCAGTTACTAAGTGTGCCATTTGCTCTTTATGCTAATCAATCAACTAATGGGCAACCGACAGTATATGACTTAAAAACAATATTGACTAAAAATAATGATGCCAACGATTTAAAAATAACCAATCTTGCCAATCCAACAGACCCAAAAGATATGGTGAATTTGGATTATATGACGGCCCTACAAAATCAATCCAACAATCAAAAAAATCAAATTGAAAAATTCGATGCTATTATAAAAAAAGAGATAACTAATTCTCTAGCCATTCAATGGCAAAAAAATCTAGGAGGAAGTAGAAATGATGAGGTAAACAGTGCTCAAAAAACGAGTGACGGGGGATTTATAATTGCAGGTTCTTCTAGTTCTATTGATGGAGATGTAACAGGAAATCGTAGCTTAAATTATGATATATGGGTGATTAAAACAGATGCCTCAGGAACTATTCAATGGCAAAAAACCTATGGCGGAACCAATTCGGATACTGCTGCAAGCATAAAAACTACTTCTGATGGAGGTTATATTGTAACGGGTACGACTTTTTCTGCTAATGGTGATGTTACTGGATACAAAGGCAATGGCGACATTTGGATAATAAAAATCAATGCAACGGGTGGCATTCAGTGGCAAAAAACATTAGGAGGCACTAAAACGGATATGGCTGTATCTATAGAACAATACCCCGATGGAAGTTATATTCTTTTGGGATCGACGAATTCGAATGATGGAGATGTGACTCAAAATAGTGAGGAATTTGATTATTGGCTTCTTAAGATTAATAATTTAGGAAGTGTAATTTGGCAAAAAACATATAGTTCCAACGATTTATGTTCTAAAGATGACTTAGCATGTAATCTAATCCTAACATCTGACGGATCTATTCTAATTTCTGGTAATGGAAACCTTGGTAGAGGTGCTTTAAGTGGTATTATGTGCAGTCAAGAAATTTATTTGTTAAAAATAAATAGCAGTGGAATGTTACAATGGCAAAAAACATTTGGAGGTAAAGACACAGATGTTGTAAGTAAAACAATATCAACTTTGGACGGAGGATTGTTAATTGGAGGATTGTCAAACTCTACAGATGGAGATGTTAAAGAAAATAAAGGGGACGTTGATATGTGGCTAATTAAGACAACAGGAGACGGGACAGTCAGTTGGGAAAAATCGATTGGGGGTACTAAATGGGATAAAATTAATTCACTTCAAGCAACATTGGATGGGGGGTATATAATTATTGGAGAGACCACCTCTTCCAATGGTGATTTTAAATCTGGAAAAGGATTGATCGATTTGGTTATTGTTAAACTCACCGCAATAGGTACAATGGAATGGACAAAAACCATTGGGGGAAGCGGGGCTGAAAAAGGGATAGAAATATTACAAACTAACGATGATAGTTATGTTGTTTTTGGCAATTCAAATTCTACCAATGGTGACATTACTAATAATAATGGAAATTCAGATATTATCATTTCCAAATTGAAATCCAATTAAATTAACATACTTATGAAAAAGATTATATACCTTCTATTATTTGTATTGATCAGTCAAAACACTGTATTGGCTCAGGGAACTTTTGGATTTAATTACACTACAACCTTACGAAATAATCTAGGACAACTAGTGGTTAATGAAAACGTGCAATTTCGATTTAATATCAAAAAGGGGTCAATTTCGGCCCTACCATTGTATAGTGAAACCCACAGAATTAAAACGGATACAGATGGTCAAGTAAATCTAGTGATTGGAAAGGGGGATTTTCCGACGAGTAATTTTTCTCAAATTGATTGGGAAAACGGCCCTTATTTTTTAAATATTGAACTTGACCGAGGTAACGGATTCATAGCTTTAGGTACCAACTCGTTTTGGAGTGTCCCGTTTGCAGCTTATGCTTTTAATTCTAGAACAACTTTACCCTCTCCTTTAGGTGCTGTTCTTACTAAAAATAATAGTGCTACAAATTTGAGAATTACTAATATAGCCACAGCTACCAATTCAAAAGATGCTATCAATAAAAAATATGTAGATGATATAGAAACAGCCGTAGATCTTGATACTCAAAAATTAGATGCGATTGTTACCACATTAAAAAAATACTAACTATTCCACTTTGAAATTCAAAAGATGAAAAAAAACAATTTTATTCAATTAGGTTTACTCCTATTTAGTATACTAATTGGTGTAAGTGCACTCAGTGTAACTACTGATCTAAATTCCGAAAAATTAGTTAGTATACCTGCTGCTGATTTAACTAGTGCTTATCAAGGATTACAAGATTTTACTGGTCATGGATTAATGTTTGGCTTGAATGAGTTATCAACTGATGAACTTGTTGCGCCAACCCGAGGAGGTGACTGGGATGACAATGGTATGTGGAGACAACTCCACACCCACCGTTGGGGACCAAGCCATAGTGAAGTAAGGAGTACATGGAATTCTTTATTCCGAAATGCTGAAACGTGTAATAAAGTTATTAAATATGGGACTACTTCTGAAAAACTCCAAGCACAATTTTTAAAAGCCTTTTATTATTACAACTTCATTGATTTATTTGGTCAAGTACCCTATTCAGAAACGGGTTTAAAATATTTCGTATACGAAAATAATGATGTAAGGACAGATATAAAAGTATTAACCCGCTCAGAAGCTACTGATTTAATTATTTCCGAATTAGAAAGTATTTTAAATAATCTACCTGCCAGAACAATTAACGATGCTAGTATTGCTAATAAAGATGCGGCCCATTTCTTATTAGCCAAAATCTATTTGAACAAAGCAGTGTTTAAAGCCACTAATCTTGCTGGACCATATGTATTCAATGCGTCAGATATGACTAAAGTAATTCAACATGTGGACGCTTTAACCAACACATTGGCTACTAATTATTGGTCCAACTTTGCGCCAAACAACAATACTTCGTCTGAAATTATCTTCTCATCTAAAAATAACCGAGGTTCTGGAGGTGCCATGCAGTCCAAATGGCGAATGGGTAATCACTACAATCAAACTCCTGATGGTTGGAATGGATTCACTACAGTAGCTGATTACTACAGCACATTCAATGCTACAGATAATCGTGCGCACTATGCTGTTCCTAGTTATACTTTTACCGTAGATGCGAACGGGAAAGGTCTTGGTTTCTTACAAGGTCAAGTATACAAAAATGGAATCGTAAGTACTGCAAATGCATTAAAAGATAGATATAATAATCCATTAAATTTTACTGCTTCTATATCTTTGATTACTTCAAGTACTACAGGAGAAACAGCTGGTATTCGTGGGATAAAATATATACCAGATGCCGCTAACCTTATTCAACCAGATAATGACCTAGTATTAATGCGCTATGCCGATGCATTGTTAATGAAAGCAGAGGCTATACTAAGAGGGGGAACTGGAACTGGAGCAATTGCAATATTGAATAGTCTTGCTACACGAGCTGGAGTGAATACAGTTACCTCTGCCAGTTTAGACGCAATATATGCTGAAAGAGGAAGAGAATTATGGTGGGAAGGATGGAGAAGAAATGACATGATTCGATTTGGAAAATATTTAAATTCAAGAGAATTAAAACCTTTTGTTTCCAACAGTAAATATTTATTGTTTCCTATTCCAACAGAAGCATTGTATAATGTTAACATAAAACAAAATCCAGGTTACTAATAATTTAATATTTTGATTGATTAATACTTAAGTTATATGAAAAAACTAGTCACCCTTTTAGTGTTTGCAATTACACTCACTATTTCTGCTCAGGCGCCGCAAGGTTTCAATTACCAAGCTACGGTTCGTAACAATGCTGGAGCTTTGATCATTAATAAATCCGTTTCATTTAAGTTTAATATCATCCCAACTAGTGCAAATGGCACGGCTGTGTATTCAGAAAGCCAAACAGTAACCACCGATGATTTAGGTCAGGTGAGTTTAGTCATTGGAAAAGGAACAGCAACCGCAGGATCATTCGCCACTATTGATTGGGCAACAGGCACTTATTATTTAGGGATTGAACTCAACACCGGAAATGGTTTTGTTGGTATGGGAACCACCCAATTATTGAGTGTGCCGTATGCCATGTATGCTAAAAGTTCAGGAGCAGCAGCAATTCCCAATTTAGCCAATGTATTAGCTAAAAATAATAGCGCTAATGCAACTAAAATTACAAATTTAGCAGATCCAACCGATGCTCAAGATGCTGCTACGAAGAATTATGTAGATCTATCAAATGCAGCTAACAGTAGTTTAGGTGATGGGAAAATTTATGTAGGAAATAGTTCAAACATAGCTGCAGAAGTTGCATTAAGTGGAGATGTGACTGTTGATAATATTGGAATAACTTCAATTGGCGCCAGTAAAATAACAGCCGAAAAACTGGCAGATAATGCAGTTGAAACTAGTAAAATAAAGGATGTTTCAATAACAAATGCAAAATTAGATAAAGCCAATATTCCATTAAGTGGTTTTGGTGCTGCTACATCTGATGTGGCTCTTGGTGGTAAGAAATTAACAGGAGTAGCTGACCCAAGTGACGCTCAAGATGCGGCGACTAAACGTTATGTAGAGAATCAATTAACTAATATTAATTTACAAAACACAATTAACAATGGAAATAGTGCTAATTTGATTTTAGAATCAAATAAAACTAATGCAGTTGAATTAAGTGTATCTGGAGGAAATACTGCAAATATAGACTACAATGGATTTCAAAGCACTATATCTGGAACTAATGGGAGAAATAATGGTATCAGTGGTAAATCCATAGGTATTAACGAATATAGAAATTATGGAGTCGTAGGACAGGCTTCAAATGCATTAAGATTGAATACCGGAGTACAAGGTATAGCAAATAGTACAACAGGGCACAACTATGCAGTATGGGGAGTTGCCAGTAATGCTATTGACAACAATGATAATAGAGGAGTAATGGGCTATGCGACTACTCCTACCCCAACAGGAAATAATTATGGTGTAATTGGATGGGCTGGCGGTTCAGAAAAATTTAATATAGCACTTGGAGGATATGCTGATGCAGCCAATAGTATAAATGGAGATAATTATGGAGTTAGCGCACGTGCCAGTGCCATAAGCAATAATGGAACTAATTATGGAATATATGCAACTGCTTCAAATGGTGCCATAAACTACGCGGGCTATTTCATTGGAAACGTTAAAATAAATGGTGAGCTGGATGTTTCAAATAAATCAATCAAAAATATATTAAACCCAATTGACAATCAGGATGCCGCAACAAAGGGCTATGTAGATAGTGTTGTTGGAGGCAATACAATTCCTGACTCTTATAGAAATATTGCAATTGGAACCACTCTAAATGCATTAGATAAAACAACTATTCCAGCGACTGGTTCAAGTGGTGAGTTTGTCCCATCGGCTCATACTCCAATACTATCTGGTTATACAAAAGACAATGTAAGTATATCTGTTGATGGTTTAAAAAAATTAACTACAGGACGAAGCAATATTGCTATAGGTACCGGAAGTTTAAAGGAAAATACTGTAGCTTCAGAAAACACTGCAATTGGATATTATGCCTTAAGTGAAAATGTAAGCAAGGGATTGAATACCGCTTTTGGTAGTTATGCATTAATGAAAAATACGGATTGGGCGAATACTGCTGTCGGACATAATGCGTTAACAGGTCATAGGTTTGGCAATATGAATGTAGCTATGGGGAATGGCGCAATGCAATTATCTTTAGATAGAAATAGCAATACTGCAATTGGGGGTGATGCGCTACGAAATGGACAATATGGCGATCAAAATACTGCTGTAGGTATTGAAGCATTAATGAATAATGGTGTGGGTTTAACTCAAAATTCTACTACATCAGGCAGTAATAATGCTACGCAAAATACCGGTATTGGGGCTTTAGCTTTGAGAAATAATACTTTAGGAAAAAATAACAGTAGTGTAGGTTTCCGTTCACTTACGTCTAACACAACAGGTGCAAATAACACCGCAATTGGTACCGACGCATCTAAAAATAATACTACTGGATCCAATAATACAAGCTTAGGTGTAAATTCATTGGTAACCAATATTGGGGGTAATAATAATACCGCCATAGGAAATTTAGCCGATGTAACATTAGGAAATTTAAATAATGCAACCGCTATTGGTTATAACGCTAAAGTAGCTAATTCTAACACCATTCAATTAGGAGATACCAACGTTACCGATGTCAAAACAGCAGGTACAGTAACCGCTAGAGCTTTTGTGGGTGATGGGTCTCAATTAACCAACTTAGTTACCAATCAACCCTGGTTGATTTCACCGGCAAGGGATACAATCTCATTTGCCAAACAAGTAATAATTGGCGATAAAAACAGTGTAAATGTTCCTCCTTTAACCGTTATCGGAACTGATTCAGGCCCTTCCTCTTCAACATTGGTTCTGAGCCGTTCAATGCTTCGAAATAATGTCTTAGGATTTGAAACAAGTGAAACTAACAATAATTATTTAGCTTCTATTGGATTAATTGAGAGCTTTGGAAATACTCCCAATTTTTTTGGAATGGGCATTTACAATGGGACAGATTGGAAAAATCCATTCCGTATATATTATAATAATGGATCTATAAAGTTAGGGATGCATTCACTAGCTGGATATACCGATGGAAATCTTGGAGGTATAAATTCGGTTTTAATTGGATATGATGCTAAAGCAACAGGAGATTATTCGACGTCTTTAGGAACAAACACTTTGGCTTCTGGATTAAATAGTACCGCTGTTGGAGTAAATAGCAGAGCGCTAAATTCAGGCGCACTAGTCTTTGGTGTAAATTCGGATGCCTCTGGCGCAAGTTCAACAGCAATTGGTTTTAACTCAAAATCAATAGGATATGGTGCTACAGCTATGGGATTCAATTCAGATGCAGAAGGGATATTTTCTTTTTCAGCTGGTGTCGATGTAAAAGCCTACTCTTTCGGAGAAACTGCTATGGGTAGATTTAATACTGTTTATAGCCCGGTTGGTCAATCAAGTAACTGGGATTTACAAGATAGGATATTTGTAATTGGTAATGGAACCAGCTCTTCAAGTCGTTCAGACGCTTTAACCATTTTAAAAAATGGTAACACCACTATCAAAGGTCAATTAAATGTTAGTTCTAATATTATCACTAATGTAGCTAACCCGGTCAGTGCGCAAGATGCTGCTACCAAAGCCTATGTAGATGCTTTAGAAGCAAAGATAAATGCTTTAGAAAAATTACTAATTAATAATGGGGCTTTAAAAGCAATTGATATTGATGGAAATCAATATAATGTAGTGAAAATTGGCAATCAAGTCTGGACAAAAGAAAATTTAAATGTATCCAAATACCGTAATGGCGATGTTATCCAACAAGTAACAGACCCTGCTCAATGGGCTAATTTAACTACAGGTGCTTGGTGTTATTACAACAACGACCCTGCTAATGGAACTATCTATGGCAAACTATACAATTGGTATGCGGTCAATGACCCAAGAGGTTTAGCACCAGAAGGATGGCATGTTCCTAGTGATGCAGAATGGACTACTTTAGCTACTTATTTAGGAGGTGAATCTGTTGCTGGAGGGAAAATGAAGGAAACAGGCACAGTACATTGGCCGAGTCCCAACTCAGGAGCAACAAATTCAAGTGGATTTACAGCACTTCCTGGGGGATATCTCCCGAACAATACCTTTTATGACATAGCACAACATGGTTACTGGTGGAGTTCATCTGAACAAAATTCTACAACCGCTTGGTATCAAACTGTATTTTCTGGTAACACAATAACAGTGAGGAATACTATTGCAAAAGCAAGTGGTTTCTCAATACGTTGCATAAAAGATTAATATAATAACATAGCAAATAGATTTAAATTAAAATCCGCCTGAGTTGTCTAGCGGATTTTTTTTATGAGTACTTTTGTGCTACTTAAAGTTAAAAACACTCTTTATGAAGTATTGGTTTTGGTTTCTTTTGGTAAGTACCCTTTCGGTACAGGCGCAATTTCAATTCAATGGAATTGTAAAAGATGCAGAAACCGCAAAAGTTTTGCCTTTTGCATCCCTATCCGCTCCTTTTGGAAACACCACCATTGCCGATGTGGATGGTAAATTTTCTATCACTTCCTTAAGACCAATAACCGAGTTTTATGTTTCTTACATTGGCTATGACAAAAAAAGAATCATTGTCGAAAAAGAAAAAACATTTTATCTGGTTGCCTTGCAACAAAACGCCAATCATTTGCAAGAAGTTATTATTCCTCGTGAAAATCCTGCAGTAGCCATCATTAGAAAAACAATAGCTTTTAAAGATCAAAACAATCCTCAAAAACGCCTATCTACATTTGAATTCAAATGCTATAATTCACTTGTGATAACAGCCAATCCCGATTCTATCAGTGCCAAAATTGATACTTTGATCACCAATAAAAAAAGTGTCAAAATCGATTCTTCGAATTATAAATTCAAAAAAATGATTCAGAAACAGCATTTGTTTCAAACCGAAAAAGTGTCGCTTTACCAATATAAAAAGAACCAACTAAAAGAAACCATTTTAGGTTCCAAAATGGCTGGATTAAAACAACCTATTTATGAGATTCTAGGTTTTAAACTTCAATCGTTCTCTATTTATGATTCTAATTACGAACTCTTTGAAACAAAATACAATAGTCCCATTGCTAATGATGCCATAAAGGAATACAAGTACCAGTTACTCGATTCTACAGTAATAGACGGAAGAAAAGTATACCTAATTCATTTTAAAAACAAGAAAAAAAATAAAGTAAAAGGTCTTGAAGGCGTCTTATATATAGATCAAAACACGTATGGAATTGCCAAAGCGATTATGCGCATTAAAGGTGTTTTAGATATTAGTGGAGCACATGATTTCAAGTTTTTGCCTCAAGAAAAAGTTTGGTTTCCAACTAGTAAATCGTTTAAGATTGTAAAAGGAAAAAATGACGATGATTTACAACTTTTAGGAGGTACTATACAATTTGAAGGCGATACCGAAAAAGACTTTAAACCAAGAAAAAAAGAAGCTTCCGATTTTATTTATTTGTTTTCAAAAAGTGCCAATTTCGAAATTCAATTGAATCAACCTATCGAATTAAAAAAAGGGGCAATTGCATTGGAAATAAATAAAGAGGCTTCAGACAGAAAAGAGGAATTTTGGAATACCTACCGAAAAGACAGTTTAGATATTCGTAGTAAACGCACCTATACTGTTTTGGATAGCATCGCATTAAAAAATAATTTAGAGCGAAAAATTACAATTGGTCGCCGATTAATCAATGGCTTTATTCCTGCTGGACCAATTGATATAGATCTTAGAAAGTTTTTTAGTTACAATAATTACGAGGGGTTTAGAATGGGTGTTGGTGGAACAACAAACGATAAATTTTCTAGTTCAATTAAAATGGAAGGTTACACTGCCTACGGAACTAAAGACGGGAATTTCAAATACAATTTGGGAATCGGAACACGACTCAGCGAAACTACCAATTCCTGGATTGGAGTATCCTATACTGATGATGTAAGTGAAATTGCAAGTACGGTATATGCTATTGATAAACGCGGATTTAAAATCTACGACCCAAGACCTTTTAACATTAGCACCTTTTATAATTACAAAAGTTGGAAAGCTTTTGTAGAGACAAAATTTATCCCAAAAACTGAAAGTGTTTGGGAAGTCGCCACTACAAAAGTGGAGCCTAAATTCAACTACGCTTATCAACTCAACGGAAAAACGTTTACTGATTTTGCCACGACAACTGCGATGGTTTCTTTAAAATGGAGCCCATTTAGTGATTATATGCAAACCCCAAACGGAAGAGTTGAAGTAGAAAAACGATTTCCAACTTTTACCTTTCAATTTACAAAATCTATAGCTGACGGAGCGCTAAACGATTTTTCTTTTGGAAAAATTGACCTAAAAACCGAACTTGAAAAGAAACACCTCAACGGACAAAAGACCAGTTTTTTAGTCCAATCTGGCTATGCTTTTGGGGAACTTCCTTTAACCCATTTATACAGCATTTCCCCAAATAATATTACCAAAGAAACGGTTATGCAACGTATAACATTTGCAGGCAAAAACAGTTTTGAAACTATGTTTTATAATGAATTTTTCTCCAGTGAATACTTGTATTTTCAATTAAAACATGGCTTTCAACGCATCACGCTTTTCAAGAAAATAAAACCGTCTTTTGTGTTTGTTACCCGAATGGCGTGGGGAAATTTAAATCATGCTGAACGCCATGTAGGTTTGGAATTTAAAACATTAAATCAAGGCTATTTTGAATCTGGAATTGAATTAAACCAAATTTATAAAGGGATTGGATTAGTTGGGTTTTATCGCTACGGCCCAAATGGCTTACTGAAATTTGAAGACAATATTGCCGTAAAAATTAGTTACGTCCTCAACTTAGGGTTTTAAAATCAATACTGAAGGAACACCACTTAACCAATCACTTTGAGAATCTACTAAAGATTTCCAGCTTTCAAGGCTAATAATCATGATGTCTTGCGTAGCTAAAAAGGCTTTATTCATTTCTTCGTCCTGCATCAAATTGATATTGTTAGGATATTTATTTTCCAAAGATTCCATAGCACTTTGCACTACAAAATTAGTTGGAATGTCACCGTTCACATCAAATATTTCAATTTTAGAATTGTTATTGAAGATTAATTTTTGAGCATAATCAAATAAGAATGAATCTTCTGAGGTAAAAATAGGGATAAATACTCGATTCACTTTTTGTAAGTCTTTGTCAATTAAAATCCCAAGCGGCATTTTAGTCTTCGAAATAATTTGGCGAGTTCTTTCATCAAAAGGGGAATTTTCAAAGAGACCTTCTTTACCTGTAAACTTATCGATTAAACGATCTGGATTAATAATTCGGGTAGTAAATCCAATTACTTTTCCTAAAAGTGTTCCTTCAAAAATCGATTTTCCTAAACCAACCAATAATAAATCATAATCTCCTTGATTTGCTACATCGGCAATTTCAGTTTCAATGTCCATGGTTGCTTTAAACAAAGTGTCAATTTCTTGATTTAGAGTTTTTGATTCTTCCAATAGACTTACAAAGCTCTCTTTTTCAATTTCTTCGGTATTAAAGGTGTGCATTTCGTCACTTAAATACAAATGCATGGCTGTTACTGATGCCGCCTTTTTTTGTTTCTTAGTTAAACTGTTAGCCAAACGCAATAATGATTTCCCTTTTTCATCATTCCCAAACGAAATCAATACCTTATATTTATTACTGTTGACAATTATTTCTGGTATTTCTGCCTCTTTATCTTTAAAAATAAAGTTGATAAAATCTAGAGCGGGTCCCGTCATAAAAGTGGTAACCAAAGCCATAATCACCATCATGGTAAATACTTCTGGCGTCAGTACTTTCAATTCTAAACCAATGTTTAATACAATCAATTCCATCAAACCTCGGGTATTCATCAAAGCTCCAATAGTAAAACTATCTCTCCAGGATTGACCCACAAATTTGGCTGCCAAGGCACTTCCGAAGAACTTTCCAACTACAGCCACCAAGATAATAAAGCCTGTAACTTTCCATAAATAGGGGTCGTTAATTAATCCGATTTCGGTTTTTAAACCTGTAAAAACAAAAAACAAAGGCAATAACAAAATCAAAGAAACATCTTCAACTTTTTCAATAAAAATAGTTCTGAATTTAGTTACATCAGGCATGATGGCACCTGTCATAAACGCACCAAATAAAGCGTGTATGCCTATTACTTCTGTGGCATAAGAAGAAATAATTAAGGTAAGAAAGAAGATAGCCACAACCGGTTTAACCAAAGTATCTTTAGTTCCATACAATTCTCCAATTCGTTTCAAAAATGGCTTTACTATGAATAACATAACTAAAACATACATCACAGCCAACCCAATAATATACAGTGAACTTACAAATGTTCCTGCCTTTACAATGGCAATTACAACGGCTAACAAACACCAAGCAGTGATGTCATCAGCGGCGGCACATGTTATAGCAATCGCTCCTAATTTTGTTTTATGAAGTCCGCGTTCTTGAACTATTCGAGCCAATACTGGAAAAGCGGTAATACTCATCGCAATTCCCATAAACAATGCAAATGAAAGGAACTTCACTCCTTCTGGAGCAAATCGATTATACACAAAATACGATAATCCTATTCCTAATGCAAACGGAATTACAATACTAGCGTGACTAATAACCACAGCCTCGTTGGCTTTGTTTTTAAGCACTTTAAGGTCCAATTCCATTCCAATTACAAACATGAAAAGGATCAAGCCTATCTGACTTAAAAACTTCAAATTACCTAAAGATTCAACTGGAAATAAGGTGGATGAAAATTCAGGGAAATACATCCCTAACAAAGAAGGTCCTAAAACAATTCCAGCAATAATTTCACCAATTACTGTAGGTTGTCCAATTTTTTTAAATACCCAACCAAAGAAACGAGCTACAATAATGATAGTAACAATTTGGGCCAATAAAATAGCTAATGGATCTTGTAGATTATGTAACATAGAAGCTAAGAAATCATTCCAAGAACCATTTTCGCTAGCAGTTGAAACAATTGCTTTGTTTAGTTCAAGAAACTTTCCCTCCTTAATAATCCAATAAATAAGCGCACTAAAACCTCCAGTTACTGCGATGTAAAATGCTGCATTTTTATAATTTTTCATACCTCCTAAGCGTACTTTATCTTTCACAAAGATGTAAAAATCAAATATAGCAATTATAATAGGAATACAAATAGTAACCTAAATTTAATCTTACATAAAATACAACTCCAAAAAGAATAAAATTAACCCACTTTCCCTACCTTTGCAACGCTTAAAAAACAAATTAATGATCAAGTGGTTTAGTTTAGGTTTTTGGGAATTGTTTGCCCGAATCGTCCTTAGAAATAGGATTTTAATGTTATCCATCGTGATAATCATTACTGGATTGTTGGCAACCCAATGGAAAAATATTCATTTTAGCCATACCGAAGCTAATATGTTGCCAGACGATAATGTGGTTAATATTGAATACAATGCATTCCTAAATAAATTTGGCGAAGAAGGAAACCTTATCATAATTGGTATCAAAGACGATGCGATTTTTACGCCTAAAGCATTTGCAGCTTGGACTCGTTTGATGCACCAACTTAAAAAAGACCAAGCCGTTGATGTAGCGATTTCAATCAACGATTTACAACAACTTCAACGCAACGATTCACTAGAAAAATTTGAGTTAGTTCCTTTTGTGGATCCTAAGAAAACAGTAAATCAAGCCTATCTTTCTCAAATCAAAAAAACCCTTTTTACCGATCTGCCTTTTTTCGAAAGCCTTCTTTTTAATAAAAAATCAGGCAGTATTCGCTCGGCGATTTATTTGGATAAAAAAATTGTGAATACCCCTGCAAGAAAGGATTTTGTGCTAGAACGCTTAGTTCCTGCAGTAGAAGCTTTTGAAAAAGAAACCAATATTGATTTACGCGTTTCGGGCATGCCCTACATTCGAACGCTGAATGCGCAAACCATTGTCAAAGAAATTGGACTTTTCATCGGCGCCTCTTTACTGGTTACCTCTTTGCTTTTCTTTTTCTTTTTTAGAAGTTTTAGAGCCACTTTAATCTCAATGATTATTGTGATTATTGGCGTAATGTGGTCGTTTGGTTTCTTGGGACTATTCAACTATGAAATAACGGTTTTGACTGCCTTAGTTCCTTCATTAATTATTGTCATCGGAATTCCGAATTGCATTTTCTTGACCAATAAATACCATCAAGAATACAAAGTTCATGGTAATAAAGCCAAAGCCTTGCAACGCGTTACTACTAAAATTGGAATGGCGACCTTAATGACCAATGTTACAACTGCTATCGGTTTTGCCACTTTCGTTGCTTCAAACAACCAACTTTTATTGGAATTTGGTGTGGTCACTTCAATCAATATTATCGGGCTCTTCTTTTTGTGTATTATTGTGATTCCAATTTTTCATAGTTATATTCCTGCACCTATTGACCGCCACACCAGACATTTGGATCGGGGTTCGGTAAAACGCTTTATGGACTGGATTTTACGCAATGTGAAATACAATCGCTTTTCGATTTATGTGGCCGCAATTGCCTTACTAGTTTTTGGAATTATTGGGGTTTTTCAAATGCGTATCTCGGGTAGCTTAATTGAAGACATGCCTAAAAAAGAACCATTTTTTGAAGACATTGTCTTTTTTGAAAAAGAATTTGACGGTGTGATGCCGCTTGAAATAATGATTGACACCAAACGCAAAAAAGGGGTAATGAAATTATCTACGCTCAAGCGAATGGAAGAATTGGAACAAACCATTGAGGAAATTCCAGAATTGTCCAAAACGATGTCGATTGTCAATTTAGTTAAATATTCGAAACAGGCCTATTACAACGGTAATCCTGAATATTACGAATTACCTACTTCTCAGGAGCAGTCTTTTATTTTATCGTATGCCAAAAATGCGACCAAAAACAACAAAGACAATTTGATGAAGAGTTATGTAGACTCCACCGGACAATATGCTCGTATCACCACATTTATGCGTGATGAAAATGGCGGTAAAATTCCTGAAATCGAGGCTGAGATAAGAAAAGAAGCCGACAAATTATTTCCACCCGATCGCTATCATGTAACGATTACTGGAAAAGCCTTGGTATTCCAAAAAGGGACGGGCTACCTTTTAGATAACTTACTTTCGTCTTTGATTTTTGCCTTTTTCTTAACGGCATTATTAGTTGCTTTTATGTTCCGATCGTTCAAAATGGTATTGGTTTCTATCATTCCTAATTTGTTGCCCTTGTTGTTAACGGCTGGAATTATGGGCTTTTTGGATATTCCGTTAAAACCTTCTACTATTTTAGTTTTTGGAATTGCATTTGGTCTTTCGGTAGATGATACGCTGCGCTTTTTGGCTCAATACCGTGAGGAATTAAGGAAAAACAATTGGAAAATTCGCAAGTCGGTGTATGCTACCTTTAACGAATCGGGATTGAGTATGTTTTATACTTCGATTGTGTTGTTCTTTGGATTTTCGGTATTTATGCTGTCGAGTTTTGGCGGAACGATTGCTTTGGGCGGACTTATTTCCTTAACTTTATTATTTGGGATGTTATCCAATTTAATGTTGTTGCCGGCACTAGTATTGACATTGAACAAAACATTGGCTAACGAACAGGAATTCATCGAGCCGAAGATTGACATTATTGAACATTCAGACGAAGAGATAGACAATCTCGAAAAAGAACAGCTTTAGCCCCGATAGCAGCGACATCCTTTTACTTTTTTCTTGAAAAAGTAAAAGATACAGCGGATAGCGGGAAATAGCTTCTCTAAAAAAACAAAAACAATTATATTTGCAGCTCAGAAAAGCTGATTTTTAATACCAATACCATACAAATGAAACACACTAAAGTTAAAGACTTACTAAACAGTACCACAACACTTCAAGAAGTAAATGCAAAAGGATGGGTAAGAACTTTTAGAAACAATCAATTTATTGCGTTGAACGATGGTTCGACAATTAACAATATTCAGTGTGTAGTGGATTTTGAAAACACAGCTGAAGATACTTTGAAACGCATCACAACTGGAGCTTCGGTTTCGGTTACAGGTAGTTTAGTAGAAAGTAAAGGTGCGGGTCAGAAATACGAAATTCAAGTGGCCAAATTGGAAATTCTAGGCGATTCAGACGCGGAGAAATTCCCAATGCAACCTAAGAAACACTCTTTGGAATTCTTGCGTGAAAATGCGCATTTAAGAGTTAGAACTAATGCTTTTGGCGCGATTATGCGTGTGCGTTCGGTATTAGCGCATGCGGTACATACTTATTTTCAAGAAAAAGGTTTTGTGTATGTGAATACGCCAATCATCACCGGATCAGATGCAGAAGGAGCTGGCGAAATGTTCAAAGTAACCGCATTGCCTTTTGACAACACCCCAAGAACCGAAGACGGAAAAGTAGATTACAAAAAAGACTTTTTTGGAAAAGAAACCAACTTAACGGTTTCAGGACAATTAGAAGGCGAAACCTTTGCAATGGCTTTGGGCCAAATTTATACTTTCGGACCTACTTTTAGAGCTGAAAACTCGAATACTTCTCGTCACTTGGCTGAATTCTGGATGATTGAACCTGAAGTAGCGTTCAATGATTTGGATGACAATATGGACTTGGCTGAAGATTTTATTCAGTATGTAATTAAATACACCATGGACAAATGTCCAGACGATTTGAAATTCTTAGAAAGTCGTTTGTTAGACGAAGAAAAACAAAAACCACAGGCAGAACGAAGCGAAATGGCATTGTTAGACAAATTAAACTTTGTGTTAGAAAACAATTTCAAACGGGTATCGTATACAGAAGCAATTGAAATTTTAAGAGAATCTACTCCAAATAAAAAGAAAAAATTCAGTTATATCATTGACGAATGGGGTGCCGATTTACAATCGGAACACGAGCGTTATTTAGTGGAAAAACACTTTAAATGTCCGGTAATTTTGTTTGATTACCCTGCTAATATCAAAGCCTTTTACATGCGTTTGAACGAAGATGGTAAAACGGTTCGCGCTATGGACATCCTTTTCCCAGGTATTGGAGAAATCGTAGGAGGTTCGCAACGTGAGGAACGTTACGATGTCTTAGTCGAAAAAATGAAAGCCTTGGGTATTGACGAAGAAGAATTATGGTGGTACTTGGATACGCGCCGATTCGGATCTGCGGTGCACTCTGGTTTCGGACTAGGATTTGAACGTTTGGTGTTGTTTGTAACAGGTATGACTAACATTCGTGACGTGATTCCTTTCCCAAGAACGCCGATGAATGCAGAATTCTAAAAAAAGGTCGAAGTTTAAAAGTTTATAAGTTTAATTTATCTAGGCTTTTAAACTTTTAAACTTTTAAACCTATAAGCTTTTACACTAAAAAAAATGCTAAAGCAATTCCTAAATCTCAAATTAACCCAGAAATTATCTCCACAACAAATTCAGTTGATGAAGTTAATTCAGTTGCCTACGCAAGCTTTTGAGCAACGTTTATTGGAAGAAATGAACGAAAACTCAGCGCTCGAAGCCGGAAAGGAAGAAGAGGAATATGTAAAAGACGAGTTTGAAACGGAAGATTATGACGATTATGATGAGGCCGAATCCGAACGTGTCGACGCCGAAGAAATTAATATTGACGACTATTTAAGCAACGACGATACTCCGGATTACAAAACACAAGTCAACAATTATAGCGATGACGATGAAGACCACGATGCTCCTTTTGCAGCACCGATTAGTTTTCACCAAGATTTAATCAACCAACTCAATACCTTTATTTTAACTGAGGATGACCGAGAAATTGCGGAATTCCTGGTGGGAAGTATTGACGATATGGGATACATTCGTAGAAGCATATCTGATATTGTGGACGATTTGGCTTTCACACAAGCGGTTTACACCGATGAAAAAACGGTCGAACGACTGATGCATGTGATTCATGAGTTAGAACCTTCAGGAGTGGGTGCCCGTGATTTGCAAGAATGTTTATTGTTGCAACTCAAACACAAAACCCCGACCGAATACATAGAATTGGCTACCGATATTATCGAAAATCAATTTGATGCCTTTACAAAAAAACATTACGACAAGCTTGTTCAAAAATACAATGTCTCTAACGACCAACTGAAAAAAGCGATTCACGAAATTGAAAAACTAAATCCAAAACCAGGAGGATCTTTTACCGGCAACAACAAAGTAACCGAAAACATAGTCCCTGATTTTGCCATCCGAATTGTGGAAGGCAAACTCGAATTGAGTTTGAATGGCCGCAACGCCCCTTCGCTTCATGTTTCTAGAGATTACCAGGAAATGCTGCAAACCTATAAAGTGTCGAAAGATAAATCGACTCAGCAAAAAGAAGCAGTGCAGTTTATTAAACAGAAATTAGATTCGGCCAAATGGTTCATTGATGCAATTCGCCAACGCCAAGAAACGCTTTTTGTAACCATGAATGCAATTATGCATTACCAAGAAGACTTCTTTTTAGAAGGCGACGAAACCAAGTTGAAACCGATGATTTTGAAAGACATCGCCGATATCGTAGGCTTGGATATTTCGACTATTTCAAGGGTAGCGAATAGCAAATATGTGGAAACACCTTATGGCACTAAACTCATCAAAGAGTTTTTCTCTGAAGCTATGAAAAATGATCAAGGCGAAGATGTTTCAACTTTAGAAATCAAAAAGATTCTACAAAACGTCATCGAAGAAGAGGATAAACACAAACCCTTACCTGACGATCAATTGGCTGATATTCTAAAAGAAAAAGGCTATCCTATTGCTCGACGAACGATTGCCAAATACCGCGAACAATTGGATATTCCTGTGGCAAGAATGCGAAAGAAAATGTAATAAAAAAGGGAAAACCAATGGTTTTCCCTTTTTTAATTCATGTCGAAAAGTTTCACTATTCTTCATTTTTTTTCATCGCATGAAAATAAGCGGCGCGACTTAAGGGTTCGTATTCTTCTGTTTCGCCCAACATCACTAATTTATCATTGTCGGTTTTTCTAAAACTATAATTGGCCAAATTTCCTGTTCGGGTACAAACTGCATGTACTTTGGTCACATACTCAGCGGTCGCCATCAAAGCAGGCATAGGCCCGAAAGGATTCCCTTTAAAATCCATATCCAATCCTGCCACAATCACTCGAACACCTCGGTTTGCCAAATCATTACAAACGCGTACAATTTCATCATCAAAAAACTGAGCTTCATCGATGCCTACTACATCACAACCTTGAGCCAAAATCGCAATATTGGCAGCAGCTGGAACAGGCGTAGAACGAATTTCATTAGAGTCGTGTGACACTACCATTTCGTCGTGGTAACGGGTGTCTACAGCAGGCTTGAAAATTTCTACTTTTTGCTTGGCAAATTGAGCGCGTTTTAATCGGCGGATCAATTCCTCTGTTTTACCCGAAAACATGGAGCCGGAAATGACTTCGATCCAACCAAATTGTTCTTTATGATTTACTGTATTTTCGAGAAACATAGTGCAGTTGTATAACTTAAAAAATGAATCGTTTTTTTCCTTTGTAAGGGTATAAATTGAATGTAAAATTTTATACTTTTACGTGTTTCCAAATGTAAAAAAAATTTCCAAAGGACTGTCCCAAGTTTACCGAAATAAAAACAAAAAAAGGAAAACGCAAACCAAACCACCTACATCGTATAATTTACATCAAATGAAAAAAAGATTGGAAGCCGATTTAATCAGCATTGCCCACCGAATTTTACAATTAAAAAACAAATCTGATATCAATCAATTGTATCTGGAAACGCAAAAATTATATGAAAAATTGGCTGTGTTGCGTTTTGTTGACGAACACTTTGGCGATAGCAAACCAACTATAGGACAAGCTGAAATCGAAGCCGCATTTGAAGCAATTGAAAATGAAGAACCTGTTGTTGTTACGATAGAAGAAATTGAAATTCCTGAAATAGAAACCACTACCGAATTAATTTTGGAAGAAGAAGAGCAAGAGGAAATTACTGAAATGGACGAACCTTTTTTCGAAGAAGAGGAAGATTTAGAAACTTTAGAAGATGAGATTGAGGAAGAGGTTGAGGAAGAAGAAATCGAAGCCCCTTTTATTCCTGCATTTGAATTAGAAAAAGAAGAAGAGGAAGAAGAACAAATGATGGAAGAAGCCCCAAAACAAGAAGCGGTTCAAATTTCTTTTGAAGACTTAATTGGCGGTGATTTTAGCGATGACCTTTTTGTGAAAGTAGAAAGTGCCGCTTTTGAAACACCTAAAGACGAAAAGATAGAGACCGTTCTTGAAACAGTGGCATTCGACCTTGACGAAATAGAACTTTCTGAAGAAATAGAAGAATCAAAATCGGTGACCTTAAATGAGAAATTAGCTAAAGGAATCAATATCGATTTGAATGACCGCATTGCCTTTACCAAACATCTTTTTGGCAATGACCCGGATGATTATAACCGTGTTTTGAACCAATTAATCACTTTTAATACCTTTTATGAAACCCGCGATTTTATCAGAGATATGGTAAAACCAGACTACAATAACTGGGAAGGAAAAGAAGAATACGAAGAACGTTTTATGGAAATTATCGAGAAAAAATTCTTGTAATTCCTTTTTATCAATTGAATTTCTAGCGCTGAATGTCAAAATTATACATCGTTCCAACGCCTATTGGCAACCTCGAAGACATGACTTTTCGTGCCATTCGCATCCTAAAAGAAGTAGATTTAATTCTTGCCGAAGACACGCGTACAAGCGGTAAATTATTAAAGCATTTTGAAATCAGTACCCATATGCACAGCCACCATATGCACAACGAGCATAAAACGGTGGAGAATGTCATTGCGCGTTTGCAAGCGGGAGAAAACATCGCTTTGATTTCGGATGCAGGAACGCCAGCTATTTCAGATCCAGGTTTTTTATTGACCCGTGCTTGTATTGAAAAAGGAATCGAAGTCGAATGTTTGCCAGGTGCTACGGCTTTTGTACCCGCTTTAGTCAATAGTGGTTTGCCCAATGATAAGTTTATTTTTGAAGGTTTTTTACCTGATAAAAAAGGAAGACAAACTCGTTATTTGGCTTTGGCCGAAGAAACTAGAACGATGATTTTATATGTTTCACCACATAAATTGGTAAAAACCTTAGCCGAATTTGCGACTTACTTTGGAGAAGACCGACCTGTTTCTGTATCCAGAGAATTGTCCAAACTACACGAAGAAAACGTCAGAGGAACGGTTAAAGAAGTCTTGACCCACTTCGAAAAAACAGCCCCAAGAGGTGAAATTGTGGTAGTTGTGGGAGGCAAACCCGTACTAAAAGAAGCTAAGAAAAATAAATTTTCAGAAGAAGAATAAATCATGACACTAGACGCCTTTGTAGAAAAACTAAACCAAACACCTGAAACAATAACTTTTGCCGAAACAATAACAACCATTGAAAGCAATTACGTCTTTACCCCTACTGCTTTTCAAAATGGCAACCAATACAATGGAGCAGGTGAAAATTCAGGTTCATGTAAATTATTTGCTTTCGCCAAAATCCAAGAATTATCCCAAGCAGCCACTTTAGCTTGCTTCGGTGCCTATTATTTTGAAGAAGTATTAGGCGATCCTCAAGGAACCAATCACCAAAACATTCGCAATTTTATGCAGTCGGGTTGGGACGGAATTCAATTTGAGGGCGAAGCATTAGCATTGAAATAAACCCCCAAATCCCAAATCGATATGCGTTGGACTATAAAACCAAAACCTGCCCAAGAAGAAGTAGCACAACTCTCGCAAGAACTCAATGTAGATCCATTGATCGCCACTTTATTGATTCAGCGTGGCATTGCCACTTTTGACCAAGCCAAATCGTTCTTTCGCCCCTCACTAGATCATTTACACGACCCATACTTGATGAAAGATATGGATGTGGCAGTCAACCGAATTGAACAAGCCATTGCTAACCAAGAAAACATTCTGGTTTTTGGTGATTATGACGTAGACGGAACGACTGCCGTTTCTTTGGTCTCCTCTTATTTAAAAAGTATTTATCCCAACATTGCGACCTATATTCCGGATCGTTATGCCGAAGGCTACGGGATTTCGTTTCAAGGTATTGACTTTGCCGAAGACAATGGTTTTTCTCTGATTATTGCTTTAGACTGCGGCATCAAATCGATTGAACATGTGACCTACGCCAAAGAAAAACATATTGATTTTATCATTTGTGATCACCATAGACCAGGAGATTCCTTACCAGAAGCAGTAGCTGTTCTTGACCCAAAAAGAGACGATTGTTCTTATCCGTACGACGAATTGTGCGGTTGCGGAGTAGGTTTCAAATTGATTCAGGCTTTGAGCCAAAATCATAATCAAACTATGGATGATTTAATTCCGTATTTGGATTTAGTTGCCACCGCTATTGCCGCTGATATTGTACCCATAACAGGTGAAAATAGAGTGTTGGCACATTTTGGTTTGCAAGTAATTAACGAAGCGCCCAGACCTGGAATTGCAGCACTGATCCAACAAATTAAAAAACAAACGCTCACCATCACAGATGTCGTTTTTGTGATAGCACCTCGTATCAATGCCGCCGGACGCATCAAACATGGTAATCATGCTGTAGAATTATTAACCGAATTTAATTTGGAACAAGCCCAACAATTTGCCAAAGAAATTGAAGACTACAACTCGGAACGCAAAGGGTTGGATAAACAAATTACCCAAGAAGCACTGCAACAAATAGAACAAAACAAAGAACAAGACCGTTTTACGACCGTAGTTTTTCAAGAGAATTGGCACAAAGGGGTCATCGGAATTGTAGCGTCACGTTTGATTGAAACCTACTATAGACCCACTTTGGTTTTTACCAAAAGCGGCGATTACTATGCCGCTTCAGCCCGTTCAGTGCGCGGTTTTGATGTATACAATGCGCTAGAAGCTTGTTCGGAACATTTGGAACAATTTGGCGGACATATGTATGCTGCGGGAATGACTTTAAAGGCAGAAAATTATGAGGCTTTCAAAAATACCTTTGAAAAAGTGGTACAAGAAACCATAAATCCCGAATTGCGCACTCCTGAAATGGAGATCGATGCCGAAATTAATTTTTCGGAAATCACTCCAAAACTCGTTCGGATTTTAAAACAGTTTGAGCCTTTTGGTCCACAAAATATGACACCCGTTTTTGCCTCTCAAAATGTTATGGATACGGGTTATCCAAAATATATGGGCGCCAATGAAGAACACATTCGCCTTTTTGTAAAACAACACCATTCAGAAGGGTTTGCTGCCATTGGTTTTAATATGGCGCATAAGAAGAATGTAATAGCCAATAGAAATCCATTTCAAATGGCCTATTGCATTGATGAAAATGAATGGAACGGCCAAATAAGCCTACAACTCCGACTAAAAGATATTCAATAATGAAACCAAAAAATGACCCTTACGAAGCCTTGCGCTACCGAGAATTCAATGTATTTTTAATCTTGCGATTTGCCATGGTTTTTGCCTGGTCTATGCAATTTATTGTGATTGAATGGCAGGTATACAGCTTAACAAAAAGCGCTTTATCTCTTGGAATCATTGGCCTAATGGAAATTATTCCTGCCGTTTCGATGGCGTTATTTGCAGGGCATATTGTAGATCAAAACGAGAAAAAAGGAATGCTGCTCAAATGTATTTTAGGTTTTTCGGTGATTAGTATTGGCTTGTTTTTATTGACCTGGCCCTTGATCACTAGTAATTGGTCTACTCAAGTCATCTTATACAGTATCTATTTCTTTGTTTTTTTAGGCGGATTAGTTCGCTCGTTTTTAGGACCAACAGTTTTCTCCTTAATGTCGCAAATTGTGCCAAAAAAAGCCTATTCCAATGCCGCTACTTGGAGCAGTTCCGTTTGGCAAATTGCCGCTGTTTTAGGGCCTGCCATTGCAGGGTTTTCTATTACTTGGATAGGCATTCATTGGTCGATGTGTACAGTAGTAGCCTTTGCTTTAATCGCATTAATTGCCTTATCCAAAATTGAATCAAAACCCATTTTGAATCCAAAAATTGGTGAACCTGTGATGCAAAGTTTGAAAGAAGGAGTCAAATTTGTATTTCAAAATAAAGTGATTTTGGGTGCGCTTTCATTAGATATGATTGCAGTCTTATTTGGTGGTGCAGTAGCTTTATTACCTATTTTCGCCCAAGACATTTTAAAAGTAGGTTCAGAAGGTTTTGGGATTTTGCGAGCAGCACCTGCCATTGGAGCGTTCTTGACGATGTTCGTTTCAGCTTATGTACCAATGAATAAAAATGCAGGTATGAAATTGTTGGTTGCTATTTTCGCTTTTGGCATTTGCATTATTGTGTTTGGATTGTCTACTATTTTCTGGTTATCTGTTTTCGCCTTGTTTATGAGCGGTGTGGTCGATGGAATTTCGGTGGTAATTCGTCAAACGATTTTACAATTGAAAACCCCAGACCATATGCGCGGACGAGTAGCTGCCGTGAACTCTATTTTTGTGGGTTCGTCTAACGAATTGGGAGCTTTTGAAAGTGGATTGACTGCTAAATTAATGGGAACAGTGACCGCAGTGGTTTTTGGCGGAAGCATGACATTACTAACTGTTTTAATTACAGGAATTTCTTCGCCCACTTTTAGAAATTTAGATTTAGAAAAAGACTTGGAAGAGCATCGAAAAGAGGAGTAGATTGATTTAAAATTAGTTGGAATGTAATAATTTGTAGTAAAGAAATACTAATTGCGCAATCTTAAAAAATTATTATTTATGAAATTTAATATTGACCTTCCTGAAAAAGGAACTAAGAATTTATTTGTTTATTTGAGTTTTTTATTAATTGCACTTATTGGTATTTTCTGTGGTAATTCCATTAAAACCGAATTTGAATTTTTACGTATTTGGGACACTTCAAATATTCTGTTGCTGCTTTTAGGAGTTCCTTTTTTATTTTTATTTGAACGTTTGCAAATACCCAATTTTTGGGAGAACAAAATTGCAATCAAACACAAGCTATATCTTCCAATTGCAATAGGTGCGGTTTTCGGCTTACTTGACATTTTTGTAATAAAAATAGTAATGCATCCAGAGCCTTATTCATCTCTTCCTCCATACTTACAGCCATTCCCTTATTCATTATTTTTATTTTTTTCAGGCGCTTTAGAAATTGAGGTTTTTTATAGATTAATTCCGATATCACTTATCTTATTGCTCTCTTTAGTTATAAAAAAGAATAGCTATTCCAATTATTTCTTTTGGATTGCTGCTGTATTAACTGCAATTAGAGAACCGATAGAGCAATTACCTTCAGAGGGCACTCTTCTCATTGTATATTCTTTATGTACAGGTTTTCTAATGAACTTTTTACAAGCTATTTTCTTCAAAAAATATGGTTTTTTAAGCTGTCTATTTATTCGACTTGGTCATTACTTCTTTTGGCATATTCTTCTTGGTGTTTATGTTGAATTTATTGAGTTAATTTAGCTTTTTAAATTATCCCATTGAATTAACATAAATTCGCCTTAACTAAAGAAGTGCGGTTTTTGTATAAGTTAGTCGATAAATTGGCTAAAGGAAAAAAAATGGAAAAAATACTTAGAGTGTAAATTCCTTGCTTATTCGTACTTCTTAATTTCGAAGGTATCTCCATCAAAAACGCCGTAAGTAAAATAGGTAATCCAATCACCTAAATTCACATAGTCTGAATTATTTCCTAAAGGAAATACCATCGGTAAATGGCGGTGACCAAAAACTAGGTAGTTGTAGTGTTTGGTTTCCAATTTGCGTTTGGCATATTGAATTAACCATTCGTTTTCTTCGCCTAAGAATACGACATCCTCAGCACCCGAAATCAATTTATTTTTTACCGAAAGGTATTGGGCTAGGCCTACTCCCAAATCAGGATGCAACCAACGGAAAAACCATTTAGCTACTGGATTAGTAAACACTTTTTTCATGCGTTTGTACCCTTTGTCTCCAGGTCCTTTGCCATCGCCGTGACCTATTAAAAACGTTTTGTTGCCAAAAGTAAATTCTTGATTGTCGCGGTATACCGGAATATTGAGTTCTTTTTGAAAATAATCTTCCATCCACAAATCGTGGTTGCCCACAAAAAAATAAATAGGAATACCGCTGTCGCGAATTTCGGCCAATTTGCCCAAAATACGAACAAATCCTTTGGGAACAACTGTTTTGTATTCGAACCAAAAATCAAATAAATCACCCAATAAAAAAATAGCCTCGGCATCTTGTTTCACTTCGTCTAGCCAAGCTACAAATTGTTGTTCTCTGGGAAAACTCAATTCAGGTGTCGGCGCACCAAAATGCTGATCGGAAGCAAAATATATTTTTTTATTGTTAGCTAATGCCATCGGTATCGAATTACAAATTATCGCTTGCAAACCATTCGGCAAATGACGAATCGGTTTCTTGTAGTTTTAAAGAAAAAAGAGTAATTCCTTCTGGCAATCTATTTTTGATGCGTTGCGCAAAATCAATTACCATATTTTCGCTGGTAGGTTGGTAATCGACTAAAATCACGTGGTGTCCACGAGTTTTCAATTCTTTAGCCAATTCTATATGTGGGGTTGTTTCGTTAAAAACAGTAGCGTGATCAAACTGATCCACAATTTCTTCTTTAACGATTTTCTTTAAATCGGTAAAGTCAATCACCATTCCAAATTTTACATTCGAGCGATCCACAATAGGTTTCCCAATAACAGTTACAGATAATTTATAACTGTGTCCGTGTACATTTTTACATTTGCCATCATAGCCATATAAAGCGTGACCGGTTTCAAAACTAAATTGTTTGGTGATTCTAATATTGCTCATTCCATTGTGTATTTAACTGCAAACTTACGAAAATTATTGAGGCTATTAGTTTCTTTTTAGGGCTGATTTGGTCGCCTCAGAAAGCACTAATTTTCCAGTGATGGCAGCTCTTTCTACTAGTAAACTGTCCCAATGTGCTGTTCCTTCCCACAAGACTTTTTTCATCTCTGCTAACGCTTCTGGATTATAGGATGCTAATTGGCGAGCTAATATAGACAAAGCTTCGTCTAATTTTTCAATAGTTTCAAAAGTATTGGCATACAAGCCTTTATCTTTGGCCCAAGCCGCAGATTTCCATTCGCTAGCTGCTAAAGACAATTCGGCTAAAGCTGTTTTTCCAATTTTTCTAGACACAGCAGGTTCTATTACAAAAGGGCCGATGCCTATGGATAGTTCCGATAATTTAATACTTGCCTCTTGGGTTGCCAAAACATAATCGCATGCAGCAGTAATTCCGACACCTCCGCCAACCGTTTTTCCTTGTACACGACCCACAATAATTTTTGGGCATTTTCGCATCGCATTAATCAAATGAGCGAAGCCAGAAAAGAAGGTTTTTCCTTCGGTTTCATTAGTAATAGCTTGCAATTCATCGAAAGAAGCTCCGGCACAAAAAGCAGCTATTCCTTGACTTTTCAATACCACCACTACTACTTCTGGATTTTGCCCTACGGTTTCGATAGTAGAAGTCAATTCTTTTAATAATAGAGATGGGAAAGAATTACTGGTAGGATGACCAAATTCAATCGTAGCGATAGAAGCCGCGATAGAAATAGAGATGGATCCGGTTGAATTGTGTAATGCCATAGCAGAAATTTTACTGTAAAGTTAAAACTATTCTGTTAGTTTGTTCTTTTTTTGAAAAGAATGGCGTGGTTTTTTTGAGCAATTAGGAAATTAAAACCAAATTAAACTATATTTGCTGCCTGCATTGGGGATGTAGCTCAGTTGGCTAGAGTGCTTGACTGGCAGTCAAGAGGTCGTGGGTTCGAGCCCCATCTTCTCCACTATATAAATCAAAGCCTTTCAAGTAATTGAAGGGCTTTTTTTAGTAATTAATTGTCCCTATATGACGCATCACTCGAACAATTCGGTCTTTTCTCCTATTAATGTATGCGGTCGAATTTGATGCTTTGTATTTCCTTGGATTAGGCAAAATAGCCGCTATTCCAGCGGCCTGCATTTTAGTTAAACTAGACGCATCTTTACTATACCAATATTGGGTAGCCGCATGTGCACCGTATATTCCGTCTCCCATTTCAATACTATTGAGATAGACTTCCATAATGCGCTCCTTACCCCAAATCAATTCAATAAGCACCGTAAAATAAGCTTCTAACGCTTTTCTGAAGTAACTTCTGCCTTGCCATAGAAATACATTCTTGGCGGTTTGTTGCGATATAGTACTACCACCTTTTATTTTTTTCCCATTCGCGTTGTTTCGAAATGCTTGTTGCATCGCACTAAAATCAAATCCATGATGGTGCAAAAAAGTACCATCTTCACTAGCAATGACCGCTTTTTGCAAATTCATTGAAATGTTTTCTATTGGTTCCCAATTATGCTCAAAATAAATGGGCTTTTTATCCAATTTATTTTCAATAATTCGGATCCCCATTAAAGGCGTAAATGGGACTGGGACAAATTTAAAAAAGACCACTAATAAAACCGATAGTCCGAAAAACCAGACTATTATTTTATGCAGGATTCGTTTCAATTTCAACATAAACAGAAAGAAATTTGTTTTAATTTAATTAGTGTTACTAACAATATCATGAATAATTTTCAAATGATGTTGGGTGTGGATTTCTAAAAAAAGAATCGTTTGTTTCTTTTTTAAATCTCCAAAATACGGATGTTTAAAAAACTGATTCTTTGAAACTGAATCCAAGCATTTAATTGTCTCTTTTGCTTTTGCCAAATGTTGTTCTAAATTCGCTATAGTAATTGTATCTTTTGGAACCACCACTTTAGGTGCTTTTGCCTTTCCTCTAGGGATTTTTTTTGTGGCCAATATGATCCACTTCATAAAACTAAAATTCCAACTGTACTCTTTTGGGTTGGAATTTTGAAGAGCTACAATAATCCCATTTAAAGTTAAAAGCGAATGTTCAATTTGCCACCCAACCGTAGATTGAGAGACCTGCAAATCCATTGAATCACTTTTAGGTATATAGTGCTCTAATTGATTTACTAAAGTGGTTAGGTTGTTTTTCATTGTATGATTTTGATTCAATAGGAATTGTATCCATTCAAAAATACAAAAATGTTATATACAAAAATGAAAATTAGTTTTGATACACTATAATGAAATTACTGAAAGTTTAACCAACTAAAATAGACATTGCATCCTAAAACAAAAAACCTTGCAGCGATGCAAGGTTTTTTTTGAAATATATGTATTATTCCGGATCATTCATTTTGAAAGTGTCCATGAACGCTGTCGTGTAATCTCCAGCAATATATCGTGGATCGTCCATCAACTGTCTGTGGAACGGAATCGTAGTTTTAACGCCTTCAATTACAAATTCGTCTAATGCCCTTCTCATTTTACTAATAGCCTCTTCACGAGTTTGTGCTGTTGTAATCAACTTGGCAATCATCGAATCGTAGTTTGGTGGAATAGTATAACCTGAATACACATGCGTATCTAAACGTACACCGTGTCCACCTGGCATATGTAGCGTAGTGATTTTTCCTGGTGAAGGACGGAAATCATTATACGGATCTTCGGCATTGATACGACATTCGATAGCATGTAATTGTGGTAAATAATTTTTACCCGAGATTGGCACACCTGCCGCTACTAAAATTTGCTCACGAATCAAGTCGTAATCAATTACTTGTTCGGTAATTGGATGTTCCACTTGAATACGTGTATTCATTTCCATGAAATAGAAATTACGGTGTTTGTCTACCAAGAATTCTACTGTACCAGCGCCTTCGTATTTAATATATTCGGCCGCTTTTACCGCAGCTTCACCCATTTTCAAACGCAATTCATCAGTCATGAATGGCGAAGGTGTTTCTTCAGTTAATTTTTGGTGACGACGTTGTACTGAACAATCTCTTTCTGAAAGGTGACACGCTTTACCGTAAGAATCTCCAACCACTTGAATTTCGATATGACGTGGTTCTTCGATTAATTTCTCTAAGTACATCCCGTCATTTCCAAAAGCGGCAGCCGACTCTTGACGAGCGCCTTCCCAAGCTTTCAATAAATCTTCTTCCTTCCAAACAGCACGCATTCCTTTTCCACCACCACCAGCGGTAGCTTTCAACATGACTGGGTAACCAAATTGGTTAGCCAATTCTGCCGCTTGTTCATACGATTCTAAAATTCCAACAGAACCTGGAACACAAGGAACCCCTGCTTCAATCATCGTCGATTTAGCCGAAGCTTTATCTCCCATTCGATCAATCATTTCAGGAGCTGCACCAATAAATTTGATACCGTGCTCTTGACAGATTTTTGAGAATTTTGAATTTTCAGAAAGGAATCCGTATCCTGGATGAATTGCGTCAGCATTAGTAATCTCTGCTGCAGCAATAATATTGGACATTTTCAAATAGGATAAATTACTTGGAGCGGGACCTATACACACTGCTTCATCTGCAAATTTTACGTGTAAACTTTCCGCATCAGCTGTAGAATAAACAGCAACTGTTTTGATTCCCATCTCTTTGCAAGTGCGAATTACACGAAGTGCAATTTCTCCCCTATTGGCAATTAGTATTTTTTTAAACATACTTTTCAGTTTAGAAGTTTATGGGTTTAGGGTTAGAAGCAAAAGGTAATAAATACTTAAACTTCTAAACTCCTATACTTTTAAACTATTAAATTATGATGGATCTACTAAGAATAAAGGTTGGTCAAATTCTACTGGAGACATATCATCCACTAAAATTTTAACGATTTTACCAGAAATTTCAGATTCGATTTCGTTAAATAATTTCATAGCTTCAATTACACACAAAACATCTCCTTTACCGATACTGCTTCCCACCTCAACAAAAACAGGTTTGTCTGGAGAAGGTTTTCTGTAGAAAGTTCCAATGATTGGTGATTTGATAGTAACATATTTAGATTCTTCTGCAACAGGTGCTGCTGCTGCTACTGGTGCTGCTGCTACTGGTGCTGCTGCTGGAGCTACTGCTTGTTGCAACATAGGTTGTGCAGGCATTTGTTGCACATAAGTGGTTTCTGTAGTGTTTCCTTCTAAAGTAGTTCTAATGGTTACTTTTACGTCGTCCATTTCCAACTTAACCTCTGCAACGCCTGAGTTTGCAACAAATTTAATTAGGTTTTGAATTTCTTTTAAATCCATAATGATTTGTTTTTAGTTTACATTTATTTTTTGTCGTAGGCCCATTTTAAATAAATAGCACCCCAAGTAAATCCGCCACCAAAAGCAGCAAAAATTACCGTATCTCCTTTTTTAAATTGATTTTCGAAATCACTTAAAACTAAAGGTAAAGTAGCCGAAGTTGTATTGCCATATCGTTCAATATTCATCAACACTTTACTTTCTTCTAAGTTCATTCGGTTTGCAGTAGCATCAATGATACGTTTATTAGCTTGGTGTGGCACTAACCAATTCACGTCTTCATTTGTCAAATTATTTCGTTTCAAGATTTGCTCGCTGGCATCTGCCATATTGGTTACCGCATATTTAAAAACGGTTTTACCATCTTGAATAATATTGTGTCGGTTTTCTTTAACCGTATCTATTGTAGTTGGTATTAAAGATCCTCCAGCAGGAATTTTTAAGAAATCACGTCCAATTCCATCTGAACGTAAATATTCGTCTATAAGTCCTAAACCTTCATAGTTTGGTTCAAACAATGCTGCACCAGCACCATCTCCAAAAATAATACAAGTTGCACGATCTGTGTAGTCTACAATAGACGACATTTTATCGGCACCGATAAGTACTACTTTTTTATATCTTCCCGATTGAATGTAGGCTGCAGCAGTTGACATTCCGAACAAAAAGCTAGAACAAGCTGCTTGTAAATCGTATCCAAATGCGTTAGTTGCACCTATTTCGGTTGCCACATAAGCAGCAGTTGCTGCAACAGGCATATCAGCTGTAGCGGTTGCTACAATCACTAAGTCGATCTCTAATGGATCTAAATTAGCTTTGGCCATTAAATCTTTAGCAGCCATAATTGCAAGGTACGAAGTTCCCTTGCTGTCATCTTTTAGAATACGTCTTTCTTTAATTCCGGTACGAGCGGTAATCCACTCGTCGTTTGTATCGACCATTGTTTCAAGAATTTCATTTGTTAAAACAAAATCTGGAACATAGGCTCCAACAGCGGTAATTGCGGCTGTAATTGTACTCATTGTATTCGTTTATTGTAATCAAATGCTGGGCATTTGAGTAATTTTAAAAGAATTGAAAATTACAAAAAAAATTCGAATTCAATTCTTTTAGTACTTTTATTTGATGATACTTATAGGTAACAAAAAAAACTCTCACGTGGTGAGAGTTCTATTTTACCTACAAAAATGTATTAAGCAACAGCTTCTGATTTATCAATAACCACTTGTCCTCTGTAGTACATTTTACCTTCGTGCCAGTAAGCTCTGTGGTATAAATGCGCTTCTCCTGTAATAGGACATGTAGCGATTTGAGCTACAGTTGCTTTATAATGTGTTCTTCTCTTATCTCTTCTTGTTTTCGAGATTTTTCTCTTAGGATGTGCCATTTTACTATATTATTTATCCGTTAATAGTTGCTTTAATTTGTCCCAACGAGGGTCAATATTTTCTTCTTTTTTATTCTCTTTTTTGATGTCTTTAACTGCTAACTCATTCAGCTTTTTTAAAGCTTCCGACTCTAAAGTGCCGTCTTTAACTCCTGGATGAACTCGTCTTAGAGGTACTGAAAGTACAATCATTTCATAAATATACTGAGCAATGTCGACTTCAAATTCGCCGAAAGGCAAAATTAATAGCTCTTCATTATCATTATTGAATTCTTCGCCAAAACGAACAATCAATTTCATTTTGCTTTTGATTGGCAAATCAAAATCTTCTCCTGTTACATCACAGGGTACATTTACTATTCCTTCATGCTTAAAACTGATTTCCAGCATGTTGGACTTTTTCTCTAAAATTGCATTTACTTTGATATTAGAATTTTGAAATTCGTCATAATCAAAGAGGTCAAAGAACGTATTGTCTATTTGATATTCAAAATGATGTTTTCCTAGTTTTAATCCTACAAAAGGAATTAAATATTCTTTAGTCTTCTTCATTTCAATACCGTTTTACCCTAAACTACGGGAGCGCAAAGATATAAAATAATTATAAATCCAATAGCCTTATTCTCCTTTTTTTGAAAACTCTTGTTTTGGTCTTATTTTTAAAGGATTTTGACTGATTTCTTGGTATTGATTTCTCGAATGATAAATATCAATTGCCAAATAAACCGCTTCTTTGAATGAATTGAAATCTGCAATTCCTTTTCCTGCTATATCGTATGCTGTTCCGTGATCTGGAGAGGTTCTAATTTTATCTAATCCTGCTGTATAATTTACTCCATTCCCAAAAGACAAAGTCTTAAATGGAATCAAACCTTGATCGTGATAAGTAGCAATTACCGCATCGTATTTTTCATATTGATTGCTTCCAAAGAAGCCGTCTGCTGGAAAAGGTCCAAAAACCAACGTGCCTTTTTCAAAAATCTTTTTCAAAGTTGGTTTTAAAATCGTATCGTCTTCATTACCAATTACACCTCCATCGCCACAATGTGGATTCACGCCTAACACTGCAATTCTTGGTTTGTTAATACTAAAATCCTGAATTAACGATTGTTTTATGGTTTCGATTTTTTTTGTAATCAAAGCTTCTGTCAAATGCGAGGCCACTTCACTCACCGGAATATGATCTGTTAACAATCCTACGCGGAGATTGTCTTGCACCATAAACATTAACGCATCGCCTTCTAACTCTTGAGCTAAATAATCGGTATGGCCTGGGAATTTAAATGTATCCGATTGGATATTATATTTATTGATTGGAGCGGTTACTAAAACATCTACTTTTCCCTCTTTCAAAGCTTGAGTAGCTGTTACAAATGATTTGATCGCATATTCCCCAACCGTTTCATCATTTGTGCCCAAATTCAAATCAAAACCTTCTCTCCAAACATTCAACACATTCACTTTTCCAACAACTAATTGATCCAAACGGTCAATTCCGTGCAAATTGATCTCTGATTCTAAGTTGCGTTTGATGAAGGAAAGTTGTTTTACATTAGCAAAAATAACAGGCGTACACAATTCTAGCATTCTAGAATCTTCAAATGTTTTTAGCACCACTTCGCTTCCAATACCGTTTAAATCTCCAATCGAAATTCCAACAATTATATTTTCTGCCTTTTTCATACTGCCCTGAGGTTATTTATTACTAATTTTGAAGTGCAAATTTAGTAAAATAAAACAAGAAATGTTTACAGGGATTATAGAAACAGTCGGAAGAGTTCAAGAAATACAAAAAGACCAAGATAATGTTCACATTACTGTGACATCAAATATCACAGGCGAACTAAAAATTGATCAAAGCGTAGCGCATAACGGCGTTTGTCTGACTGTTGTTGCTATTAAAGACAATTCCTATACGGTTACTGCCATTTCTGAAACGATTAACAAAACTAATTTGTCACACTGGAAAGTGGGTGACACCATCAATTTAGAACGCGCCATGAAATTGGGAGATCGTTTGGACGGACATATCGTTCAAGGCCATGTAGATCAAATAGGAACTTGTATTGCTATTGAAGAAGCTGGCGGAAGTTGGCACTACACTTTTGAGTATGACTCTACGCTTAAAAATATTACTATTGAGAAAGGCTCAATAACAGTTAACGGAGTAAGTTTAACTGTAGTCAATTCCAAAAAAAATCAGTTTAGCGTAGCCATTATTCCCTACACTTACGAGCATACTAACTTTAATGCCTTTCAAATTGGCACAGTGATCAATCTAGAATTTGATGTGATTGGAAAGTACGTTAGTCGATTACATAGTTTAAGATAAGTAATGACAAATTCCGATAAATAAATTTTTAGTCAAAAATTAATTTTCGGTAGACATCGTTACTAACACATTTGTGCCAGCTACCACAAATCGATACATATGAATTTTGCCATTCGACCTGTTTACAGTTCCCATATCTCTGAGTGTAAATCCTAAAGGTAATGTAAAGTTGATTTTATTAGAAACTGTTAAGGCGGTTGAGACCAAATTATAAATACCTCCGTCCTTAATATTAGTTATAGTAATTGCATTACTAGTTGTAGCGGTATAGGCAATATTACTTAATGAAAAGTCAATAGTAGTGTCATTCCCTTCGTTATTAGATGTTTTATTAGTAATTGCGCCATCAACAGTTACTGCACCAGTAACTTGTAATTTTGCTATCCCATTGTCGGTCGTACTGCCTAAAAGTAAGTTCCCATAAATCGTGGATTTAGTGGTTGAAACGTTTCCTATAACAACACTATTTGAACCTAATCCAATGGCATCATTTCCAATTACTATTTCGTTATTTGAACCTGTTGCATTCAATCCTTTTGAGGCAGCTCCAATGTATATGGAACTACTCGTAGCAGTCATTGCCGAAATTCCTGCGCCAAAGTATAGTCCTGCTTGGTATCCTAAAGCTGTATTGTAACTGCCATTTTGTAATTGCCACAAAGCTCCTGAACCAAGTACGGTGTTTCCAGTTTCATTAGTGATTTTAGACAAACTACTACTGCCTATGGCGATATTTGAATCCCCTGATAGAATTGATTTTAAAGTCCCATAGCCTATTCCAATATTCGATTCTCCATCCGTGATTTCCTTTAAACTTTCAACTCCTAAAGCCACATTAGCATTTCCTATAGTATTCTTATTTAATCCAGAATCCCCAATTGCAATGTTATGAGATCCTGCTGTATTTGCATTCAATGTAAATCGTCCCAGAGCTGTATTAAACATTCCAATTGTATTATTTGCTAGTGCATTCAAACCAAACACAGTATTTGAAATAATTGGACCAGGACCTTTTCCTAAAGACAATCCATTTACAGTTGCATTAGTTGCTATTGCAACTACCGTTCCGTTATCCACAATATTTGAATCTCCTATTGAAGTAGTTCCAGTGAATTTTGGTAACGTATTCACTGTTCCAGTTCCAGTAACCGGATTGGTTAAGGCATTTTGCTTGGTATTAAACGTATTCCAATCGGTTGCACTTAAAACTCCTCTATTCAAACTACTTGAAGTGGGGATGTTTAAAGTAATCTGAGGAGTGGTGGTACTATTGATCACTGAACTGGAAATATCAGTCCCTGAATCGCCAATAGTTAGCGCATTAACAGAGGTTACCGTTCCGTTTGTATTTGAAGTTCCTGCACCAATAGCAGTTCTAAATTCACTTGCACTTAAAGCAGAAACGGTGTTGTCAGCATTAAATCTTGGAAAAGTAACCGCGCCGGGGTTACTAAGTGTAAAGATATTTCCACCAACTGTTGTGGCGCCAAGGTTTGTCCTTGCATCAGTAGCATTATTGGCATTAGTCCCTCCATTAACTATTGGTAACACACCCGTAACTCCCGAAGTTAAAGGCAGGCCTGTACCGTTTGTTAGTACAATTGAACTTGGAGTGCCTAAATCTGGCGTTACCAAAGTGGGAGAAGTGGCTCTTACTACATCGCCAGTTCCAGTTGTAGCAATTTCTTCTACACTACCTGTTCCTGGACTCACTCGACCTAAAACCTTATCTGTAGCAGTTACATTTTGAATTTTTGAATAAGTAACATTAGCATCGGTAATTTTTACAGTTGTTACTGCATTGTTAGCAAGTTTATCTGCAGTAACATTCAAATCTTTGATCTTTGCTGTTTCTACAGCAGCATCAGCTAAATCTGAAACAGCAATAGTGCCGTCTAATATTTTTGCCGAAGTAACTGCGTCATTTGCTAATTTGGCTGTTGTAACATTAGCATCTTTTATTTTTGTAGTTTCTACTGCGTTATTGGCAATTTTTGTCGTCGAAATAGCCCCTATTGCCACTTCAGGTGAAGTAGCCGTTCCTGTTAAATCTCCAGCCAACTGGATTTTACCCTTTAGAATTGTAGTGGCATCTGGCACACCAGAAGAAACACTTGCATCAACATACTCTTTAATTATTTTTACCGATGGGTACTTATCGGTAGAGTTGGCATCTGCAATAATATCGGTGCTTTTATTAGTTAGATTTTCCTTTAAATCCAAAGCCGCTTGGGTTGCCGTAGCAATGGGCTTACTTAGATCAGAAGTGTTATCCACATTTCCTAAACCAACCATAGTTTTGTCAATTCCAGAAACCGTACCAGTGAAAGTGGGTGACGCTAATGGAGCCTTTAAATCTAAAACCGCTTGGGTTGCTGTAGAAATGGGTTTGTTTGCATCAGAAGTATTGTCTACATTTCCTAAGCCTAAGTTTACCCTTGCAACTGCAGCTGTTGTTGCTCCAGTTCCTCCATTAGTAAGAGGCACTACACCAGATACATTTTCTGCATTTTGAGCTGAAAAAGCAAAAGGAACTCCTGCAAAATCTTGATTGCTAATTTCAATAAAGGCAGAGCAATTTCCGGTAGTATCCAAAGATACTACTAATTTTTTCGGAATTGTATTCCATTGTATAGCATCAAAATTTACAGCTGTTCCTCCCGTTGGATTGCCTGTTCCAATAATTAAATTAACCATGCCAAACGCATCTGTTTTTGTGCTAAGGATCTCTTGGTATTCTAATTGATTACTTGTATTTCGAATTTCAAAACGCAAACAAATTTTTTGATTTAGAAGTGGAGAATAGCTATTGTTTTGTCCTGGTAGCTGTTCTGCTTTTGGATTTAGCAATACCGCTTGGTAACTAATCCCATGAGATTGTGAAAACCCAATAGTGGCAATAAAAAATAAAAAAAATAGACACCGGTTTTTCATTGTAATTCAATTTATAAGGAAAAATTAAATCCCTATTGTATTTAATTAATACCAAAAATACAAACTTTCTAGTATCTATATTAGTACTATTTTACATCACAATAATTTGTAATCATTATGAAGAAGTTACTTTTAATTTTCTTTTTCAACAGAAACAAAAACTGTAGTCCCTGCAACTATAAAGCGATACATATGTACTTTTGCTGTAGTTCTTGTCATATTTCCCAAATACTTCATTGTAAATCCAGTTGCTGTAAATGCCACTGAATCCGATACCGTAGTAGCTGTAATTGCTAAATAATATATCCCTCCATCTTTGATATTTGATAAAGCAATCGTACTACTAGTAGATGATGTGTAAGCTATGTTACTTAATGAAAAGTCAATAGTAGTATCACTCAATTCGTTATTAGAAGCTGAATTAGTGTAAGCGCCATTCACTTGCAATTTAGCTCCATTATCTGTGGTACTCCCCAGTAGTAAATTACCATAAACAGCTGCTTTTGTGGTTGAGCTATTCCCAATAACGGTACTGTTTGATCCTAATCCAACGGCAGCATTACCAATTACAATTTCGTTAGTTGAACCTGTGACATTTAATCCCTTTGTCCTAGCCCCTATATACACAGAATAATTTGTAGAGATCATATTACTACCAGAACTACTATCAGTACCCGCACTATTTCCGATTGCAACGTTTTCAATACCAGATGTATTCCCCCATAATGCAGACCATCCTATAGCAGTATTTAAATTTGCTGTCGTATTAGTTAAAGATCCTCTACCTACAGCAGTATTTTGGGATCCTGCAACATTTGACCTCAAAGAGCTTTGTCCCACAGCTATATTTTCATTACCAGTTTCGTTTTTTAATTGACTATCTAAACCAATGGCTATGTTAGCAGAGCCTCCCGTATTTGCTAGCATTGCTGATTTTCCAATAGCTACATTGTTATTTCCACCTACATTATTAAATAAAGCATCTCTTCCTAAAGCGGTATTTGAACTTCCTGAAGTATTGTAACGTAAAGCTTGGTGACCTACTGCTGTATTTAAAGTACCGGTTGAAATAGTTGCTAGTGCATTAAGCCCAACTACGGTATTGGAATCAAAATTACCAGGTCCTCTACCTACAGACAAACCATTTATACTTGCATCGGTAGCTATACTAACTACGGTTCCATTATCAGAAACATTTGAATCCCCTAAAGTTGAAGTTCCTGTTAATTTAGGGAGTTTGTTTGTTGTTCCAGTTCCGGTAACTGGATTGGTTAATGCATTTTGTTTTAAATCCAACGCTGCTTGAGTGGCCGTAGAAACCGGCTTATTTAAATCTGTTGTATCATCTACATTACCAAGTCCAACCATCGTTTTTGTGATACCAGCAACCGTTCCTGTAAAAGTGGGTGAAGCCAGCGGCGCTTTTAAATCCAACGCTGTTTGAGTGGCCGTAGAAACCGGCTTATTTAAATCTGTTGTATCATCTACATTCCCTAGTCCAACCATCGTTTTTGTAATACCAGCAACCGTTCCTGTAAAAGTAGGCGAAGCCAGCGGCGCTTTCAAATCTAATGCTGTTTGAGTCGCCGTAGAAACCGGCTTATTTAAATCTGTTGTATCATCTACATTTCCTAGTCCAACCATCGTTTTTGTAATACCTGCAACCGTTCCTGTAAAAGTAGGCGAAGCCAGCGGCGCTTTCAAATCTAATGCTGTTTGAGTCGCCATAGAAACCGGCTTATTTAAATCTGTTGTATCATCTACATTCC
>JBJOFE010000002.1:0-152342 GCA_046048915.1 Bacteroidota bacterium | reverse complement strand
CCTGATCATTTTCTAAGGATTTTTTTGTTTATATCAAGTTGAATTAGAATGTAAATCCTAATCTAGCATAGTAATAAGCTCCGCTGAATCCCATTTGAACAGCATCCCAATATCCACCAGCTTCTACCCAGTCGTCTTGTTGATCAGGATAGATGTTGAATAAGTTATTGGCTCCAATACTTAATTTAGATGATTTGTTTAATTTAAATCCTAAAGTTAAATCAGTTACAATTTTCGCATTGTAAGTGTCTGTTGCAGCTTTGATTTGATCGGCAAAACTACCATAATCTGCTACGTCTTCATACATTTGGTAGTCTAATAATTCTACTTTACTAAAACGGGTAAACGCTAAACCAGCATTGAACCATTTTTTATCATAATTAAGATTTAAACCAAATTTATTGGCTGGAGCCGAAGCTAATAAGAATGCTTTTTCTCTTTCTCCAAAGAAAGTCTCTTTGTCTAAAGTACCATTTTTCACATCACCAATAGTCATGTGGTTGATGTTCCCAACTAAGGTTGCAGCAAAATTACTGTCTCCAAATTTCTTTTTCCAAGCCAATACTACATCTACACCTGCAGTTTTAGTATCTACTCCATTCGTAAAGAATTGTGCAGCAGAAACACCAAGGTTCAATGCTGAAGCATCAAAGTATCCAGTTAAAACGATACGATCTTTTACATTAATAAAATAACCGTCCACTGTTGCTGTGAATGCTCCAAAACTTGCAGTTACACCTAAAGATCCGTTTACTGCTTTTTCTTCGTTCAATTTATTAATTCCAAAAGCCTGAGTTACCGGGCTATTGTTTGGTGATAAAATAACTTCTGTAGCTCCTCCAGCATTAAAATTAGTAAATCGCAAATTATAATATACTTGAGCCAATGAAGGCGCTCTGAATCCTGTACTTAACGATCCTCTGAAATTGATGTTGTCAGTTGCTTTTAGACGCGCTGCCAATTTCCCATTAAGTGTACTTCCAAAATCGCTGTAGTTTTCAAAGCGAACTGCAGTACTCACTAACAATTTATCAGTTACATCAAATTCGGCATCAGTATATAATGATACGTTGTTACGGTTTTTCTTAACTTCATTTGCAGGACTATACCCTGGAAATCCTTGAGAACCTCCTGGACGCAATTCGCCAGAAATAGGATCTGTAGGAGCAGTTTGAGTTGCAGGATTTGTAATTGGTCTTCCAGCAGTATCGTAGGTAGCATAAGAACCTTCTTCTCCAGCAAAAATGCTAAATTGTTCTGTTCTAAATTCAGCTCCAAACGCCAAGTTCATTCCGTTTAAAACCGAATCATAGTTTTTAGAAAAATCTAAATTGGTAGTGTTTTGACTTAAACTGTGTCCACCAGCATTAAATTCTGTTGGTGAATTTCCAACTAAAGAAGCGTTAATAGTTCCTTTGATATAATAATGGAAAAGGTTTTTTCCAAAAGTATTGCTTAAATCCATTTTCCAACCAGAAGCATATTTAGTTCTAATACCAGCTGCAATAGAATTGTCCACAATTTCTGAAGTGATTCTTGGCGTGTATCCTCCAGGATATATAGATTCAACTACTCTTTCTCCATCATTTCTTGTAAAGGCATAAGCGTCAGTATCTCTAAAGTTTCTTCCTCCAAATGCATAAAATTCTGTTTTTTCAGATATAGGCAACACTAAATTTCCAAAAAGATTCAATCCTTGAATCGCCGCTTCACCAAAACCTTTTCTAAAATCAAATCCTGGACGTAATGTCTTTTCTTTGCTTAAGTATTCAGCAGTAAAGTTGGCAATCCCTCCTTTTTTACCTACTGCAACACCATAGTTAGCAGCAACTTTTAAGGATTGTCCATCAAAATTTCTTTTTTGACCTAGTGTGTTACCAAAACTATTTTCGTCCAGAAAATTGTTTTTGATATTGGCAGTTCCTGGATCAAACTCACCTTGAGCGTTTGTGTTGTATGCACCGTAAGTTACAGCTCCAGTTACTTGGTCAATATTATCATTTAATACGATATTGATTACCCCAGCAATAGCATCTGAACCGTATTGCGCAGCAGCACCATCTCTTAAGATTTCAATTCTTTTGATTGCTGATGCAGGAATAGCATTCAAATCGGTACCAGTATTTCCACGACCTTTTGTTCCAAATAAATTGATTAATGACGATTGATGTCTTCTTTTACCATTAATTAAAACTAAAGTTTGGTCAGGTCCCATACCTCTTAAAGAAGCAGGATCTACGTGATCGGCTCCGTCAGAACCAGACTGTTTGTTGGCATTGAACGAAGGGGCAACGTATTGTAATAATTCGTTGATTTCTAATTTACCACTTTGTGTAGTCACGTCTTTAACGTTGATTACATCAATAGGTACAGCAGAATTCACTACTGTTCGTTTTGTATTTCTTGAACCTACAATTTGAACTTCTTTTAATTCTTGTGCTTCAGAAGTTGTTTTTTCTTGAGCAAAAAGGCAAGTCAAATTGAATAACAATAAAAGTAAACTGTACTTTTTCATAACTAATTTGGTTTGGTTTTTATTTGGTTTAAATCGGGCGCAATGTACTAATTATTTAAGAATTAATTAACGTTTATTAATTATTCATGCGAATTTTACAAAGAATGCAAGAATTCGACGTTTTTGTTTAACGAACCTTTTTTTAATTCTATATTTGCACACTTTATTAAAGGAATTGCAAATTTTGGTGGTCATTGGCCACTTTTCGAAAATAAAATTATCATGAAAGCAGGAATTGTAGGATTACCAAATGTAGGAAAATCAACGTTGTTTAATTGTTTGTCTAATGCCAAAGCGCAAAGTGCAAACTTTCCATTTTGTACTATTGAGCCAAATATTGGAGTAGTAAACGTACCCGATTCAAGAATGGCAAAGCTAGAAGAACTGGTAAAACCAGAACGTGTGCAAATGGCAACGGTAGATATTGTTGATATTGCTGGATTGGTAAAAGGTGCAAGTAAAGGAGAAGGTTTAGGGAATCAGTTCTTAGGAAATATTAGAGAGTGTAACGCGATTATTCACGTACTACGTTGTTTTGATAATGATAATATTGTTCACGTAGATGGAAATGTAAACCCAATTCGAGACAAAGAAACCATTGATATCGAATTGCAGTTGAAAGATTTAGAAACCGTTGAAAAACGTTTGGAAAAAGTAAATCGTGCTGCTAAAACAGGAAATAAAGAAGCGCAAGCCGAGCAATCGTTATTAAATAGAATTCGTGAAGCGTTATTACAAGCCAAATCAGCAAGAACTGTTGTACCTGCTAGTCAAGATGAGGAGGAATTAATGGAAAGTTTTCAATTGATTACCAATAAGCCTGTGTTGTACGTATGTAATGTAGATGAGAATTCAGCAGTAAACGGAAACAAATACGTGGATCAAGTTCGCGAATTAGTAAAAGACGAAGATGCAGAAGTAATTATTCTTTCGGTAGGAGCAGAGGCAGATATCAACGAATTAGAAAGCTACGAAGAGCGTCAAGTTTTTCTAGAAGATATGGGATTAACAGAGCCAGGAGCTTCTGTTTTGATTCGTGCAGCTTACAAATTATTAAAACAACAAACTTATTTTACAGCGGGTGTAAAAGAAGTACGCGCTTGGACGATTAACATTGGTGCTACTGCGCCGCAAGCTGCAGGAGTTATTCATACCGATTTTGAAAAAGGATTCATTCGTGCAGAAGTAATTTCATACGAAGATTTTATTCATTATGGGTCTGAAGCAAAATGTAAGGAAGCCGGTAAATTCAAGGTAGAAGGAAAAGAATATGTTGTAAAAGATGGCGATGTAATGCACTTTAGATTTAATGTGTAATTCGTTCCGAAATGAAATAAAATAAAAAAACCGCTAAAGTAATTTAGCGGTTTTTTTATTGCACAAATTCGTAAATCGTACATCGTCAATCCCACTTTTATTGTCAATATCATTCTTAATAACTTTGACTCAAGGCTCTTTTACATTTTATCAAATTAGCTTACATTAGCACCAAATCGATACTTTTTAAAATGTCCGAACAAAATCAATATAACGAAGATAATATTCGTTCGCTCGACTGGAAGGAACATATCCGCATGCGTCCTGGTATGTACATTGGAAAACTGGGTGACGGTTCTTCGCCAGACGATGGTATTTATATCCTACTTAAGGAAGTGCTCGATAACTGTATCGATGAGTTTGTAATGGGTGCCGGAAAAACCATAGAAGTGACGATCAAAGACAAAATGGTAACGGTTCGCGATTACGGTCGTGGAATTCCTTTGGGTAAAGTGGTAGATGTCGTTTCCAAAATGAACACAGGAGGAAAGTACGACTCCAAAGCTTTTAAGAAATCAGTAGGTTTGAATGGGGTAGGTACCAAAGCGGTGAATGCTTTGTCGAATTATTTCCGAGTGGAATCGGTTCGTGACAACCAACAAAAAGCAGCTGAATTCTCTGCTGGTAATTTGGTTCTGGAAGAAGAAGTACAAGAATCCACCAAACGAAAAGGAACGAAAGTTGCTTTTATTGCAGATGAGCAGATTTTTAAAAACTACAAATACCGTAACGAGTATGTGGTGAAAATGTTGAAGAACTATTGTTACCTCAACACTGGATTAACCATTTACTACAACGGCGAAAAATACTATTCGGATAACGGATTGAAAGATTTGTTAGAAGAAACCATTACCGAAGAAGATTCAGTATATCCAATTATACATTTGATTGGAGAAGATATTGAAATTGCATTAACGCACAGTAAGTCGCAATATTCGGAAGAATATCACTCGTTTGTCAACGGACAAAACACCACTCAAGGAGGAACGCATTTGAATGCCTTTAGAGAAGCAGTGGTAAAAACCATTAGAGATTATTACAACAAAGGTTTTGAAGCTTCGGATATACGAAAATCAATTGTTTCCGCAGTTTCGATCAAGGTCGAAGAGCCTGTTTTTGAAAGTCAGACTAAAACCAAATTAGGTTCAACAGACATTGGTCCAAATGGTCCAACAGTACGAACTTTCGTTCACGATTTTATTACGACCAAATTAGACAACTTCTTACATAAAAACCCTGAAGTTGCAGATTTGTTATTGCGTAAGATTTTGCAAGCCGAAAGAGAGCGTAAAGAATTATCAGGCATTCGAAAATTAGCCAAAGATCGTGCAAAAAAATCGAGTTTACACAATAAAAAATTACGTGATTGTCGCGTGCATTTACCCGACATCAAAAACCCACGTTATTTAGAAAGCACTTTGTTTATTACTGAGGGAGATTCGGCTTCGGGTTCCATTACTAAATCGCGAGATGTGAATACACAAGCCGTTTTCAGTTTGCGTGGTAAACCATTGAACTCCTATGGTATGACCAAGAAAATTGTGTATGAAAACGAAGAATTTAATTTATTGCAAGCCGCTTTGGATATTGAAGAATCCATGGAAGATTTGCGTTACAACAATATCGTAATCGCCACTGATGCCGATGTCGATGGAATGCACATTCGTTTGTTGTTGATTACATTTTTCTTGCAATTTTTCCCAGAGTTAATCAAAGACGGCCATTTGTATATTTTGCAAACGCCTTTGTTCCGTGTGCGTAACAAGAAAGAAACCATTTATTGCTATAGCGACGAAGAACGTGTTAACGCCATTGAAAAATTAAAACCAAAACCAGAAATTACCCGATTCAAAGGATTGGGAGAAATTTCGCCAGATGAATTCAAACACTTTATTGGTGCCGATATTCGCTTGGATCCGGTTATGCTTGATAAAGCGACTTCAATTGAAACGCTTTTGGAGTTTTATATGGGTAAAAATACACCCGATCGTCAAACCTTCATCATCAATAATTTGAAGGTGGAATTGGACGTTGTGGAGAAATAATTTAGATACTGAATAATTCAGCATAAATGAAAGACGAAGAAGAAGATAACATCATACCAAACGAAGACGAGAATAACGAATCTTTGGAGGTTACGGCCAACGAAAACGAGGAAGGTTTTGAGGATATCGTAGCTTTTGGTGGTAATCATTTTTATGAAAATAATGAAAACCCCGAAGACACGATTACCAAAGTAACCGGAATGTACAAAGACTGGTTTTTGGACTATGCTTCGTATGTGATTTTGGAGCGTGCCGTTCCGGCTATTGAAGATGGATTCAAACCAGTGCAACGTCGTATTATGCATTCCATGAAAGAGTTGGATGATGGACGTTACAATAAAGTGGCCAATATTGTTGGTCACACCATGCAGTATCACCCACACGGTGATGCTAGTATTGGCGATGCCATGGTGCAAATTGGTCAAAAAGATTTGATCATCGATATGCAAGGAAACTGGGGTAACATTCTCACTGGAGATAGTGCTGCCGCTTCCCGTTATATTGAAGCTCGTATCAGTAAGTTAGGACACGATATTTTATATTCACCTAAAATTACCCAATGGGGAATTTCTTACGATGGACGTAGAGCAGAACCTATTAATCTTCCTGTGAAATTTCCGTTGTTGCTTGCGCAAGGTGCAGAGGGAATCGCGGTAGGTCTTTCGACCAAAATTTTACCTCATAATTTCAATGAATTAATTGATTGCTCGATCAAAGTATTGAAGGGTAAATCATTTACCTTATATCCCGATTTTCCAACTGCAGGTATTGCCGATGTCTCTAATTACAATGATGGTTTGCGTGGCGGACGTGTTCGTGTTCGTGCCAAAATTGCCCAATTGGATAAACAAACCTTGGTGATTACTCAAATTCCGTTTTCAACGAATACTTCTACTTTAATCGATAGTATTTTGAAAGCCAATGAAAAAGGAAAAATCAAAATCAAGAAAATTGAAGACAATACAGCTGCTGAGGTAGAAATCTTGATTCACCTTCCGCCAGGAGTTTCGCCAGATAAAATGATAGATGCGTTATATGCATTTACCGCTTGCGAATCTTCGGTAGCGCCTTTGGGTTGTGTAATTGAAGACAACAAACCGTTGTTTATTGGTGTTTCCGATATGTTGAAAATCTCCACTCATCGCACGGTAGATTTGTTGAAACGGGAACTAGAAATCCAATTAGACGAATTGGAAAATAAATGGCATTTCTCTACTTTGGAGAAAATCTTCATTCGCGAGGAAATGTACATTGATTTCAAATTGTATGGAGACAGAGAATCATTGTATAAATATATGTACGACCGATTTGAGCCTTTCAAAAAGTCATTTGTACGTGAAACGAACGATGATGATTTACAAAAATTAACGCAAATTCCAATGATTCGTATTACGCGTTTTGACTCGGATAAAGCGGATGATGCGATTGCGAAGTTGGAGGCCGAAATGGAAGAAGTAAAACACCATTTGGACAACATCATTGATTTTACCATTGACTTTTTCCAAAAGCTAAAAGACAAATACGGTAAAGGACGTGAACGCCAAACGGAGTTGCGCAGTTTTGACACGATTGAAGCAACTAAAGTGGTGTTGCGTAATACCAAATTATATGTCAACAGAGAAGAAGGTTTCTTAGGAACTGGACTTAAAAAAGACGAATACGTAGCCGATTGCTCTGATATTGATGATGTGATTGTTTTCCTTCGTGATGGAAAAATGATGATCACTAAAGTCGATGAGAAGAAATTCATAGGCAAAGACATTATTCATATTGCGGTCTTTGACAAAAATGACAAACGTACCATTTACAATATGATCTATCGCGATGGTAAAAATGGATCTACGTTTATCAAGCGTTTCAATGTTTCGGGTGTGACTCGTGACAAATTCTATGATTTAACACAAGAAAATGCAGGTTCGATGGTCTTGTATTTTTCAGCTAATCCAAATGGAGAAGCTGAGGTAGTTACTATTTTATTGCGTCAGGTAGGAAGCGTTAAGAAGTTGAAATGGGATCTTGATTTTTCTGATATTGCAATTAAAGGAAGAGCATCTAGAGGAAATACAGTTTCGAAATACCCTATCAAAAAAATTGAATTGAAGGAGAAAGGCATATCGACTTTGCGTCCGCGAAAAGTATGGTTTGACGATACCGTACAGCGTTTGAATGTAGATGGTCGTGGCGAATTATTAGGCGAATTCAAACCCAATGATCGTTTATTGATAATTAATCAGTCAGGAAAGCTGAAAACAATTATTCCGGAATTGACTACGCATTTTGATGAAGACATGATTGTCTTGGAAAAATGGAATCCAAAGAAACCTATTTCGACGATTTATTATGACGGAGAAAAAGAACGCTATTTTGTTAAACGTTTCTTAGTAGAAAATGAAAACAAAGAAGAACTCTTTATTACGGAGCATGAGAAATCACAATTAGAAATTGTTTCGACTGATTGGCGACCAATGGCTGAAATTGTTTATACAAAAGTGAAAGGGGTTCAAAAAGACAATCAAACGATTGACTTGGAACAATTCATAACCGTAAAAGGAATTAAAGCAATTGGGAATCAATTGACAACAGATAAGCTAAAACAAGTGAATCTATTAGAATCATTACCTTTTGAAGAGCCAGAAGAAGAGATAGAAGAAGTGGTTGCTTCAGAAGAAATAGAATTAGAGGACATTCCTACTGATACTGATGATGATGGCCAAATAACGTTAAGTTTAGAATAAAAAAAAAGCTCCTTTTAAGGAGCTTTTTTTATGGTTGTAAAGAAATTATTTTTTCTTGATTTTCATGTTGATCATCTCTACCACTAAAGAGAAGGTAATGGCAAAATACAAATACCCTTTCGGTAGCGGTGTTACGTGACTTCCAAAAATTAAGGCATTGGATAAATGCGCACTCTCGGTTAATAGCATCATCCCAATTAAGATTAAGAACGCCAAACCTAAAATTTGTATCGATGGATGTTTGTTTACAAAATTACCCACAGGCACTGCAAATTGCATCATGATAAAAACCGAAATAATTACGGCCGTGATCATAATATAAATAGCTCCTTCAACACCATTAGTCATACCAACAGCAGTTAAGATACTATCAAAAGAGAAAACTAAATCAATCATTATGATTTGTAAAATTACATTTTGAAACGATTTCGTTGCCGCTTCTTTCATTTCTTTTTCTTCATGTCCTTTTTCGTCTACTTTTTCACGAATTTCATTCGTGCTTTTGTAAATTAAGAACAAACCACCTAGCAATAAAATGATACTTTGACCAGTAATTCCTGCAGAAAACCAACTTAAGTCGATATGAAACCACGGTTCTTTCATTTGGATTAACAAATTGATTCCAAACAAAAGCGCGATACGCATGAACATGGCTAGAAACATTCCTAGCTTGGTTGCTTTTTTGCGTTTTTCTTCTGGTAGTTTACCAGTGGCGATTGAAATAAAAATGATATTGTCAATTCCTAAAACAATTTCTAAAAAAGTTAAGGTTAAAAGCGCAATCCAAGCGTCTGGATTTAAAAATACTTCCATTTTGTTGAGTTAAGTGTTGTGTTATTTTGTGTTGATATCGCCAATTTTGGTTACAGTTCCTCGCTGTTTGCTGTCTACACCAACCATTCCGAATTCAAATGTATAGGAATTTTTTGAAGTGGTCAAAATCTTCATGCTAATTGCACTTTTTTCTTGGTTGGTTTTAGGATGTTTCTTTTGGATTACATATTCGCAATCACTAATCCAACGTACAGTCGCCGTATCTGTTTTTCCTTCAAAAGTTTCCACTTCAATACTGTCATTGCGTTCAAAAAAAGTTACTTTTTTGACACCATCAATTTCATGTTCAAATTTGAATTTTCCGGTTTTGAAGTCTTTGCAATTCTGTTCGGTAGTGTAGCAAGAAGCTAGTAATAGTAAACCAAGTAATGCGATGGTGTTTTTCATTTAATCTATTTTTATATCGTATTTGTCCAAAAGCCCCACAATGCCTTGGGCCGAAAACTTTGCTTTTTTCATCGGATTGTATTCTGGATCAATTTTGTAATTGTATGCGGTTCTAAAGTCGGCACCAGCTAATTGTGTATCATTAAAAATAGCATTATCGAGGTTGCAATTATCAAAAATCGAATTGTTTAATTGGGTGCCAATGAAACCGATTTCTTTCATGGAACAAGAAGTGAAATTGGTTTTTGGCATTTTTTTATTGGCAAAAGAAGCATAATCCAAAGTACAGTCTTGAAAATTCACTTGAAATAAAAAATCGGTACACGCATTAAAATGAATGCCTAATAATTTACAATTTTTGAAATGAACGGTTTTTAAACTTGTTCCTACAAGGCTAACCATGGATAAGTTGCAATCAATGAATTCGCAATCCATAAAGGTATTGTTACTTAAATCCGAATTCGAAAAATCACAATTTTTGAAAATACAATCTTCAAATTCACGGTGATTGATTCGGCCATTGATGGTAACTACCTTTTCAAAAGTTTTTTGGATGTTGATTAAGTTTTCCATTAGTCGTTGAATAAACTTTTCATTATCGTTTTTAATCCAACAAAGAGGCAATACATCCCAAAAATGCATAATCCGATTCCAATGGCTAAAACCAAATAATGCCAATTGTTACCTTTATTCATAAATGCATTATGAATCACAGCAGGTCCCATAAATAATAAAGGCAAAGCTCCTGAAAGGTATTTAAAGGCTTTCGCCAAAAGGTCTTTGTTGGTTGCCATTAGTTATTGATTTTGTGTATTGTAATACTCTACAGCTTTTCTAACGCTTCCGAATTGACTCAACAATTGGCTACCTTCTTCGTACGAAACAGGAATTTCGCTCATGATCATTTTTACACCACGATCTACTAATTTTGCATTGCTCAATTGCATATCCACCATTTTATTGCCTTTGACTTTCCCAAGCTGAATCATTGTTGCCGTAGAAATCATATTCAATACTAATTTCTGGGCCGTTCCCGCTTTCATTCGGGAACTTCCAGTAACAAATTCAGGTCCAACAATCACTTCAATTGGGAATTGAGCTGTTTGCGAAAGTGGACTTCCTGCATTGCATGAAATACTACCAGTGATGATATTGTTTTCATTACAAGCTTGTAAACCACCAATAACGTAGGGAGTCGTCCCTGAAGCGGCAATTCCGATAACCACATCATTGGCATTTATATTCTGTTCTTGTAAATCAATCCATGCTTGAGTTGCATTGTCTTCTGCATTTTCAACTGCTCGGCGAATCGCTTTATCACCTCCAGCAATAATTCCGTTGACCAAGTCAAAAGGAACTCCAAACGTCGGCGGACATTCTGACGCATCTACAATTCCAAGTCTTCCCGAAGTTCCAGCTCCGATATAAAACAACCTACCACCTAATTTCATTTTGGCTACAATTTGTGCAACCAAAGTTTCAATTTGAGGCAATGCTTTTTCAACAGCCAAAGGAACCGTTTTGTCTTCGGTATTGATGTTAGTCAATAATTCGGTTACCGACATTTTTTCTAAATGTTCGTATTTTGAGGATTGTTCGGTGGTTTTGGTAAAGGCCATAAATAAACGATGTATTTATTTTAAAACATGAAATGCTAAGACATTTTGAACATCATACACATTTACTGACTTGTTAAATTGTTTGACTATACTTGGATTGACCTCGCTTGAAACCCAAATTTTTAGTTCGGCTTCTAAGTCGAATGTTCCAGCCGTTTCGATGCTAAATCTAGAAATACTTTTGTAAATGATGGATTTGTATTCAATTTTACTTCCAGTAATTCCTTGTTTTTCAACTAAGATTAATCGTTTGGAGGTAAAAATAAAGGTGTCTCTAATTAATTTGAAACCCAATTCGATTGATTCACCCTCAATAAGTAGTTTTCCGTATTCCTTGATTAAACTTTCTTGATCTACGGCTCCAGCGTTTCCTAGTAATGCAGAAAATAGTCCCATGTTTTTAGATTTTAATTATATAAAATAGGCCAATGCAAATCCTAATACGATCATCGAGATTTTGGCGATATTGAATTTGTGTCCTTCGCTACTTTCAAAGATAATAGTAGAGGAGATATGAAATAAAATTCCAATGACTATGGAAGTGATTTCGTTATAATAGACGTTTAATATTGGCAAATAATCAGAAAGAATTGTTCCTAATGGAGTCATGATAGCAAAAGTGATCATGAATAGAAAAATAGCTTTTTTATTCAAATTAGCATTGATAAAAAATGTCGTTAAAATAATGGCAATAGGTAAGTGGTGAATAGCAATTCCCATAGCCAAATCATGATGGTGGCCAACTGGGAAACCTTCGGCTAAAGCATGAATACACAAACTAATAAATAATAACCATGGAATATGTTCCATTTTGGAATGTCCATGAACATGGCCGTGTTCGGCACCTTGAGAAAAATACTCTAAGATAATTTGGAACAAAATCCCTACCATGATGAACAATCCAATACGACCGTTTTTACTTTCATAGATTTCAGGAAGCAAATGAATTACAGTCAACGACAGCAAAAAAGAACCGCTGAATGCTAAAAGCAATTTCAATTTAGCTTTGTCTTTCGGTTGGAAAACCAAAGCAAAAACGTAACCTAAGATTACCGAAAGTAAGGGTAAAAGATAATTCATTATTTAAAAATCATGATTAATCGTTCGCTTTCCGTTTTATGGAATTTCTTCAATTTATAATCTCCAAAGATATCCAATAAATAGATACCAGCTTCTTCCATCATCGTTTGGAAATCTTGTAGCGTTAAAGCCTGTACTTTTTCAGTAAAATGGTAGGATTCTCCTTGATTTTCAAAACTAATTTCTTTGTAAATATGACCTTCTTTTACATAGCGTTTGATATGGAAATCAATTCCTTCAACGGTTTTAGTTTCTTCAGGAACTAAATTAGCTATGACTTGATTCACGTTCATAAAATCAATGACTGCAAATCCATGTTCGGTTAAGCTTTCTTTGATAGCAATCAGTGTTTTTAAATTGTCAGCATCATTTTCGAAATAACCAAAACTGGTAAACAAATTGAAAATAGCATCAAATTGATCGTCAAATTTTTCGCGCATATCATGCACTTGAAACTGCAAACTGCTGTTGTTATTTTTACTGGCTTCGGCAATACTGTTTTCTGACAAATCAGCACCAATTACTTCAAAACCCAATTGGTTCAAATAAATCGCATGACGCCCTTTTCCACAAGCTAAGTCCAATACTTTGGCTTTTTCAGGTAAATTAAGGTAATGCGTCAAATTATCCATGAAAATTTGTGCTTCACGGTAATTACGTTCTTTGTATAAAATATGATAATAGGGTGTATCAAACCAGGAAGCAAACCAGTTTTGAGTAGGCTTTTGAGTAGCTGATGTAGCTGGTTTAGAATCTTCAGACATTTATTCTTTTTCTATTAATTCAAGTCAGCAAATTTAGTGTATTTTTGCACAAAATAATCCTATTATTTGGATTCAAAATCCGTAATATGGGTTTTTTACGAACTGCAACAACTAAAATAAAGCGAAAGCAGTTGAATTGATTAGAAAAAATGGAAGAAAATTTTAAAATGATTGCCAAAACCTTTTTCGGTTTTGAAGAAATATTAGCCAAAGAATTAAGAGATTTAGGCGCACAAGATGTAGAGCAAGGAATTCGAATGGTCAGTTTTAAAGGCGACAAAGGATTTATGTACAAAGCGAATTTGTCGTTGCGAACCGCTTTGAAAATTTTGAAACCGATTTACACTTTTAGAGCCAATAATGAAAATGCCTTATATAAAGGGATTTCAGGAATCAATTGGTCGAAGTATTTGAATGCCAATCAGACTTTTGTGATTGATGCTACAGTACATTCGGATCATTTTAATCATTCTGAATTTGTTTCTCAAAAATGTAAGGATGCCATTGTAGACCAATTTAGAGAGCGAACAGGACAACGTCCAAGTATTGATAAAGCGTACCCTGATTTACGCATCAACATTCACATTGGCAAAGACCAAGTTTCAGTTGCTTTGGATACTTCTGGAAACTCATTGCACCAACGTGGCTATAGAACTGCAACGAATATTGCTCCTATTAACGAAGTTTTGGCTGCCGGAATTTTATTGCTTTCTGGTTGGGAAGGACAAAGTGATTTCTTAGACCCTATGTGTGGTTCTGGAACTTTTTTGGCAGAAGCCGCTATGATTGCTTGTGCTATTCCAGCCAATATCAATCGTAAAGAATTTGCTTTCGAAAAATGGAATGATTGGGACAATGATTTGTTTGACCAAATTGTGAACAGCTTGATGAAGAAAGTGAAAGAATTCCATTACACTATAAAAGGATACGACAAGGCGCCAAGTGCGGTTAGTAAAGCCAGAGACAATATTCGCAATGCCAACTTGGAAGATTATATAACTATTGCTGAAGACAACTTTTTTGCTACCGAAAAACAATCACAAGGAAAACTGCATATGGTTTTCAATCCGCCGTATGACGAACGTTTGGACATTCATATGGAGGAGTTTTATAAAAATATTGGAGATACGTTGAAAAAGGGTTATCCGGGAACGAATGCTTGGTTTATTACAGCCAATTTAGAAGCATTGAAGTTTGTAGGATTGAAACCATCTCGCAAAATCAAATTGTTCAACGCAAGTTTGGAAGCCCGATTGGTAAAATACGAAATGTATGAGGGAAGCAAACGAACTAAGTTTCAAGTTGCCGATAAAGAATAAAATCATTTATACTATGACTAAATTACAATTACGCGCCTTTATATACCAGTTAGGTTGTTTTGCGATCTTGTTTATTTCTTTTCGCTATTTGATTTTCAAATACACCAATTTGACCGGTTTGTTTGTTCCGTTCACTGCTTTTGTAGTCGGCACAATTTTGTCCCCTAAATTCCAAGCAGTGAAAACTAAGGATGGTGAAAAATTATTTATGTCTTGGCTTTTTGTAAAAGGAATCAAAGAATTGTAGATTATTGGCTTTTGCCAAAATCGGATATTATTTAGCTACCACTTTCTTTTTATAAAGTGGAATAAAATAACTTATACTATAGTTGAATCCTATCCCGAAATTACCATTGTAGGTTCTATTGAATCCAGGTATATATAAATTATCAAAACCATCAGGTTTTTTGTTGGTCACCAAGGTTTTTAATTGGACACTAAATCCAACAAATACATTATTGAACATTTTAGCTTTTAAACCCGTAACCACTTCGATCCAGCTTGCACTCAATCCGTTGAATTGTTCACTAGCAGGAACGGCAGGTAATTCTCCCCAATAGGGATGAGCATTATAGATTTTATAACTGTTTAATTCTTGGCTAAAGCTGCTCAAACCATAGCGTAAACCTATCGATATGATATTTTCCATGTCCAACCAATTTTCATACAGGTTGTAATCAAACCCCACTTTTAGGTAAGTACCTTTACTATTTGAGGTTAATCGGTCGTCTTCGGTCGTTTTATTTTCGTTTCCAAGTTCAGCAGCCAAATAGTATTTTTTATTCCATCTAAAATCTCCTGTAAGCTCAATACCTTTGTAGTTTTTATCATAAAAACCTCTAGTTAACTTGAATAAATCGACACCTACTCGAAGTCCGTAACGGTCTTTTTTTTCGTGTAAACTATCTGTAACTTGCTCAATAGTTGAATTTACTGCAGGTTTTTCTTGGGCATCTGCCAAGGTAGCCATCAGAAAAAAACAAAGACTAGAAGAAAAGTTTAATATGTGTTTCATTTTCATTTTCTATGGTTGTTTTTTCTACAGAAATATATTGAATCCATTTAGTTGTTGATGATGGTACTCCAGAATGCGTTATGGGACTAATTGCACGTAACTTAAATGTTGTTTTATAGCCACAAGCTCTCGATACAAATGTGTTTATACGCGAATAATTAATTTGGATTTTATCTGTAAAAACTAAGGCAGAATTCGTATTTCCAGAATTAAAAATCAAATTATAAGTGGTAACATCTTGATCCACTTTTAACGGAATAGAAATGGTATTTGAATTAGTGACATATTTTGAATCGACAGTGGCTGTCGGACTAAAAATAATCCCTTCTTGCATTCCTTCTCCTACCACTTTTAATTGATTTACATTTTTCTGAACACTTGGGTTATTGATGTCATAAAAAGTAAGAACCAATCGGGGAGTGGTAATTGTATTAGCATCACATATATCATCTTTCTCACAACTAGAGAAAAAGATCGATACTAGAACTACAACTAAAAGGATTCCTTTTTTCATTTGATTAGCGTTTCTCCAAAAGTACAACATTTTCTACGTGATGCGTTTGTGGAAACATATCCACAGGACGCACACGAGTAACTTTGTATTTTTCGTCCATTAGTGCCAAGTCACGGGCCTGTGTAGCTGAATTACAACTAACATATACTATTTTCTGAGGTTCAATTTTAAGAATTTGTTCAATCACATCTTTATGCATTCCATCTCTTGGGGGGTCAGTAATAATTACATCAGGTTTACCGTGTTGTGCAATGAAACTTTCATTAAAAACGACCTTCATGTCACCTACAAAGAATTCGCAATTGGTAATCTCGTTGCGTTTCGCATTGGCTTTAGCATCACTGATTGCTTCAGGAACGCTTTCTACTCCGATTACTTTTTTAGCTTTTTTAGATACAAATTGTGCAATTGTTCCGGTTCCGGTATACAAATCATATACGGTCTCAGTTCCTGTAAGTCCAGAAAAATCGCGGGTTATTTTGTACAATTCGTAGGCTTGATCGGAATTAGTTTGGTAAAAAGATTTGGCATTAATGCTGAATTTTAAGCCTTCCATTTCTTCCAAAATGTAATCGCGACCTTTGTATAATTGAATGTTGGTATCGTATAAAGTATCGTTTGCCTTATTATTTACTACAAATTGTAAAGAAGTAATCTGTGGGAATTTTTCATAGATATGATCTAAAATCAATTCTCTATTAACTTTATCATCTTCGAAAAATTGAATCAACACCATGATTTCCCCAGTTGAAGCGGTACGCAACATTAAAGTGCGTAACAAACCTTCATGCGCTCTTGGATTAAAGAAAGTCAATCCGTTGGCATTTGCAAAAGCCCTAATTTCATTTCGAATTGCGTTAGACGGATCTTCTTGCAAATGGCATTTGTTGATGTCCAAGATTTTATCCCACATTTTTGGAATGTGAAATCCTAAAGCATTTCTGTTGCCTAGATCTTCGGTACTTTCGATTTCTTTTTCGGTTAACCAACGGCTATTTGAAAATGAAAATTCCATTTTGTTTCTGTAAAAAAACTGTTTTTCAGAACCTAAAATAGGTTCAAATTCAGGAAGTTCAATTTTTCCAATGCGTTGCAAATGGTTTTTTACTTCGTTTTGTTTGTAAAACAATTGTTGGCTGTAGTTCATATTTTGCCATTTACAACCACCACAAACTCCAAAATGTTCGCAAATAGGTTCGATTCGATGTTCCGAAAATTCATGAAATTTCACGGCTTTTCCTTCGTAAAACGCCTTGCGTTTCTTGAAAGTTTGCACATCTACTACATCTCCAGGAACAACATTTGGGATAAAGATTACTTTTCCGTCGGGCGCTTTTGCTACCGATACGCCTTTTGCACCAGCATCAAGGACTTTTATTTGATGAAAGACAACTTTGTCTGTATTTTTTCTTGCCATAGCGCAAAAATAAGTGTTTGAATGGTTTTATAAATTCAATTTGGGAAAATTTTTTAAAAAGGATTCAAATTAGCCTATCTTTGCCGACTGAAAAAAGCCAATATGAAGTTTGATTTATTACAAAAAGATCCACAATCGAAAGCAAGAGCTGGAAGTATAACTACTGATCACGGAGTGATCGAAACTCCTATTTTTATGCCTGTTGGTACTGTGGCTTCGGTTAAAGGAGTGCACCAACGCGAATTGAAAAATGACATCAATCCGGATATTATTTTAGGAAATACTTACCATTTGTATTTGCGTCCACAAACTGAAATTTTAGAAAAAGCGGGAGGATTGCATAAATTCATGAATTGGGATCGTAATATTTTGACAGATTCAGGTGGATACCAAGTATATTCTCTTTCGGCTAATAGAAAGATTAAAGAAGAAGGTGTAAAATTTAAATCCCATATTGACGGCTCGTATCATTTTTTCACACCTGAAAATGTGATGGAAATTCAACGAACCATTGGTGCCGATATCATTATGGCTTTTGACGAATGTACTCCTTATCCATGTGATTATAATTATGCCAAACGCTCAATGCACATGACACACCGTTGGTTAGATCGTTGCATTAAACATTTGGATAATTTGCCTTTCAAATACGGCTACGAGCAAACTTTTTTTCCAATTGTTCAAGGAAGTACTTACAAAGACTTACGAAGACAATCAGCTGAATATATTGCTAATTCAGGTCAGCAAGGAAATGCCATAGGAGGACTATCTGTTGGAGAGCCTGCCGAAGAAATGTATGCCATGACAGAAGTGGTTTGTGAAATTTTACCAGAAGATAAGCCTCGTTATTTGATGGGTGTAGGCACGCCTATTAATATTTTAGAAAATATTGCTTTAGGAATTGATATGTTTGATTGTGTAATGCCCACCCGTAACGCAAGAAACGGAATGTTGTTTACTGCTAATGGGACGATCAATATTAAAAATAAAAAGTGGGAAGCCGATTTTTCACCTATTGACGAAATGGGAATCACCTTCGTAGATACAGAATATACAAAAGCGTATTTACGTCACCTTTTTGCGGCCAATGAATTTCTTGGAAAACAAATTGCTACTATACATAATTTAGGCTTTTATATGTGGTTGGTTCGTGAAGCTAGAAAGCATATCTTAGCTGGAGATTTTAGACCTTGGAAAGAAATGATGGTAAAAAACATGAGCCAACGATTATAATTTTTTCTCATGAACAAATTAACAATACTAGATAAATATATCTTAAAGCGCTACTTGGTCACTTTTACTGTGATGCTTTTGTTATTTGTTCCCATCGGAATTGTTATGGACGTTTCTGAAAAGGTCAATATGATGATCAAAAATCAGGTGCCTTTGAGCAAAATATTGGTGTATTATTTTCATTTTACCATTTATTTTACCAATATGCTTTTTCCGATATTTTTATTTTTATCGGTTATTTGGTTTACTTCAAAATTAGCGAATAACACAGAGATTATAGCGATTTTAAGTTCTGGAATTTCGTTCACACGATTCCTACGTCCTTTTATAATTGGCGCCTCTATAATTTCGGTAGTAGTTTTATTGATGGGATTTTATTTGGTTCCAATCGCGAGTGAAGGATTTAATAATTTTAGGTATACTTATTTACGAACAGGCGGGCAACAGTTGATGCAAGGGGATAATACGGATGTGTATCGACAAATTAGCGATACAGAGTTTATTTATGTTAATAGTTTTAATAACGAAACCAAAACTGCTTATAATTTTTCGTTAGAAAACTGTGACAAAGAAAAGTTGGTATATAAGATTACTGCATCACGAATTCAATGGAATCCAAAAGAAAAAAATTATACACTTTTTGAATATACAAAGCGAACTGTCGGTCCCTTGGGAGATAAGATTGAAAAAGCGCCTGAGAAAAAAATGAAATTCAAATTTGATTTGGAAGATTTAGCTCCAGTGGTCTACATTGCAGAAACACTTCCTTTGGGCAAATTGTATGATTTTATTAACAAAGAAAAGAAAAGAGGATCTTCCAATATCAATATTTATTTAGTAGTATTTTATAAAAAATTCAGTATTCCAATTTCGGCATTTATTTTGACGATTATCGCGGTTTCGGTTTCGGCTATGAAACGAAGAGGCGGAATGGGAATGAATTTAGCCATCGGAATTGCTGTGGCCTTTTCCTTTGTGTTTTTGGATAAAATTTTTGGTGTCTTTGCTGAAAAAACTAGTTTTTCTCCACTCATTGCGGTTTGGACTCCTAATTTGATTTTTGGAATCTTAGCGTTTTACCTTTTACGTCATGCAAAACGATAATCTAAAGAGCTACCTCAATCTTCACTTAATTGTATTTATTTGGGGATTTACTGCGATACTGGGGGCTTTAATTACGATACCTGCAGATGATTTAGTTTGGTATCGAATGGGAATAGCTAGTGGTTTTATTGGATTATTTTTAGTTGCTAAGAAGAAGTCTTTTTACATTCCAACTCGCGAGTTATTGCAATTGGTTTTTGTTGGCTTGTTGATAGCATTACACTGGATTTTCTTTTTTCAAGCGATTCATATATCTAATGTTTCGATTACACTTTCGGTATTTTCATTAGGAGCTTTTTTTGCCTCTTTATTGGAACCCATTTTTTATGGACGAAAAGTACTCTGGTACGAAGTGTTTTTTGGGGTAATAATTATTGCAGGATTATCATTAATACTTCAAGTAGAAAGCGGTTATATCAACGGCGTATTTTTTGCTTTAGCCTCCATTATTTTAGGAGTTTTGTTTACTTTAATGAATGGGAAATTAATTGTAAAACACGATTCATCTGTTATAACATTTTATGAATTCCTGTCTGGTTTTTTCTTTATTTCAATCTATTTTATTGTTCAGGGAAAATTTACAATAGACTTTTTTGTATTGTCTGCCAACAATTGGATATGGCTTTTAATTTTAGCTTCGGTTTGTACAGCTTATGCCTTTACCGCTTCAGTAGGTGTTATGCGAAAATTGACACCCTATACGGTCATGTTGACAACTAATTTGGAGCCGGTATACGGTATTGTATTGGCTTACTTTATAATTGGAGGTAAAGAAAAAATGAGTACTGAATTTTATATTGGAGCCTTAATCATTGTAATTACAGTTATTTTGAATGGGGTAATTAAACACTATTATAAAGCCAAAGAATAACTAAAAACAAGGCACTTTTTTGCACTTAAATAGAAAATAAAGACTGTCAAACGATTTTAAATTTTATATTTGCAGTTCTAATCGAGAAAATAAATAACACTACAACTCCATGGAATATTTAGATTTTGAACTTCCAATTAAAGAACTAGAAGATCAGTTAGAAAAATGTGTGGTTATTGGTAAAGAATCAGATGTCGATGTAACCAATACATGCAAACAAATCAATAAAAAGTTAGAAGAGACTAAACGCAATATATACAAAAATCTTACTGCTTGGCAACGCGTTCAATTGTCAAGACACCCTAATAGACCATATACATTAGACCATATTAATGCACTTTGTGGGGATACTTTTTTAGAATTACACGGAGATCGCGGATTTAAAGACGATAAAGCGATGATTGGTGGTTTAGGAAAAATTGCGGGTCAATCGTTTATGATTATTGGTCAACAAAAAGGATACAACACCAAAACACGTCAATACCGAAATTTTGGAATGGCCAACCCAGAAGGTTACAGAAAAGCATTGCGTTTAATGAAAATGGCTGAAAAATTTGGCATTCCGATTGTGACTTTAGTGGACACTCCAGGTGCTTATCCAGGTTTAGAAGCGGAAGAGCGTGGACAAGGAGAAGCAATTGCTAGAAATATTTTCGAAATGGTTCGTTTAAAAGTGCCTGTAATCACAGTCATTGTGGGTGAAGGTGCTTCAGGTGGCGCTTTAGGAATTGGAGTAGGAGATAAAGTATATATGTTAGAAAACACATGGTATTCTGTAATCTCACCAGAATCGTGTTCGTCTATCCTTTGGAAAAGTTGGGAATACAAAGAACAAGCTGCTGAAGCATTGAAGTTGACTTCTTCTGATATGAAAAAGCAAAAGCTAATTGATGATATTATACCAGAACCATTGGGAGGAGCACATTTCGATAGAGAAAGTACTTTCAAAACGGTGGAGCAATACATAATGAAAGGATACAATGAGTTGAAAGACTTATCAACAGAAGAATTGTTAGCCCAACGATATGAGAAATACCTTGCAATGGGACATTTTAAAGACTAATATTCTTACAAATAGATACTTAATCCGAAACCTTGTGGTTTCGGATTTTTTTTGACTTATAAACAAAAATTAGTTAGTTATCAACATTTTTATGTAATAAGTCGTTGCCCACCTTTTTTTAATTTTTCTTATTTTCGCTACATGGAAAATTTTAGGAATATAGCGCCAGTTAAAGTAGACAAAGCGACTATCATTAATCTCGAGAAAGGGAAATTACCACCACAGGTATTGGACTTAGAAGAGGCAGTGTTAGGCGCCATGATGATTGATAAAAAAGGGGTAGATGAGGTAATTGATATCTTGCAAGCCGATGCCTTTTACAAAGACGCACACAAATTTATTTTTGAAGCCATTGTTCAATTGTTTACCGAAACACAACCCATTGACTTGTTGACAGTTTCTGCTCAGCTTAAGAAAAATGGAAAATTGGACATTGCAGGTGGTGATTTCTATTTGATACAGCTGACCCAAAAAATTTCTTCTTCGGCGCACATTGAGTTTCACTCTCGAATTATTTTACAAAAATTCATCCAGCGCAGTTTGATTCGCATATCTTCTGAGATCATCGAAGATTCCTATGACGAAACTACGGATGTCTTCGATTTGTTGGACAAAGCGGAATCTAAATTATATGAAGTAACACAAGGGAACATTAAACGTAGTTCTGAAACAGCACAAAGTTTAGTGTTGCAAGCTAAAAAACGAATTGAAGAAATAGCCAGTCAAGAAGGATTGAGTGGAGTAGCGACTGGTTTTGAGAAATTAGATAAGATTACTTCGGGATGGCAACCAAGCGATTTGATTATCATTGCTGCCAGACCTGCAATGGGAAAAACAGCATTTGTATTGTCTATGGCACGAAATATGGCCATTGATTTTGGAATGCCTGTTGCTTTATTCTCTTTGGAGATGGCATCAGTACAATTAATCACGCGTTTGATTTCATCTGAAACAGGTTTGTCTTCTGAAAAATTACGTACCGGAAAATTAGAAAAACACGAATGGGAACAATTGAGTACCAAAGTTAAAAACCTAGAAAAAGCGCCTTTATATATTGACGATACCCCATCTCTTTCTATTTTTGATTTAAGAGCCAAAGCAAGACGTTTGGTATCTCAACACGGAATTAGAATCATCATTGTTGACTATTTACAATTGATGACTGCTGGTGGAAACGGAAAAGGTGGCGGAAATAGAGAGCAAGAAATCTCGACTATTTCTCGAAACTTAAAAGCCTTAGCTAAAGAATTGAATGTTCCGGTTATTGCCCTCTCGCAATTATCGCGTGCGGTAGAAACTCGTGGTTCTAGTAAGCGTCCTTTATTGTCTGACTTACGTGAATCGGGAGCGATTGAGCAAGATGCCGATATCGTTTCGTTCTTGTACCGTCCGGAATATTATAAAATTGACGAATGGGATGATGACGAAGCCTCGCCAACAGCTGGTCAGGCCGAGATTATGATAGCCAAGCACCGTAATGGTAGTATCGAAAACGTTCGTTTGAAATTCATCGGTCACTTGGGTAAATTTGACAATTTAGATGACTATTCAGGTAGTTACGATGATTTGCCTTCAAGCATGAACAGTGATGACAATCCGTTTATCACAAAGAATTTGCCCTCGGCTAACGAAGCCTTTGGAAGCAATTTAAATGATGATGACGATGACAGTGATGTTCCGTTTTAAATATAAAATATAAGTCCGCTTTTAAGCGGATTTTTTTTGGATCACAGTCAAATGAAGTGAAACTATATTTAATTCAAACTAAACTTTATCCAAATAGGGCAGTGGTCTGATATGGTTCTGGCTTGTTTCAGAGAAGAAAAGTTTTTATAAAACAAAATTACACCTGAATCTAATTTCTTGATTTTTGTTTTTTGAAAATATATATTGTCAAATTCTGAAGCAAGACATTGTCCGTTTTTACAACTACGTTTTAATGAGGTTTTTTGGTTAACTAATGCCGTTGTAAATCCCATTTTTCGTAAAGGATTAAAAACAGAGTGTGATTGCGGACAATTGAAATCTCCCATAAAGATCAAATTGGATTTTGGATATGCTGAAGGGAAGAATTGAAAATATTTAATCTCTCTCTCTGGTTGTTTACTTTTGGTAATAGCATGAAAGGAGACAGCGGTAAATTGATTTTTGCCGTATTCAAAAGTGCATAAATAAGGTTCGCGTTCCATAACGGCTGCATAATTTTTTTCAAGCCAAGCTTTCCCAATTTTTTTGATTGTTGCTGTTTTCCATAGAAAAGCATACCGTTCTGTTTTGCTTGGGGTACTTGTTGTTGGATCGCTGATGGTGTAGTCCCATTGATTTCCTTTTCTATTAAGTTTATCTACAAGTCGGGCCACCGCCTGAGCACCTCCATAACCCGCTACAACTTCTTGTAAGGCTACTAAATCGTATTGGTTGAGTAGAGTTGCCATATAGGCTATTTCGTCATCAGACTTCGATTTTCCCATATTTTCAACATTCCAAGAAACTAATCTGATTTGGCTATAGCCAAAAGTATATACAATAAGGAAGAGGAGTAGGAATTGTTTTTTCATTTGCTATTTCAAAAATAGTTTTATGATTTAAAGATACAATTAAAAGTAGTCGTTAATTATAAGCTAACAAAAAACCCCAATCTTTCGATTGAGGTTTTTCTATGTAAGTAAGTAATCTAAATTGAGTTGATAAAACGTTTATTTTACTTTATTAAGTATTGCTTTGAAAGCTTCTGGGTGGTTCATCGCTAAATCAGCAAGAACCTTACGGTTCAATTCGATATTGTTAGCTTTCACTTTACCCATGAATTGCGAATAAGACATTCCTTCTAAACGAGCTCCAGCGTTGATACGTTGAATCCATAAAGCACGGAAATTTCTTTTATTCACTTTTCTGTCACGGTAAGCGTAGCACATAGCTTTCTCTACCGCGTTCTTAGCAACTGTCCAAACGTTTTTACGTCTACCAAAGAAACCTTTGGCTTGCTTCATTATTTTTTTTCTTCTTGCTCTTTTAGCAACTGAATTTACCGATCTTGGCATAATTTTACTGTTTTTTTTGTAGCAGGCGTCCCGAATTTAATCAAGAGAACTTAAGGCCATACTCCAAGGTTATTAAATTGTTTGTAACCTAAAGAATTTATTAGTGATTAGTAAATAGTGATTAGTGAGTTGCAAAAAAGCTAATTACTAACTGCTAGTTACTAGTTACTCATTATATAATTCTTAATTGTTGTTTGATGCTTTTTTCATCTGATTGGTGAACTAACGCTGAGTGTGTCAAAGCTAATTTACGTTTTTTAGATTTTTTAGTCAAGATGTGACTTTTAAAAGCATGCTTTCTTTTAATCTTTCCAGAACCAGTAACTTTAAAACGTTTCTTGGCGCTAGATTTGGTTTTCATTTTAGGCATTTTTTCCTAGTGTTTTTAATTTATCTTACTTACTATCTTTGCGAGCTTGCGAAGCAATCTCAATATTTCTTTATCCTAAAAATGGATTATTTCTTTTTCTTAGGAGCAATGAACATAATCATTCTCTTTCCTTCCAGAACTGGCATCGCTTCTACTTTACCAAATTCTTCTAAATCAGTTGCCAAACGCAATAACAAGATTTGACCTTGATCTTTATAAATAATCGAACGACCTTTAAAGAAAACAAAAGCCTTCAATTTAGATCCTTCTTTTAAGAATTTTTCAGCATTCTTTCTTTTGAATTCGTAATCGTGCTCATCAGTTTGAGGACCAAAACGAATTTCTTTAATCACCACTTGTGTTGATTTAGCTTTCAAAACCTTTTCACGCTTCTTTTGTTCATAGACAAACTTTTTGTAGTCCATGATTTTACAAACGGGTGGTTCTGCATTTGGCGAAATTTCAACTAAATCTAATTCAAATTCGTCAGCTAATTTCAAAGCATCTGCAGTTTTAAAAACTCCAGGCTCAATATTTTCACCTACAAGACGTACTTCTGGTACACGAATAAAATTATTAATTCGGTGTGCATCTTTCTTTTCTACTCGAGGTTGGTAACCTCTGTTGCTTCTTATTGCTATGGCTTTAAAATTTAAGTTAAACTGTAAATACTTTTAATGTTTTGTTGATCTCTTCAGTAACAATAGCGGCAAATTCCTCTATGGTAACTGTTATATTTCCTTTTCCTTCTTGACCGTGACGTCGAATTGAAATTGTACCGTTTTTTTCTTCTTCTTCACCCACAATCAGCATGAAAGGCGTTTTTTGCATTTCAGCATCTCTAATTTTCTTCCCGATTGTTTCGTTTCGGTTGTCAATTAGGGCGCGAATTTCGTGATTTTCTAGCAAATCTAAAACTTTTTTGGCATATATTTCGTATTTCTCGCTCAATGACAAGATAATAGCTTGTTCTGGCATTAACCACAACGGGAAATTACCCGCAGTATGCTCTAATAAAATGGCAATAAAACGTTCCATTGAACCGAAGGGAGCACGGTGAATCATTACCGGTCTGTGTAATTGATCGTCAGATCCTTTGTAAGTCAAATCAAAACGTTCTGGTAAGTTGTAATCTACTTGAATGGTTCCTAATTGCCATTGTCTTCCCAAAGCATCTTTTACCATGAAATCTAGTTTTGGACCATAGAAAGCAGCTTCTCCATATTCAACAACGGTATTCAAACCTTTATCTTTAGCAGCATTGATAATAGCATTTTCAGCTTTTTCCCAATTTTCATCAGAACCAATGTACTTGTCTCTATTTTCTTGATCGCGTAATGAAATTTGAGCTGTAAAATTTTCAAATCCTAAAGAACCGAAAACATACAATACCAAATCAATTACTTTTTTGAATTCTTCGTCCAATTGTTCTGGAGTACAGAAAATGTGGGCATCGTCCTGAGTAAATCCTCTAACACGAGTCAAACCGTGTAATTCACCACTTTGCTCGTAACGGTATACGGTTCCAAACTCAGCATAACGTTTAGGTAAATCTTTGTACGACCAAGGACGTACATTGTAAATCTCACAGTGGTGAGGACAGTTCATGGGTTTTAGTAAGAACTCTTCGCCTTCAGCAGGCGTGTTGATGGGTTGAAAACTATCAGCACCATACTTCGCATAATGACCTGAAGTTACGTACAATTCTTTTTGACCAATGTGGGGTGTAACTACTTGTTCGTAACCTGCTTTTTTCTGTGCTCTTTTCAAAAATTGCTCTAAACGATCACGCAAAGCAGCTCCTTTTGGTAGCCATAATGGCAAACCTTGACCCACTTTGGATGAAAAAGCAAATAATTCCAATTCTTTTCCTAGTTTTCTGTGGTCGCGACGTTTTGCCTCTTCTAACAATTCTAGGTATTCAGTCAAATCTTTCTGCTTAGGGAATGAAATTCCGTACACTCGAGTTAACTGTTTGTTTTTTTCATCTCCTCTCCAATACGCACCAGCAACACTCATCACTTTCATAGCTTTGATAATTCCAGTGTTTGGAATATGACCTCCACGACATAAATCAGTAAAAGTAGAGTGGTCGCAAAATGTGATGGTTCCGTCTTCAAGGTTCGAAATTAATTCGGTTTTGTAGACATTGTCTTTGTAAACTTCAAGCGCTTCTGCCTTCGTCACAGGACGCAATTTGAATTCGTGTTTGTCTCTTGAAATTTCTAATACGCGGTCTTCAATTTTTTTGAAATCGGCATCGGTAATTTTATGATCTTCAAAATCAACATCATAATAAAATCCGTTGGCGATAGCTGGTCCAAGAGTCAGTTTGATACCCGGATACATTTCCTCTAAAACTTGCGCCATCACGTGAGAAGTAGAGTGCCAAAAGGCTTTTTTCCCTCCTTCGTCATTCCAAGTAAAAAGAACAAGACTACCATCTGTGGTCAAAGGCGTAACGGTTTCAACGGTAGTACCATTGAATGAAGCAGAAATAACATTTCTAGCTAATCCTTCGCTAATGCTTTTTGCTACGTCCATTGGGGTAATCCCAGCTGCAAATTCTTTCACAGACCCATCGGGTAAAGTAATCTTAATCATTATAAACTATTTTTAGGATTGCAAATATAGGGTATTGAAAAAACACACACAAAATATAAGCAAGGTTTGTGCGTGGTTTTTAGCGGATTTCAGCAAATAATTTTCAAAATTAGAGCTAGTTTTAAAATTGGCTCGAGAAGTTTCGTTACTAAAAACTATTCTTTACTTTTGCAACACACAAAATCACAACTATGTACAAGTTACTAATTCGTCCGTTACTTTTTTGTTTTGACCCTGAAAAAGTACATTATTTCACTTTTTCTTTGATTCGAATCATTTCTAAAATACCTGGTTTTACTTGGCTTTTTCGTGCCTTGTATGAAGTGAATGATAGTCGTTTAGAAACGGAAGTTTTCGGATTGAAATTTAAAAACCCAGTAGGTTTAGCAGCTGGTTTTGATAAGAATGCGGTTTTGTACAAAGAGTTGTCCAACTTCGGCTTTGGCTTTATAGAAATTGGAACGCTTACGCCAAAAGCACAAGATGGAAATCCTAAAAAACGCTTGTTCCGTTTAAAAGAAGATAGCGCGATTATTAACCGAATGGGTTTTAATAACGGCGGAGTGGAAGAAGCTGTGTTGCTATTGAAAAAAAATAACGGCGTCTTAATTGGTGGAAATATTGGAAAAAATAAAGTAACTCCCAACGAAGAAGCGACTTCTGATTATGAAATTTGTTTTGAAGCATTATTTGATTATGTGGATTATTTTGTGGTCAATGTGAGTTCGCCAAACACCCTTAATTTACGCGCTTTACAGGACAAAGAGCCGCTAACCGAATTGTTGCAAACCTTGCAAAATAAAAATTTGGCTAAGCCAAAACAGAAACCGATCTTATTGAAAATTGCACCCGATTTGACAGACGAACAATTATTGGATATCATTGATATTGTAAATGAAACCAAAATTGCAGGAGTGATTGCCACTAATACTACCTTGTCACGTGAAGGTTTACAATCTGAAAACAAAATAGAAACAGGGGGATTGTCCGGAAAACCTTTGGAAAAACGATCCACAGAAGTCATCCGATTTTTAGCTGAAAAAAGTAATAAATCGTTTCCAATTATTGGAGTTGGTGGTATTCATTCTGCCGGAGATGCTCTCGAAAAGCTAGCAGCGGGAGCCAGTTTGGTGCAATTGTACACCGGTTTTATCTATGAGGGACCAGCCTTAGTTAAAGCAATTAACAAAGCTATTTTGAGAAATAAATAGTTTTTTCTTTGCTTTCTAACTCTTGATTTTTACTACCTTTGATTCGCTATGGAAACAGTAAAAATCATTGAATGTCCACGTGATGCTATGCAAGGAATAAAGACTTTTATTCCTACTGCAAAAAAAGTGACGTATATTCAGTCGTTGTTACGTGTAGGTTTTGACACTATAGATTTTGGAAGTTTTGTTTCGTCCAAAGCGATTCCCCAAATGCAGGATACTGCAGAAGTTTTAGCTCAATTGGATTTGTCTCAAACTCGAAGTAAACTATTAGCTATTATTGCAAATACGCAGGGAGCTGCAGCAGCTTGTGCTTTTCCTGAAATTCAATATTTAGGTTTTCCATTTTCTATTTCGGAGAATTTTCAAATGCGAAATACACACAAGACCATTTCTGAATCCTTGGTCAGTTTACAAGAAATTTTAAATTTGGCTGATGCCAAAAACAAACAAGTTGTGGCGTATCTTTCTATGGGTTTTGGAAATCCATATGGAGATCCTTGGAATACCGAAATTGTAGGGGAGTGGACCGAAAAATTAGCGACAATGGGAGTCAAAATTGTATCACTTTCAGACACCATTGGAAGTTCTACTCCAGAGGTGATTTCGTATTTGTTTTCTAATTTAATTCCAGCTTATCCAGCAATTGAGTTTGGTGCACATTTACACACAACTCCAGATTCTTGGTTTGAGAAAATTGACGCAGCTTATAAAGCGGGTTGTCGCCGATATGATGGTGCGATTCAAGGATTTGGCGGATGCCCAATGGCCACCAATCATTTGACTGGAAATATGCCAACAGAAAAATTACTCTCCTATTTTACAACTCAAAAAACCAATACTAATTTAAGTCCGATGAGTTTTGAAAGTGCCTATAATGAAGCGTCGAAAGTCTTTAGTTCATTTCATTAATATTTCTAAAGAATAAATACTACTGATTTCGGTTGTATAATATTGATAAATTTTACCTATATTTGCATGCAATTTAACATCTACAACAAATTGCAATGATCGCACACAATTCTAAGATTATCGGCGAAGGATTAACTTACGATGACGTTCTATTAGTTCCTAACTATTCTAATGTGCTTCCACGCGAAGTAAGTATTCAATCAAAATTTTCAAGAAACATTACATTAAACGTTCCTATTGTAGCAGCTGCTATGGATACGGTAACTGAAAGTTCTATGGCTATTGCTATGGCGCAAGAAGGCGGAATTGGAGTGCTTCATAAGAATATGACAATTGAACAACAAGCGGCAAAAGTGCGTAAAGTAAAACGTGCAGAGTCAGGAATGATCATTGATCCAGTTACTTTGCCGTTGACTTCTACAGTAGCGGATGCTAAAAATGCGATGAAAGAATACGGAATTGGTGGAATTCCAATTGTTGACGAAAACAGAATCTTAAAAGGAATTGTTACCAATCGTGACTTGCGTTTTGAAAAAAATGGAGCGCGCCCTATTGTAGAGGTAATGACTTCTCAAAACTTAATTACTGTTGCTGAAGGAACTTCACTAGAGCAAGCAGAAGTAGTTTTACAAGGAAACAAAATCGAAAAATTACCGGTGATTAATGCTAAAAATGAATTAGTAGGTTTAATCACGTTTAGAGATATAACTAAATTAACACAGAAGCCTATAGCTAACAAAGACGTTTACGGACGTTTACGTGTTGCTGCTGCCATTGGAGTTACTGGAGATGCAGTTCAAAGAGCAGAAGCTTTGGTGAAAGCGGGAGTTGATGCTATTATTATTGATACGGCTCATGGACACACGCAAGGTGTGGTAAATGTGTTGAAAGAAGTAAAAGCTAAATTTCCTAAAATTGATGTGATTGTTGGAAACATTGCTACACCAGAAGCGGCTAAATATTTAGTTGAAAACGGCGCTGATGGTGTGAAAGTAGGAATTGGACCAGGATCTATTTGTACAACACGTATCGTAGCAGGTGTTGGTTTTCCTCAATTCTCTGCGGTTTTAGAAGTAGCTGCGGCTATAAAAGGAACTGGTGTTCCTGTAATTGCTGATGGTGGAATTCGTTATACAGGAGATATTCCTAAAGCTATTGCTGCAGGCGCAGATTGTGTGATGTTAGGTTCCCTTTTAGCAGGTACCAAAGAATCTCCGGGAGAAACGATTATTTTTGAAGGAAGAAAATTCAAGTCCTACCGAGGAATGGGTTCTGTTGAAGCCATGCAAGGGGGTTCCAAAGACCGTTATTTCCAAGATGTGGAAGACGATGTAAAGAAATTAGTTCCAGAAGGAATCGTAGGGCGTGTGCCTTATAAAGGAGAATTGAATGAGAGTATGCTGCAATTCATTGGTGGTCTTCGTGCTGGAATGGGATACTGTGGCGCTAAAGACATTCCAACTTTGCAAGAAAATGGACGTTTCGTTCGTATTACTTCAAGCGGAATTACAGAGAGTCATCCACATAATGTTACGATTACTAAAGAAGCTCCGAATTATTCTAGATAATTAGAGTACATATTCAAATAAAAAAAAAAGGCTTAAGATATTTCTTAAGCCTTTTTTTGTGTTGTTTATTTTAGAATTTAAATCCCTACAAAGTTACTTGGAGTAATTTGTAATAATTCAGTTTTGATAGCGTCACTCACATCCAAAGTAGCGATAAAACTATGAATCGATTCTTTGGTAATCGCTTCATTAGTTCTAGTCAAACCTTTCAATGCCTCATACGGATTTGGATACGCTTCACGACGAAGAATTGTTTGAATCGCTTCGGCAACGACCGCCCAGTTTTTCTCCAAATCTTCGTGGAATTTAGGTTCGTTCAACAACAATTTATTCAATCCTTTTAAAGTAGCTTCAAAAGCAATAATAGTGTGTCCCATTGGTACACCAATATTTCTTAAAACTGTACTATCTGTTAAATCACGTTGTAATCTTGAAACTGGTAATTTAGCTGATAAATGTTCGAAAATGGCATTGGCAATTCCTAAATTTCCTTCTGAATTTTCAAAATCAATAGGATTTACTTTATGTGGCATAGCCGAAGAACCAATTTCTCCTGCTTTGATTTTTTGTTTGAAATATTCCATGGAAACATACGTCCAAATATCGCGATCTAAGTCAATGATAATGGTGTTGATTCGCTTCAATGCATCAAAAAAAGCAGCGAAGTGATCGTAATGCTCAATTTGTGTAGTGGGGAAAGAGTGGTGCAAACCTAAATTGGTTTCCACAAATGTATTCCCGAATTTTTTCCAATCTATTTGTGGATACGCCACGTGGTGCGCGTTGTAATTCCCTGTTGCTCCACCAAATTTGGCTGCAAAAGGGACATTGAATAACAAACGCATTTGCTCTTCCAAACGTTCTACAAAAACGCCAATTTCTTTTCCTAAACGAGTAGGGGAAGCCGGTTGGCCATGTGTACGCGCTAACAACGGAATATCACGCCATTCAGTGCTTAATTCTTTTAATTTTGAAATCACACCAATCAAAGAAGGCATATATACTTTTTCAAACGCTTCTTTGGTTGAAAGCGGAATCGCCGTGTTATTGATATCTTGAGAAGTTAACCCAAAATGGATGAACTCTTTGTATGCTGACAAACCTAATTTTTCAAAAGCATCTTTGATGAAATATTCCACGGCTTTTACATCGTGATTGGTCACTTTCTCTGTCTCTTTGATCCAAAGCGCATCTTCGGTAGAAAAGTTTTTATAGATATTACGCAAACTCTCGAATACATTCGAATTTACGGCTGCAAGTTGAGGTAAAGGCACTTCACATAAAGCGATGAAGTATTCAATCTCAATTAATACACGGTATTTGATTAAGGCTTCTTCTGAGAAAAAAGGAGCTAAAGAAAGCGTTTTATTTCTGTATCTCCCGTCGATTGGAGAAATAGCATTCAATTCGTTAAGAGTAGTCATTTGGTGTTGTTTTTTCGAAAGTGCAAATATAAACCTTTTTAGTATTTTTGCCTCCTAAAAAAGAGACAATGATTGATATTGATTACCTTAATTTTCTTGAAAACATTTTGACCGACAATCGGAAAGAACGCTTTTTGAATGTCTTGAAAAATCGAACCAATCATTTTACAATTGCAGTGGAAGATGTTTTTCAAATGCACAATACCAGTGCGGTCATGCGAAGCTGCGAAGTTTTTGGTATCCAAGAATTGAATGTCATTGAACAACGTTATGGGAAAAGCATCGACAAACAAATTGCGATGGGTGCCCAAAAATGGGTTGATATTCATACTTATGAATCGCCAGCTGCCTGCGTTCAAACCTTGCGAAATAAAGGCTACCAAATTATTGCGACTACACCTCACGAGAATGATTGCTTATTAGAGAACTTCGATATTTCGAAACCCAGCGCCTTGTTTTTTGGCACCGAAATAGACGGATTATCCGAAGAAATTATGAAGGAAGCTGATGGCTTTTTGAAGATTCCAATGGTAGGTTTTACGGAGAGTTTAAACATCTCGGTTTCGGCTGCAATTATCATTCAGAATTTAACCAACAGACTACGCAATTCAAATATTAATTGGCAATTGTCTGAAGACGAAATTTTAGAGAAAAGATTGGCTTGGGCCAAAAATTCCATCAAAGATATCAAACGCATTGAACAACGGTATTTTGAGGAAAATCCAAGATAAAAAAAAGACCCTATTAAGTAAGGGTCTATAGTTGTTTAGTATAAAATAAAATTAAAATTTATTTTCAATTTCCGCTGCATTAAGTATTAAATAGTGAAGGTCTGTATTTTTTATAAATGGATTAAGTAAATGACTACCAGGTCCGTACATTGCCAATTCACTATAGTCAGCTGAATGATCCATACTGATCCAACCTACAGAATTGTGTTTTTTCTGGATATCAGCTAATACTTTAAATGGCAAATGTTTAGGATTATATAATCCATCTTCCATTTTGATGTTGGTGTAGAAATTAAGAATCTCTTTGGCTTCATCTTCTTTTAGTATTGTGCTATTTGCATATTCAACACGTTCAATGATTTGGTTAATAGAAGTTTCTTGTCCAATTCCATTCAAAATCCATTCGTTAGTTTGTTTGTATTTTTGAATACTATCAAAGTTGTCATTCGCATCTTTACCATAAATAATTCCTGGGTTGGCATTACCATGATCTGTAGTAATAATTACCAACGTATTTTGATCTTTTTCGGCAAAATCTAATGCTACTTTTAAAGCATCATCATGTGCAACTTGGTCATAAATTAATCCAGTAATATCGTTTCCATGAGCTGCCCAATCAACCTTTCCGGCTTCGACTTGTAAAACAAAACCATTTGGGTGGTCTTTCATTTTGTCAATGGCTTTGGCTGTCATTTCAGCTAAACTAGGAGTGCTTTGAGTTAATTCAGCACTACTATCTCTATCTTTAGAATACGGTAACCCATCATTTGCAAATACACCTAAAATTGGTTTCGAGTTGCCTGCAGCTAGCATTTCATTTCTATTTTTTACAACTGAAAATCCTTTGGTAGTAAATTCTTTGTACATATCCCTTTTGTCTTTACGAGTATCTGCAGCAAAATAATTATTTCCCCCTCCCATCATAATGTCAAACTTAAGATCTAAGTACATTTCAGCAATGACTTCTTGGCTATTTCGACTTTTGGATGCAACACAAAAACCTGCAGGTGTTGCATGAGTTATAGGAACGGTTGTAACACAACCAGTCATTTTTCCAGCTTTTTTAAATTTTTGCCAAATAGGCAGGTATTCTTCGCCGTTTACACCTACATTAAGAGATCCATTTTTTACTCTAAATCCACTTCCCCATGAAGAACTAGCAGCTGCAGAATCAGTTACAATAGAAGAAGCTGATGCCATATCCATGACAGCACGTTTCACTTTATTGTCTTTATACAATTGAATCCAATTACTTCCTTTTCCAGTCTTCCGATTAAGGTAAATATCGGCCATATTCAGTGTGCCAATGCTCATACCGTCGCTTACAACTACTATAATATTCTTGGCTTTTTTATTTTTATTTACAGTATCGAAACCAAGTTCATTTGATTTACCTTCAAATGGGTTAATCAGTGTAGCTCCAAGAGCAAACAAAGATCCATTTCTGAAAAACTTTCTTCTGTTCATTTTTTTTAAAAAAATTAATTGCATCCAAAAGTATATAAACTTCCTTAATTGAAATGTTAAGATTCAATTATTTTAAATAAAAAAAATCCCGTTCTATTGAACGGGATTTTTAATGTATTAAACAGTTGCAGCGACCGGCAACGGAATTTGATTGCGTAAAAGATCTTCAAATGATTCTTTGGCACGAATTAAATGGCCTTCACCATTCATCCATAAAACCTCTGCAGGTTTGTATCTCGAATTGTAATTCGATGACATAGAGAAGCAATAGGCTCCTGCATTTTTGAAACACAGAATGTCTCCTTCGTTGATTTCAGCAATTCGTCTGTTATTGGCAAATGTATCCGTTTCACAAATATAGCCTACTACCGAATAGAAACGTTCTTTTCCTTTTGGATTGGATATGTTTTCGATATGGTGTTGCGAACCGTATAACATTGGACGAATCAAATGATTGAATCCACTGTCCACACCTGCAAACACAGTTGAAGTAGTTTGTTTAACCACATTTACTTTAGCCAAGAAGAAACCTGCTTCACTCACTAAGAATTTCCCAGGTTCGAATATTAATGTCAACTCTTTACCATATTCTGTACAGAAATCATTGAAACGTTTTGATAATTTTTTACCTAGCTCTTCGATGTCAGTTTCAATATCGTCTTTTTTGTAAGGTACTTTGAATCCGCTTCCAAAGTCTAAAAATTCTAAGTTTTTGAAATTTTTGGCTACATCAAATAAGATTTCAGCAGCATACAAGAACACTTCGATATCTAAAATATCTGATCCGGTATGCATGTGAATACCCACAATATTCATTTTTGTATTTTCTACAATACGAATTAAGTGAGGCAATTGATGAATAGAAATGCCAAATTTACTATCAATATGACCTACAGAAATGTTCGTGTTTCCACCAGCCATAACATGAGGATTGATACGAATACAAACCGGTGTGTCTGGGTATTTGGTTCCAAATTGCTCTAATATAGACAAGTTGTCTATATTAATTTGAACACCCATTGCAGCTACTTCTTCGATTTCTTCTAAAGAAACTCCGTTAGGTGTAAAAAATATTTTTTCAGGCTCATAGCCAGCATGCAATCCTAATAATACCTCTTGAATAGAAACGGTATCCAGACCAGAACCCATATCTCTCAATAATTGTAAAATCGCTACATTGGATAATGCTTTCATTGCATAATTAATGCGAAGGGTATCTACTTTAGAAAACGCTTTAGTTAATCGGTTGTATTGAGATTGTATTTTTTCAGCATCATAAACATATAAGGGGCTACCAAATTGTTCTGCTAATTGTAATAAGTCTTTTCCTTGCATTGGATTCTAATTTTGAGCAAATTTATAGTTCTTATATCGTACTAACAAATAAAACAGAATAGTTTAACAAAATATAACAAAATGTTTAATTTAAAACATTATGTGGATATAAATTGATTTTTATAAAAAAAATCCCTTGAACTGAATCAAGGGATTATCGGAGAGTTGTGTTGTTGTTTAGTTATAATGTTGGTAAATCTCCGTTTCCTTTTGTTGGTAGGTTTGTTGAACCCATTAAGAACAAATCCACTTCTCTTGCAGCTTCTCGGCCTTCAGAGATAGCCCAAACAATTAATGATTGTCCTCTTCTCATATCACCTGCAGTGAAAATGTGAGGTACATTCGTTTTGTAGTTGGTTGCTTTATAGTTAGTTCTGAAATCAGTTTCAATGCCTAATTGTTCACTTAATGTTTTTTCAGGACCTGTAAATCCAAGTGCCAATAACGCTAGGTCACATGGCCATATTTTTTCTGAACCTTCTCTTTCTATTAATTCAGGGCGTTGTCCTGGAACAATTTTCCATTCTACTTCCACTGTTTTTAAAGCCGTTAATTCACCTTTATCGTTAGTAATGAACTCTTTGGTATTAATCAACCAGTTTCTGTTACAACCTTCTTCGTGAGAAGATGATGTTTTTAATTGTAACGGCCAGTATGGCCAAGGAGTCGATTCGCTTCTTCCTACTGGTGGTTTGGGCATAATTTCAAAGTTGGTTACTGATTTGGCACCTTGTCTATTAGACGTGCCCACACAGTCAGAACCCGTATCTCCACCACCAATAACGATAACATCTTTACCGGTAGCTACAATTTGGTCAGCAATCGATTCTCCCCAAACTACTTTAGTTTGTTGTGTCAAGAATGTCATAGCTTGAACGACACCTTTAGCATCTGCACCTTTTGTTGGTAATCCTCTTCTTTCAGTAGCACCACCACAAAGCACAACAGAATCAAATGCATTCAATTCGTCTACACTGAAGTTGACTCCAACATGAACATTGGTTTTGAATGTAATTCCTTCTGCTTCTAGGATAGCCACACGTCTGTCGATAATTCCTTTTTCTAATTTGAAGTTAGGAATTCCGTAGCGTAACAAACCTCCAATAGCATTGTCTCTTTCAAATACAGTTACCGTATGACCGGCACGGTTCAATTGTTGAGCTGCAGCTAATCCAGCAGGTCCAGAACCTACGACAGCTACAGTTTTACCTGTTCTGTTTGCAGGTACTTGTGGTTTGATCCAACCTTCAGCGAAACCTCTTTCTACAATATTTTTCTCAATATTTTCAATTGCAACTGGTTCTTTGATAATACCTAACACACACGATTTTTCGCAAGGTGCTGGGCATAATCTTCCTGTAAATTCTGGGAAGTTGTTCGTTGATTGCAAGATAGCCAATGCACTTTCCCATTCTTCCTGGTGTACCATGTCGTTAAAATCAGGAATTAAATTCCCTAACGGACAAGAACTGTGACAAAACGGAATACCACAATCCATACATCTTGAACCTTGCTCTTTTATTTTTTCTTTCGATAACGGAACTGTAAATTCATTGTAATTAGAAACGCGTTCTGCTACTGCGATATTACTTTCGTCCGCTCTACTATATTCTTTAAATCCACCTATCTTTCCCATGACTATTGTGCTATTAATTCTTCCACTTTATTTTCCTCTGCCAATCTTTGTAATGCTTTTTTGTAATCGGTTGGCATCACTTTGATAAAGTGTTTTTGTTGATTTTCCCAATCCGCCAAAATTCGTTTAGCTAACGGGCTATTAGTATACATAGAATGATTTTTAATCAATCGTCTCAATTTAGTAATGTCTTCTGCTTCGTTTTCTTCGAAAGCAACCATTTCCATATTACAAACTGTGGCGTCGAATTTTTTCTCTGGGTCGTATACATAAGCAATACCACCACTCATACCTGCAGCGAAGTTTCTTCCAGTTTTACCTAAAATTACTACGTTACCACCAGTCATGTATTCACAACCGTGATCTCCAATTCCTTCTACAACTGCTGTTGCACCCGAATTACGAACTGCAAAGCGCTCTCCAGCCATACCATTAATATAGGCTTCACCAGTAATCGCTCCGTAAAGTGCAACGTTACCAATGATAATATTTTCTTCTGGTTTGAAAGTAGCTGTTGGTGGTACTTTGATAATTAATTTACCTCCAGAAAGTCCTTTTCCTAAGTAATCATTACAGTTACCGTGGATTTTGAATGACAAACCATTCGTAGCAAATGCTCCAAAACTTTGTCCAGCCGAACCTGTAAAGTCAACTAAGATCGTATCGTCTGGTAAACCTTGTGCTCCGTATATTTTAGAGATTTCGTTACTTAAAATTGCCCCTACTGAACGGTCTGTATTTTTTATATTAAAAGTAACTCTAGTTTTCTCTTTTCTATAAATAGAAGGAATAGCCGCTTTGATAATATCAAAATCCAATACGTTTTCTAAGGCGTGATCTTGAGTTGTTGTATTGTGATTTGGAACTACGTTTGCTTTTTCTGGTTTGTATAAAATAGCCGATAAATCCAGACCATTTGCTTTGTAATGATCGATCGCTTTGTTCACATTCAATTTTTGTGATTGGCCTACCATTTCTTTCAAGGTTCTAAAACCTAATTGTGCCATGATTTGTCTTAATTCTTCAGCAATAAAATACATGAAGTTAATGACATGTTCAGGTGTTCCTTTGAAATTTTTTCTCAATTCAGGATCCTGTGTTGCAATACCTACTGGACACGTATTCAAGTGACATGCTCTCATCATGATACAACCTGACGCTACTAATGGCGCAGTTGCAAATCCGAATTCTTCGGCTCCTAATAATGCAGCCACAGCTACATCACGACCTGTTTTTAATTGTCCGTCACACTCTAGCACCACACGACTTCTTAAGTCATTTAGAATCAAAGTTTGTTGTGCTTCGGCTAATCCCAATTCCCATGGAATACCTGTATGTTGTAACGAAGTCAATGGTGCAGCACCTGTTCCTCCATCGTATCCTGAAATTAAGATCACGTCAGCTTTTGCTTTGGCAACACCCGCAGCAATAGTTCCAACACCTACTTCAGATACTAATTTTACGTTTACTCGTGCTTCACGGTTGGCATTTTTCAAGTCAAAGATCAATTGTGATAAATCTTCGATAGAATAAATATCGTGGTGTGGAGGAGGAGAAATCAATCCAACATAAGGAGTTGAATTTCTAGTTTCAGCAATCCAAGGCACTACTTTTTCTCCAGGAAGTTGTCCACCTTCACCAGGTTTCGCTCCTTGAGCCATTTTGATTTGGATTTCTTTGGCATTGGTCAAATAGTTAATAGACACACCAAAACGTCCTGATGCTACTTGTTTAATAGCACTATTTTTTGAGTCACCGTTTAATTCTTTTTGGAAACGTTTTGGGTTTTCACCACCTTCTCCAGAGTTACTTTTACCACCAATTCTATTCATGGCAATCGCTAAATTCTCGTGTGCTTCTGAACTAATCGATCCGTAAGACATTGCACCTGTTTTGAATTTCTTAACGATTTCGGTCCAAGGTTCTACTTCGTCAATAGAAATTGGATCTAAATTGTTGAATTCAAATAAACCTCTAATGGTCATCAAGTTTTCACTTTGATTGTTCACCATATCAGAATATTGTTTGTAAGCTTCTGGGCTGTTCAAACGAACCGCTTGTTGCAATTTAGCAATAGTAGTAGGGTTGAACATGTGTTTCTCACCTGATCGTCTCCATCTGTAAATTCCACCAATTTCCAAAGGCAATAAGTTGGCAATTTTAGAATTTGGAAACGCTTTTTGGTGTCTTTTCTTGATTTCTTTTTCAACTTCCATCAATCCAATACCTTCAATTCGAGAAGGAGTGAAAGGGAAATATTTAGTGCTAAACGATTTGTTTAGACCCAAAATTTCAAAAATTTGAGCCGCTTTATAGGAATGTAAGGTAGAAATACCAATTTTATTCATAATCTTAACGATTCCTTTGGCTATGGCTTTATTGTAGTTCGTGATAGCATAATCTGCTTTTACTCCCGTAATATGTCCTTCGTTTACTTGGTCATGAATAATTTCATTAACCATATACGGATTGATGGCACTGGCACCGTATCCAAATAATAAAGCAAAGTGGTGTGGTTCACGTGGCTCAGCCGATTCGATGATGATACCGAATTTAGAACGAACACCTAATTTATTTAAGGTATGGTGAATGTAAGAACATGCCAATAACATTGGTATTGGCGCTAATTTTTCAGTAACACCTCTATCTGAAAGGATTACAATGTTACATCCTTCAGAAACCGCTTTGAAAGTAGCTTGAATACATTTTTCTAATGAACGCTCTAAACCGTTCACTCCTTTTTCTATTTTGTATAAAGTAGAAATAGTAACCGATTTGAAATCGGCATGATCAATGTTTCTTATTTTATCTAAATCCTCGTTAGAAATAACTGGATTTTGAATTTTGATTTTTTTACTGTGTTTTTCGTCAATATCAAAAATATTGAAGTCACCACCTACAGCTAAACTAATATCAGTAATAATTTCCTCACGAATACCATCCAAAGGTGGGTTAGTAACCTGAGCAAATAATTGTTTGAAATAGTTGTAAAGTAATTGTGGTTGTTCTGATAAAACCGCAAGTGGCGTATCATTACCCATAGAACTGATAGCTTCCGCACCTTTGGCTCCCATTGGGTTAATGATTGTTTTTAAATCCTCAATGGTATAGCCAAACAAACGTTGTCTCGTGTGGAAATCAATTGTCTCTGTTGGGATAGGGTTGTTTGTGTAAGGAATTTGCGCCAATTGAACCAAATTGCCATCCAGCCATTTTTGGTAAGGACGTTTGGTAACTACAGCATTTTTAACCTCTTCATCTTCAATGATTCGACCTTCGTTCATGTCAACCAAGAACATTTTTCCTGGCTCTAAACGACCGTGTTGAATTACATCTTCAGGATCGATATCCAATACACCAATTTCTGATGACATGATTACGAATCCACTTTTTGTTAACGTATAGCGAGATGGACGTAGTCCATTTCTATCCAATAAAGCTCCAATTACATTTCCATCAGTAAACGGAATAGAAGCAGGACCATCCCAAGGTTCCATGATACAAGAGTTGTATTCGTAGAACGCTTTTTTCTCTTTCGACATGGTTTGGTGCTTTTCCCAAGCTTCAGGCACTACCATCATCATAGCTTCTGGTAAAGAACGTCCTGTCATCAATAACAATTCAACTACCATATCCATAGAAGCTGAATCGGATTTTCCTTCTAAGATGATTGGGAATAATTTTTTGATATCGTCTCCGAAGATTGGGCTTTCCATCAATTCTTCACGAGAACGCATACGGCTTACATTTCCTCTTAAGGTATTGATCTCCCCATTATGACACATGTATCTAAATGGTTGCGCCAAATCCCATGATGGGAAAGTGTTGGTAGAGAAACGTTGGTGAACCAATGCCAATCTCGTAACCAAATCGGTATCCGTTAAATCAGTATAATATCTACTGATGTCTTCTGGCATTAATAAACCTTTGTATATAATTGTAGTAGTAGATAAACTAGTGAAATAGTAACGGTGGCTTTCCGAAGTTTTAGAGTTGCGGATCGCATGCTCAGAAATTTTTCTTGCAGCGAATAATTTGGCATTGAATTCTTGTTCAGTAATCTTCAATCCATTTTTACCAACAAAAACTTGTTTGATAGTAGGTTCTTTTTCTGCCGCCACTTGTCCTAAATTAGACACATCAACAGGAACATCTCTCCAACCTAATACTTGTAAATTTTGATCTTGTACACATTTTTCAAAAGTCTTGATACAAAAATCAACTTGATTTTGACTTTTTGGTAAAAAAAGCATACCTACAGCATATTCGCGAACTTCTGGTAGCTCGAAATGGCATACTTTTTTAAAGAACGCATCCGGAATATCAAATAAAATCCCAGCTCCATCTCCTGTTCTTCCATCGGCACTTACCGCACCACGGTGCTCTAATTTAATTAGGATATCAAGTGCTTTGTGAATAATATCATTCGACTTGATTCCATTCAAATTACAGATAAATCCTGCACCACAATTGTCGTGCTCAAATTCTGGTAAATAAAGGCCTTGTTCTTTAACTTTCATGCTTGATAATTTTTTTACAAAATTAAATATTTCACCCTATTTACCGAACTCAAAACCTCTTTTCGGTTGATTTTTACCAAAATAATAGAAAAGACTATTTTAAATGAAGATATTGTTATTAAATGGTGATTGAATTGAGGTATTGACAATAGGGAGCTTAAATTTTACCTTGAAAATGCTGATTTTGAAGCTAAAAACAGAAATATAACAGAATGTTATTTTTTGTAACAAATTAGTTTCTTTTATTTAAATTTTATTAAAAAATCACTCATTTTGGCAAAGCATAAAATATAATTAGGAAGAACTACTTTTTTAATGAAAAAAATATATTGTATGTATATTATTTTGCTATTTTTGTACCACTTTTATTCTGAAATAATTTCAGAGAAGCAGACAAATTCTTTATTATGAACATACACGAATATCAAGGAAAAGAGATTCTATCAAGCTATGGAGTTCGCATTCAACGCGGAATTGTAGCTAATAGTCCAGTAGAAGCTGTTGCTGCAGCGAAACAATTAACTGCCGAAACCGGAACAGGTTGGTACGTTGTTAAAGCACAAGTTCACGCAGGTGGACGTGGAAAAGGTGGTGGAGTAAAGTTGGCTAAAAACTTACAACAAGTAGAAGAGATTTCTGAGCAAATCATCGGAATGCAATTGGTAACACCTCAAACTTCTGCAGAAGGTAAAAAAGTACACAAAGTTTTAATTGCTGAGGATGTGTATTATCCAGGTGAAAGTGAAACTTCTGAATTTTATGTGTCTGTTTTATTGAACAGAGCAACAGGTCGCAATATGATTATGTATTCTACAGAAGGTGGGATGGATATTGAAGAAGTGGCTGAACACACACCACATTTAATTTTTACAGAAGAGATTGATCCAGCTGTTGGATTGCAAGGATTTCAAGCAAGACGAATTGCCTTTAATTTAGGTCTTTCTGGAAATGCTTTCAAAGAAATGGTTAAATTCATCGATTCTTTATACAATGCGTATATAGGTTCAGATGCTTCTATGTTTGAAATCAACCCAGTATTAAAAACTTCAGATGATAAAATCTTAGCTGTTGATGCTAAAGTAAATATTGACGATAACGCTTTGTACAGACAAAAAGCGTATGCTGACATGCGTGATATTCGTGAGGAAAATCCAATCGAAGTAGAAGCAAAAGAAGTAGGGTTAAACTATGTTGACCTTGACGGAACTGTTGGATGTATGGTAAACGGAGCTGGATTAGCTATGGCTACTATGGATTTAATTAAATATGCAGGTTTTGAACCAGCTAACTTCCTTGACGTAGGAGGAACTGCTGATGCAAAACGTGTAGAGACTGCTTTCCGTATTATCTTAAAAGATCCAAACGTAAAAGCTATCTTAATCAATATTTTTGGTGGAATTGTTCGTTGTGACCGTGTGGCGCAAGGGGTAGTTGATGCCTACAAGAATATGGGTGATGCGATTAAAGTGCCAATCATTGTTCGTTTACAAGGTACTAACGCAGCTATTGCAAAAGAATTAATTGATAATTCTGGAATGCCAATTTTATCTGCTGTTGAATTCCAAGAAGCAGCGGACCAAGTTCAAGCGGCACTTTCTTAATTAGAAAAAAATTAATAAAAAAAATCCTGAGTGAAAGCTCAGGATTTTTTTGTTTATATAATGTGATTATTGTTTCTTTTTCATTTTTATGAAAATTTGACCTTTGTATTTTCTTGAATTTACAACAGTGTCTTTTTTGACAATATTCATCGATTCAATATCATTTGGTTGAATCGATTTCAGCACTTCTGAATTGGCAAGTTGGGCATCTATAAATACGGCAACATCCTCAGGAATACTCTCTTTCTTATTTTCGGTTGAAGTACTTTGGCTATAGCTACTTAGAGAAGAAATAATTGCGAAACTAAAAATTAACTTTTTCATTATTTATTCTTTCCGTTTTTAAATTGTACTTTTTCAACTACTTGTATTTTTGGAGTTGCTTTAGTATTACTTTTCTTAAATGGCTTCTTAGCTCCTGTGTATGATTTTGGTTTTTGATCACCTCTAGCTTTTTCAGGATCTCTAGGACTAGCTTTAAATTCAGGTCTGTCTTTAGTATTTTCTTTTTTCGGAATTTCAGCTTTGTGCTTGGCTAAAACTTCGTTCGGATTTTTAGGATTTTCTTTAGTACCTCTCAAATGAATGACTAATCCGTTCAAAAAATTGCGCAACACTTGGTCGCCACATTCCATATAGTTTTCGTGTTTTTCATCACGAAAGAAAGCCCCCAGTTCAGATTTTGAAATTCTAAAATCTACTAATTCTAAAATCTCCACTATTTGGTCATCACGAAGCATCAAGGCTACACGTAATTTTTTAAAGATATCGTTATTGGTCATGAGTTTATTTTTTACAAAGGTACATTTAAAAAGTAGTTATTTTAAAATAATTGCACTCCGGTTCCGTTTCCATCGGCGTAGTTGATTTTTCCGAATTTCATGGAAACTCCACTCGCAATATCTTCACTTAACAATAAAGGACCATCCATATCGACGTAATCCAATTCAGGTAGTATTTGGGCGATTGCGGAAATTCCCACAGTAGATTCTGTCATACAACCTGCCATAGTGCGTAAACCCAATCGTTTGGCCTCACGGATCATACGTCGTCCGGGTGTGAGCCCACCACATTTAGCTAATTTGATATTAACTCCGTGAAAATGATTGAAACATTGGGTTACATCTTCTTCTTTAATGCAACTTTCGTCTGCGATTACTGGCAAAGCGGAATGTTTAAAAACTTCTTTATGTCCTTCCCAATCATCTGCTGGTAAAGGTTGTTCCAAAAATTCGACCCCTAGTTTTTTCAATGCTATAGAATTGGTAATCGTTTCATCGACTCCCCAACCACAATTGGCATCAATTCTAAAAATGGCATTACTGTGTTCTCGGAGTGCTTTGACTATGGCAATATCTTCTTGTGTTCCTAATTTAATTTTATAAATTGGCCAAGGGAGTTCTTTCATTTTAGCTACCATTTTTTCGATAGGAGCTATACCAATAGTATAATCAGTCAATGGATTTTTTTCAGTGCTGTAATTCCATAATTCATACAACTTCTTTCCTTTTTTTCGTGCATACAAATCATTGTAAGCATTGTCCAAAGCGCATAAAGCAAACAAATTGTCTTTTAAATAAGGATGCATTTTGGCCCAAAACAGTTCGGGAGTTTCAGTTCCTGAAGTTTCAATGACGGGTCTAATTTTTTCCAAATCAGCGATCATCATAGGTACCGTGATATTGTAATAGGGATTGGAAGAAGCTTCGCCAAAACCAGAGAATTCACCATCATTTAAAGTTACAATCACGCAGGGTTGCACGTCAATTGATTTTCTAGAAATGGTAAAAGTGTGTTTTAATTTTAGGTCGTAGGCTTTTAAAATTAGTTTCATAAACTAAAAAATTAAGGAGCTTGTTCTTGTAATTTTTTGATTTCGTCACGCAATTTGGCGGCTTGCATAAAGTCCAATTCTTTGGCTGCTTTTTCCATTGATTTACGCTTTTCGCGAATTAATTTATCAATTTCAGCTTTGGATAAATAAGCTGTTTCAGCTTCAGCAGCTACGTTTAAAGTATGTCCTAATTCATATTCTACTAATGGATTTTTGGTAAAAGCCGAATCTATTTTTTTGTTCAAAGCCTGAGGAACTTGATTGTTCTCCAAGTTGAAGTTGATTTGTTTGGTTCTTCGGTAATTAGTTTCGTCAATTGTTTTTTGCATGCTATCAGTAATCTTATCAGCATACATAATGGCTTTCCCATTTAGGTTTCGAGCCGCACGTCCAATGGTTTGTGTTAACGATCGATGGCTTCGTAAAAAACCTTCTTTGTCGGCATCCAATATGGCTACCAATGATACTTCAGGTAAGTCCAAACCTTCACGCAATAAGTTAACACCTATCAACACATCAAACAATCCTTTGCGTAAATCCTGCATGATTTCGATGCGTTCCAATGTATCTACATCGGAATGAATATAACGACAACGAATAGACACTTTGGTCAAATATTTGGCTAATTCTTCTGCCATTCTTTTCGTCAAAGTAGTCACCAAGACGCGCTCGTCTAATTCACAGCGTTGTTGAATTTCTTCTATTAAATCGTCGATCTGATTCAAACTTGGTCGCACTTCAATAATGGGATCTAATAGACCCGTTGGTCGAATGACTTGTTCTACAACAACCCCATCTGTTTTTTGCAATTCATAGTCGGCTGGTGTTGCAGACACATAAATCACTTGATTTTGCATCGCCTCAAATTCTTCAAATTTCAACGGACGGTTGTCCATAGCGGCAGGCAAACGAAAACCGTATTCGACCAAGTTTTCTTTTCTACTTCGGTCGCCGCCATACATAGCATGCACTTGCGATAAGGTAACGTGACTTTCGTCTACTACCATTAAAAAGTCTTTCGGAAAATAATCCAATAAGCAGAACGGTCGTGTTCCAGCTTCTCGGCCGTCAAGGTAACGAGAATAATTTTCGATACCTGAACAATAGCCTAATTCCCGAATCATTTCCAAATCAAAATTGGTCCGTTCTTCAAGACGTTTCGCTTCTAAATGCTTGCCAATTTCTTTAAAATAATCGACTTGTTTGACCAAATCTTGTTGGATTTCCCAAATAGCATTTTGCAACACATCAGGTGAAGTCACAAACATGTTAGCGGGATATATGGTAAGTTTTTCAAACTTCTCTAACACTTGGGCATTTTTAACATCAAAACTTTCGATTTCTTCGATTTCGTCACCAAAGAAATGAATACGAAAGGCTTCGTCAGCATAACTTGGATAGACTTCTACTGTATCTCCTTTAATTCGGAAGGTTCCAGGGTTGAAATCAGCTTCTGTTCTGGAATATAAACTTTGAACTAAACTGTGAAGTAATTTGGTTCTAGATATCGCTTGATCGCGTTCTAGAGCAATCACATTTTTTTGAAATTCCACTGGATTCCCAATTCCGTACAAACAGGAAACAGAAGCCACAACCAAAATATCTCTTCGACCAGACAGTAGGGAAGAAGTAGTGCTCAAACGCATTTTTTCAAGCTCTTCATTGATAGACAAATCCTTTTCAATAAATACTCCTGTAACCGGCATAAAAGCTTCGGGTTGGTAATAATCGTAGTAGGAAACAAAATATTCTACCGCATTGTTGGGGAAAAATTGTTTGAATTCGGAATACAATTGCGCCGCCAAGGTTTTATTGTGTGCCAAAACCAAAGTGGGGCGTTGCACTTCTTGGATGACATTGGCCACTGTAAATGTTTTACCAGATCCTGTAACCCCTAATAAGGTTTGGAATTGTTCGCCATCAGTAATTCCGCGAGCTAATTTTTCAATAGCTTGCGGTTGGTCGCCTTTGGGTTGGTAATCAGATACTACTTGAAAATTCATTTGGTAAAGATACTTAATTCGACTCAAGAGACCAATGGATTAATACGTCTAAATTGTAATTGAAAGGAAAGTTGATCTCTCTAGAATTGCCAGGCTTTTTGTTGTTCAGCAGTCATAAAGGTCCAAGCTACGAATCGACTTGTTTTTTGGCCTTGAGCCATATTGACCGTTTTTATTTCGACAGCATTTACTTTACTCAAGGTTTTATAAATGGTGGAAAGATTTTCTTTTTTGGAAACCAATGTGGTAAACCACAAACAATTCAAAGGGTATTTGACACTTTCGTAAATCATTTGGGTTATGAACCGCAGTTCACCACCATCGCACCATAATTCACCATTTTGACCACCAAAATTAAGCACCGGTTTTGTAGTTTTTTGTTGGTTTAAATTGGATATTTTTCGAAGAGTTCCTTTGTTGGCTTCTTCTTCCGATTTATGGAAAGGCGGATTGCAAATGGTAAAAGCAAAATGATCTTCGGGTGTTATGATGTTCTTGAAAATAAATCGTGATTCAGGTTGTAATTGCAAACTAATGGCGTCCATTAATTGAGGATTATTTTGAATGATTTTTTTGCAATTTTGTATGGCATTTTCATCAATATCAGTTCCAACAAAGCTCCAGTTGTAGGTGCTATTTCCAATTATTGGATAAATGCAATTGGCGCCAATACCAACATCTAAACCTTGCACAGTTTCGCCTTTCGGAATAATTCCGTTGTTGCTCAATGCTAATAAATCTGCGATATAGTGAATGTAATCTGCACGCCCTGGAATAGGGGGGCAGAGGTAGTTTTTGGGAATATCCCAATTTTTTATTCCAAAATGGTTCGTTAATAATGCCTTGTTTAAGGTTTTTACAGCCTCTGGATTTGCAAAATCAATAGTCTGAGTATTATACTCATTTGTAAAAACAAAGGTATCAAGTTCTGGACAAGATTGAATTAACTGATCAAAATGATATCCCGAATTATCACGATTTCTTGGGTGTAAATTTGGTTTTTGTGGACTAATTACTGCTTGTTCTTTTTTCATTTCGATGTAAAGATAATCAATCTGTTTTGGAATACTTTAATCAAAACATTCCATTAAAAGCAAATCGCCTTCTTCATGTGTAATGGTCACGATGCCGTCTTCAATAACGTGATTACTGCTTCCAGTTCGATAACCAATAGTAAGTGTGTCGTCTTGAAGGGGGTAAAATAAATTAGAAGAATGAATCCCTGTTACATGACCAATTGGAATTAAAGAAATAGGAGTGTTAGCAGTATACCATTTTTCGAATTTTTTTGGCAATAAAAATACTTTAGAATGGTCGTCCAAGAGAACAATTTTTAAACGATCACGATAGCGTGTAATATTGGTGATATTGGTAATGGTATGATCGGCACGTTTTCCTGTTGCCCAAACCACATTCACAGCTGGAATATTGCGTTCGATTAAATAATCAAATGCTTTCTCTAAATCCGTTTTGTTTTGATCAGGAGTATGAATAATATCAATAGGGAATTGTTCTGTTTGGTATTTTTCAGGGTCAAAATCAGCATCAAAATCACCTAACAAAACATCCACTTTCACATCCAATTCCATCACTCGTTCCATAGCAGAGTCTAATACAACTACTAGTGGAGACCATTCTAATAATTGCCCAAGTAATTCAGGTTGGCAAGCTGCACCATTGGCTATGATTAAAGCGGGTTCTTGGTCGTCTCTAACGATATGATGTGAAGACATTTTGTACTGATTTAAATTTTATAAATAGCAGATTTTATTTAACGATATAGTTTACAGAGTCGTATTCACTTAATGAAAAATAACCCAACGGAAAATTTTCTTCTTGTGTGGTATTGATTATATTTCCTCTTACGGTTGCTGGAGGCGATTGAAATGGTCCACCACCACCATTACCGGCAATACTTACTAATACTGACATATAATTAAAATAGGTTCTAGAAATCCCATAATGATTGATTTCTATTTTATCACCAGATTTAATATTATCGTTTTGTGAAATACTAAAAAATTCATTTCCATTGAAAAATACATCTTCATCGGTATAAAAATTTGAAGTTACTTGAGTTGAATACGTATAGCGGTAGAGATAGTAATTTTTTACCGAAGAAGGATCTATATAATGTGCTTTAAGTTCAATGTTATTCCCCCCAAAACCACCATTGTTATTTTGTTCGACTTTCATAATTTCAGCAACGGGTTGCATTACTTCTTGAGCAGTATAGGTGTTCCCATTATAACGTATTGACAAACGATAAGTGTCACCAATTACTGGAATGAAATTCAAACACTTATATTCTCCCGTGTTAGGTACTTCGACAAAAGTAAAACTTTGATTGGAACTATTTTGAACAATAACAGTAGCCCCTTTTACAAATTTTTGGGTGTCACTATAGTAATCCGTTGTAGTGCTTAGTTTTATTTTTTGGACATTGCCGTTAGTCCCTTTTTTCCATGTTAAAGCCGCTTCGATTACAAGTTTTGGCTCTGCTGATTGTAAATCTAATGGTATTACTTCCTCACAACTAAAAAGCGATAAACAAGCCATTATAATTGCTGATAGATATAGTTTTCTCATGTCGTTTAATATTTAAAATTATAACTTACCGCAGGAACCATTCCGAAAATAGACGTTTTTACGGCTTCATTATTTCCAGTATCACTATTTTGTCGAAAGTTAATTGCTGCTGCATTTTTTCGATTGTATAAATTATAAATACTAAATACCCATTCTCCTTTCCAGTTTCGGTTATTGTTTTTTCTAGGGGTTAAAGTGGCTGAAATGTCTAAATGATGGTAGGTTGGCAAACGATCCTTATTGCGTAATCCATAACTAGGAATCGTAATTCCTAAATACTGGTATTGTCCATTTGGATAGGTAACTGGCTGACCTGATTGTAGCGCAAAGTTAGCTCCAAACGACCATTTTTCATTTAATAAATAGGAACTGGTTACAGCCAAATTATGCAATTTATCATAGGCTGAATTGTACCACTGTCCGTTGTTTATTCCGGTTTCTAGAATAGTTCTCCCAGGAGTTTGTTGTTCTGAGCGTGATAACGTATATGAAATCCAACCGTTAAGACGTCCTTCATTTTTCTTAACCATAATTTCTAATCCATACGATCTCATTTGTCCATTTAAAATGACTTGTTCTAAAGCATTGTTCGCAATCAAATCGGCTCCGTCAATATAATCAATTCGATTTTGTACTTTTTTATAATAGGTTTCTACTTCTAATGAATACAAATCATTTTTAAAATTTGTGAAATAGCCTAAAGCTACCTGATCTGCTATTTGGGGTTTGATAAATGAATCGCTTGGTGTCCATACATCCAGCGGAGTAGGAGAAGATGTATTTGAGACCAATTGAAGGTATTGTACCATACGATTATAACTTGCTTTTATCGATTGTTTGTCATTCAATTGGTAGGCCGCAGAGAAACGTGGTTCCAGATAATTGTATCTTTTCATTACCTCATTTTTATCAAAAGTGGTTGTGCCAATAGGGGATGCTTTTTCGTAAATCTGCAACTCTGGATTAAATATAACTGGGTTGTTATTTGCATACACATTTAAATCGGATTGCCCTAAACGGTAAAACAAGCTATAGCGCAATCCATACGAAATTGAAATTGCTGAGCTAAGTTCTTGATCAGCATTGATATATAATGCGGGTTCAAAGGCATATTTTTTGTCCAACTGCGAAAAGTTAATTCCAGAATTGCTGTCTGAAGGTTTTATGATGCCAGGATTGAAATCATAATAAATGGCATTAAGACCATAATTAAGTTTAAACCGATCTGAAACGTAATTTTTTAAATCGTATTTAATATTGTAATTTTTAATACCCGAATCCCATTTGAAACCTACAAAATCCAAATCAAGTCCATAGTAATAATCGGAATAAATTAAAGATAGGTTAGAAAAAAGTTTGTTAGAAAATAGATGATTCCATCTAAGATTTAGTGTCGAATTTCCGTAAATATTGGTAAAACTATTCGCTAAGCTGAAAACATCTCGGCCAAAGTACCCGGACAAAAACAAATTATTATTTGGGTTGATTTTGTAACTTAGTTTAGTGTTTAAATCATAGAAATAGGCAGCGTTATCTTTTTGATCTTCAGAAAGTTTTAGAAATAAATGTGCATAAGAACTTCGTCCTCCAATTAAGAAAGAACCTTTGTCTTTTACCAAAGGACCTTCAAGTAACAATCGGCTTGAAATTAATCCAATACCACCATTTGTGTTGAATTTTTTACTATTTCCGTCTTTTTGATAGATGTCCAATACAGAGGCCGCTCTCCCTCCAAAACGTGCTGGAATACCTCCTTTGTATAATTTTAAATCTTTTATAGCGTCAGGGTTAAACACTGAGAAAAAACCAAATACATGTGATGAATTAAAAATAGTCGCTTCGTCCAACAGAATTAAGTTTTGGTCGGCGCCACCACCACGCACATTAAATCCAGAAGCGCCTTCGCCTGCATTGGTTACACCAGGAAGTAATAAAATAGATTTTAAAACATCGACTTCTCCCAAAACTACAGGCATTCTTTTAATCGCCGAGATCGAGAGTTTGTTAACACTCATTTCGGGTTTCCTGATATCGGTTTTGGTTTTGTTATCGATAATGACAACTTCCTTCAGCGTATTTTCTGTTGTGAACAGTTTGAAATTTGATTTAGTATTCTGTTGTAATTGGATTTTCTCTTCAAGCGAGTTGTATCCCATATAACTAATTCGGACAGTGTAGGATCCTTTTGGAATAGTGATGGAGTAAAAACCATATTCATTTGTAGTTATTCCTGTTTTTAATTCAGGTATGAATAGATTGACACCAATTAAAGTTTCATTGCTATTACTGTCGCTAATAGTTCCACTTAAAGTAAATTTTTCCTGGGCAGCTACCGAAAAGTAACCTAAAAATAGGAAAAGGAGTAGGCTAATTTTTTTTGAAATCATCATTTGATTTTACATTTGAATCCGATACAAATTTCATTAAAAGTAATTACAATTAATGAAATTAAACGTTAAAAAAAAGGCAACTAAATTAGTTGCCTTTAAATAGTATTTGTAATAAAGTTGAATTAAGCGATTTTTGCTAATATAGCATTGAATGTTTCGCTTGGCCTCATAGCTTTGTTAGTCAATTCTGGATTGGGTTGGTAGTAACCACCAATATTTTGAGGTTTACCTTGAGAACCAATTAATTCTGAATTGATTGTAGTTTCATTTTCAATCAACGCTTTTGCTATAGGAGCAAAAGTTGCTTTTAATTCAACATCTTTATCTTGTGCTGCTAAAGCTTCAGCCCAATACATAGTTAGGTAGAAATGAGAACCACGGTTGTCAATTTGTCCTACTTTACGTGCAGGCGATTTATCATTAGCTAAGAATTTTTCTGTAGCTACATCTAAAGTCTCCGCCAAAACTAATGCTTTTGGATTGTTTAAGGTTTGGCTTAAATGTTCTAAAGAAGCACCTAAAGCTAAAAACTCTCCAAGTGAATCCCAACGTAAATAACTTTCGTCAGTAAACTGTTCCACGTGTTTTGGAGCAGATCCACCAGCGCCGGTTTCAAACAAACCACCGCCATTCATCAAAGGAACGATAGATAACATTTTAGCTGAAGTACCTACTTCTAAAATTGGGAACAAATCGGTTAAGTAATCACGCAATACATTTCCAGTTACCGAAATAGTATCTAATCCTTTGATAATTCTTTCTAAGGTTGCTTTTGTAGCAGCAATAGGAGATAGAATTTGAATATCTAAACCAGTTGTATCGTGGTCTTTTAAGTATTTTTGAACCTTTACAATTAATTCTCTGTCGTGAGCTCTGTTTTCATCCAGCCAGAAAATAGCTGGAGTATTAGACAAACGCGCTCTGTTTACAGCTAGTTTAACCCAGTCTTGAATTGGAGCGTCTTTGGCTTGACACATTCTAAAAATGTCTTTGGCTTCTACAACTTGTTCCATTAAAACAGTTCCTTTTGTGTCTACTACGCGAACAACTCCATCTGCAGCAATTTGGAATGTTTTGTCATGAGAACCATATTCTTCTGCTTTTTGAGCCATTAAACCTACGTTAGGAACACTTCCCATTGTAGTTGGATCAAAAGCACCATTTTGTTTACAAAAATCGATAGTTGCAGTATACACACCCGCATAACAACGGTCTGGGATAATCGCTACTGTATCTTGTTGTTTTCCGTCTTTGTTCCACATTTGACCTGAAGTACGAATCATAGCAGGCATTGAGGCATCTACAATCACATCAGAAGGTACTTGTAGGTTGGTAATTCCTTTTTCAGAATTTACCATTGCAATAGCCGGTCCGTTAGCAATAGCTTGATTGATGGCAGCTTCTACTTCGGCTTGTTCAGCGTGTCCAGCAATTTTAGCATATACATCACCTAAACCATTTCTGGTATCGATATTTAATTCAGCAAATAAAGTAGCATATTTTTCAAAAACGTCTTTGAAATATACTTCCACGATAGCGCCAAATATAATTGGATCAGACACTTTCATCATGGTTGCTTTTAAGTGAACAGAAAGCAACAAGCCTTGTTCTTTAGCTTCTTCGATTGTTTTGGCAACGAATGATTTTAAAGCATTCAAGTTCATCACAGAACTATCTATAATTTCCCCAGCTTTCAAAGGCGTACTCGCTTTTAAAATAGAGGTGCTTTCGTCTTTTCCAACGAATTCAATTTTTACATCTGTAGCCTCAGTAACGGTAACTGATTTTTCACTTCCGTAAAAATCACCTGTTTCCATTGAAGCTACATGAGTTTTTGAGTTAGATGACCAAGCTCCCATAGAATGTGGATTGGCTTTGGCATAATTTTTTACTGCTTTTGGAGCTCTACGATCTGAGTTTCCTTCACGTAAAACTGGATTTACAGCCGAACCTAATATTTTAGCGTATTTTGCTTTGACACTTTTCTCTTCTTCTGTTTGAGGATCTTCTGGAAAATCAGGCAAAGCATAACCATGCGATTGTAATTCAGCAATGGCTGCTTTTAATTGAGGAACTGAGGCAGAAACGTTGGGTAATTTAATAATGTTCGCTTCAGGTGTAGTAGCCAATTGACCTAATTCAGCTAAAGCATCTCCGGTTTTTTGATTATCTGAAAGATATTCTGGAAAATTAGCTAAAATTCTTCCTGCCAAGGAAATGTCTCTTGTTTCAATTTCAATATCAGAGGTTCCTGTGAAGGCTTGAACGATTGGTAAAAAAGAATAAGTTGCTAACAAAGGGGCTTCGTCTGTAAGCGTGTAAAAAATTTTGGATTTCTGTGCCATTATTTTGTATTTAAAATCGAATGTTTTTAATGTTTTGCTACTAAAACGTTTGCGTTGTTTTTTTTAGCGGGGCAAATATAGGAAAATCAGATGTAAAAATAAGTCGTAATACTTGATAAAAACGAATATTTAAAGGGATTAAACACCTTATTTGCAAATTGTTATTTTTAGGGTGGTAAAATTCCTAAATTGAGAATTTTAAGCTCATTTTATGACAAAAAAAAGTCCCACAATGTGGGACTTTTTTAAAATGAAGAGGATGTTAGAATCTTCTTTTATCTTTAATTTTTGCTTTTTTACCAGTAAGTTCTCTGAAGTAGAAAATTCTAGCTCTACGTACAGCACCTTTCTTATTGATTTCGATTTTTTGCAAAGCTGGTAAGTTAACTGGGAAGATACGCTCAACTCCAATTGCGCCAGACATTTTACGAATAGTAAAAGTTTCTGTATTTCCAGAACCTCTTCTTTGAATTACTACTCCTTTAAAAAACTGAGTTCTAGTTTTTTCACCCTCTTTAATTTCGTAGAAAACTGTAATAGTGTCTCCAGCTCCGAAATCCGGGAAATCTTTTCTTGTTACAAATTCGTCTTTAACGAATTTCATTAAATCTGCCATGATAATTTTAATTATGGTTTAATATAGAGCAACATTCACGGTTCTCGCCAGAGGTTGGTCTAATGCGGCTGCGAAATTAATTATAAATTTTGAATATTTTAGAAAAAAAATCAAAAAAATAATGATTTAGTCTTCTAACAAGTCGGGACGACGGTTTTTCGTATGCTCGTACGCTTTGTCTTCTCGCCATTGATCGATCTTGGCAAAATTCCCACTAGTTAAGACTTCGGGTACTTTCCATCCTTTATAATCAGCTGGGCGAGTATAAATTGGACCGGATAACAATCCGTCTTGAAAACTGTCGGTTAGGGCAGAGGTTTCATCACTCAAAACGCCAGGTATTAATCGGATTAATGCATCTGAAAGTACTAAGGCACCCAATTCTCCTCCGCTTAAAACATAATCGCCAATGGAAATTTCTTTGGTTATAAAATGATCACGCACTCGTTGATCTACTCCTTTATAATGTCCGCAAAGAATGATGATGTTTTCATACATGGACATGGTATTCGCCATTTTTTGATTCAGCGTTTCACCATCTGGCGACATATAAATGATTTCGTCGTAGGTTCTTTGACTTTTTAAATGTGTAATACAGTCATCAATAGGTTGAACGGTCATAACCATTCCAGCGCCACCGCCAAAAGGATAATCATCGACACTTTTTTGCTTGTTAGTGGTATAGTCACGTAAATTATGGATATGAACTTCTACCAAACCTTTGTCGATAGCACGTTTCATAATGGAGGCTTCAAAAGGGCTTCGTAATAATTCAGGAAGAACGGTGATAATGTCTATGCGCATATAGTTATTTAAGGCGACAAATATACAAAGATTTAATGTGTCTAATTTAAGGTATTTAAAATGTATGCTAATTCAACAAAGATGAAAAGACAAATTATTCTGGCCAATATTAATTTGTAATTGAATATATCATTAATTAGTTAAACCCCAAATTGTCTTAAATGATGGTCAAGGTGCATATATTGTAATTTATCCCATTCTTCATAACTCATTTTGCCGAAAATAGGATGTTTTGTTCTTTTTATAGACTCATTACCCAATACTGCAAAAGTTGATATTTTTTTAATTAATGCAATTTTATTTTGTTCAAATTCATAAGAATCGCTTCGTGAAAATTCGGTAAGCGTAATACTATTTTTTTTAAATTTCCCAGCGTTTAAAATTTTAGATTTGAACAAACGACCCAAAATACCAAGAACAAAGTTGCTTTTTATTTCTATGTTTCCTAATGCAAGATCAATTGGAGCCTGACAATGCGATAACATTTGGGATACATTCATTTTTCCCCATAATGGTTTAGAGTTTTCATTTAATAAATGGATTCTCCTGATCAATGCATCATTATTATTTTTATCAAAAATAGAATTCATGTTTTTTATTTAAGCTTTATTAAACAAAATTAACTAATTATTAAATAATATATTAATTTTGCACTTCAATAAAAATCAACAAAAATGGAAAACGGAATATACGCTAAATTCAACACCGCTAAGGGTTCAATTACAGTAAAATTAACACACGATTTAACACCTGGAACTGTTGGTAACTTTGTGGCTTTGGCAGAAGGAAACTTGGAAAACAAAGTGAAACCACAAGGAACAAAATATTATGACGGATTAACATTTCACCGTGTTATTCCTGATTTTATGATTCAAGGAGGTTGTCCTCAAGGAACTGGAACTGGAGATGCCGGATATAAATTTGATGATGAATTTCACCCAAGTTTGAAACACGACCGTCCAGGAGTTTTGGCTATGGCCAATGCTGGTCCCGGTACCAATGGATCTCAATTTTACATTACTCACGTTCCAACATCATGGTTAGATGGTAAACATACCGTTTTTGGCCATGTAGTTGAAGGTCAGGATGTAGTAGATGCAGTGGCTCAAGGTGATGTTTTAGAAACGTTGGAAATAATTAGAGTAGGAGCAGAAGCTGAGCAATGGAATGCAGTAGAAGCATTTAGAACTTTTGAAGGTTCTCGTGCCAAACGTATCGAAGCGGAACGCGCTGCTGCTGAAGCTGAAATGGATAAGTTAGCCGCTGGTTTTGAAAAAACTGAAAGTGGTTTGCGTTACCAATTTATCCAAAGAGGATCTGGTAAAAAAGCAGAAGACGGAAAAACAGTATCGGTTCACTATTCAGGGCAATTGCCTGACGGAAAAGTGTTTGATAGTTCCTACGCACGTAAAAAACCAATCGAATTTCCATTAGGTAGAGGTAATGTGATCGAAGGTTGGGATGAAGGAATTGCCTTGTTACAAGTGGGTGATAAAGCTCGATTTGTAATTCCATCTCATTTGGGTTATGGTTCTCGTGGTGCTGGAGGAGTGATTCCGCCTAATGCTACATTAATCTTTGACGTAGAGTTGATGGATGTGAAGTAATTTTCATTCATAATACAAAAATGAATCCCAAAGCAGTTGCTTTGGGATTTTTTTTATACCATTATTTAACTGGGTTGTATAGCGTGATTTATTCCTATTTTATTTTACATTTGTTTCAGTTTGAATATAATTTAAATTGAATTACTATGAAAAAAATGTTGTTTTCAGTTCTATTTACTAGCTCTTTCTTGTTGGTTACTGCTCAAGCGCCATCCAAAAAATCAGATGCTCCAGCAGCAATTCCAGTTGAAAAAGTTGAAAATTTAGTTTCTAATATTAAATTCAATCCTGACGAAAAAGTAATCACACAGCACCTTACAACTATTAAAGGACAAAAAGTGCCCTATCAAGCTTCAACAGGAACAATGCCTGTTTGGGACGAGGATGGAAAGACTATTGCGGGTGTGTTTTATACTTATTATGAGCGTTCGGATGTGAAGGATCGTGCCAATCGTCCATTAGTAATTTCATTTAACGGTGGTCCAGGATCGGCCTCTGTTTGGATGCAAATTGCCTATACAGGTCCTACTTTGTTAAACATTGATGACGAAGGCTATCCTGTACAACCTTATGGAATTAAAGAGAACCCATATTCTATTTTGGATGTTGCGGATATTGTTTTTGTCAATCCAGTGAATACTGCTTACTCAAGAATAACAAACAAAGAAACACCAAAATCAACTTTTTTTGGAGTCAATGCTGATGTAAAGTATTTAGCAGAATGGATCAAAACATTTGTCACTCGTAATAATCGTTGGGCATCACCAAAGTATTTAATTGGGGAAAGTTATGGTACAACACGTGTTTCTGGATTGGCTTTGGAATTGCAAAACAATCAATGGATGTATTTAAATGGTGTAGTATTAGTTTCTCCAACTACTTTAGGAATTGAAAGAGGCGTTGCTTCAAAAGCTGCTTTGCGTTTGCCTTATTTTGCAGCTACAGCTTGGTTTCATAAAAGGCTTCCTGCAGATTTACAATCCAAAGATTTAACTGCAATGCTACCAGAAGTGGAACAATTTACTATTAACGAATTAATTCCGGCAATTAGTAAGGGCGGATTTATTGACCTAGCCGAAAGAAAAGCAATTGCTTCTAAAATGGCTCGTTATTCAGGGGTTGATGAAAAAGTAATTTTGCAAAATAATTTGGATGTTCCATTGGATTATTTTTGGAAAGAGTTGCTTAGAGATCGAGGTTTTACTGTAGGTAGATTGGATTCTCGTTACAAAGGAATTGATCGCAAAGATGCTGGAGACGGTCCTGATTTTAATGCAGAGTTGACTTCTTGGTTGCATTCATTTACACCAGCTATCAATATCTATCTTCGCAATAATTTAGGTTATAAAACCGATTTGAAATACAATATGTTTGGGCCGGTTCATCCTTGGGATAATTCAGGGGACAAAACGGGTGAGAATTTACGTCAAGCAATGGCTCAGAATCCGTATTTGCACGTTTTAGTGCAATCAGGTTATTATGATGGTGCTTGTGACTATTTTAATGCCAAATACAATTTGTGGCAAATGGATCCAAGTGGGAAGTTAAAAGACAGAATGTCGTTTGAAGGCTATCGAAGTGGTCACATGATGTACCTCCGTAAAGAAGACTTAATTAAAGGGAATGAAGATTTAAGAATATTTATTCAAAAATCACTACCAAAGCCAGGTGTTTCTGCAAAATACTAAAAAAGTAAAAAGCCCAAAATCAACTGATTTTGGGCTTTTTTTATTCGTTTTAAACTTGATTAAATATCATCAAAGTCAATATCTGTGAAGCTAGAAACTTGAGGTGTAACTTCGTCCTCATTAGTGTCGGATGTGTATTCTTTCTTGAAATCTTTTTGATGTCTTTCTGAAATCACTTCTTCACCTTTATGGTTTAACACATAAGAAGTCATATCGCCTAGAATTTCTGTAAAAGCAGCAAAATCTTCTTTGTACAAATAAATTTTATGTTTTTTAAAGTGGAAAGAACCGTCTTCTTCAGTAAACTTTTTACTTTCAGTAATAGTGATGTAGTAATCATCTGCTTTTGTAGCTCTTACATCAAAAAAATAGGTTCTTCTTCCGGCTCTTAAAATTTTAGAAAATATTTCTTCTTTTTCTAACATATCATGTTCTCTCATAATCCGTCTTCATTAATTGGTTTATAGACATTCAAAAATGATAAAAAAAAATTGATTGACCAAAAATTATGATAAATCTTTTTCGGATAGTTGTTTCAAATACAAGTCGGCATAATAACCTTTCTCATTTAGTAATTGATTATGAGAACCTTGTTGAATAATTTTACCTTCGTCAATTATAATAATTTGATCTGCATTTTTGGCAGATGAAACACGGTGACTGACAATTATAGTAGTTTTGTCCTTACAGATTTCGTACAAATTGTTCAATATAGTTTCTTCAGTTTCTGTATCAACTGCAGATAAACAATCGTCAAATAACAAAATAGGAGGGTTTTTTATAATCGCTCTTGCAATCGAAACACGTTGTTTTTGTCCTCCAGATAATGTAATCCCTCTTTCACCCAAAATAGTATCGTACTTTTTATTAAATTCCATAATATTGTCATGAACTACAGCATTTTTAGCAGCTAACTCAATTTCTGCATCAGTTGCCTCCTCTTTTCCAAATTTGATATTGTTTTTAATACTATCTGAAAACAAGAAAGCATCTTGGGGAACTATTCCAATACTATTACGTAAATCATATAAATTTAATGCATGTAAAGGGGTATTGTCAATACTAATTTCTCCTTCGTTGACATCATACAATCTTGAAATTAAAGACAACAGCGTTGATTTTCCAGAGCCAGTTTTTCCTAATATAGCTAATGTTTCTCCTTTTTTTACGGTAAATGAGATGTTTTGTATTGCATTTATATTTGTATCCTCATATGTAAAACTGACATTTTTGAAGACAATACTTCCTTCAATACTGGAGTGATTTGGATTAGTATTTTTAATTTCGGGTTCGATTTTTAAAAATTCATTCAAACGTTTTTGTGAAGCTTCAGCTTCTTGAACCATAGACGAAACCCAGCCTAAAGATGCTACCGGCCAGGTCAACATATTGACATATAATATGAATTCGGCTATTGTACCAATACTTTTTATAGTACCTTCCATGTACATTAATCCGCCAAAATAGATAACCACCAGGTTACTAATTCCAATTAATGCTAACATCAATGGACCAAATAAAGATTGTACACGAGCTAAATCTAGGCTTTTGCTTTTGCTTTCATTAGCTAATGATACCATATTGTTTTGATGCTGGTCCTCCAAAGAATAGGCTTTAATTACTCTAATGCCGGAAAAAATTTCTTGTGAAAAGCTAGAAACTTTGGATAAGTATTGTTGAAAAACTGTACTTCTTTTATTGATTTCGGTGCTTAGTTTGAAAATGGTATAGGATAGTATAGGTAATGGTAATAGGGTATACAAAGTCAAACGTGGTGATACATTATACATATAGGCAATGACAATTGCAAAGCGAATGAAAGTATTAATAGTGTACATTACAGCGGGGCCAACATACATTCTAACTTTGGATACATCCTCACTAATACGGTTCATTAAATCTCCAGTTCTGTTTTGTTTGTAAAACTGTTGCGATAGGTTTTCGTATTGTTTAAAAACTTCGTTTTTTAAATCAAATTCGATGTGTCGCGACATTACAATTAATGTTTGTCGCATTAAAAAAGTCAAAAATCCCGCAATTATAGTAGTTCCTATGATCAATAGAATATTATCAATTAACCCATCTTTAAAATTGGAAAGCACTATTTCTGAAGTTTTCTCCGAACTTTCTAGACGATCAAATTTTTCAATAGTTTCGAGAGATTGACTTATTAACTTTGGAGTAAACAATGAAAAAATTTGTGCTACAATAGTAATTACTATCCCTAGTAAAAAACTGAACTTGTATTTGACAAAGTACTTATTTAAATAACCTAATTCTTTCATTGGATTGCTGCTGTTTTGCTCCGCAAATATAGTTGAATAAAAAGAATAATTGACTGTAAAAACCAGTATGATTCATTAAAATGTTGATTTTCAGCTTCCATTATTTTGATTTAAAAAAGGAATTTAAATTTTATTTTAAGGGATGAAATACCTACTTTTGCAGTCTAATTCATTAAAAGTTCTTACACAGTGGTAAATAGAAGACACATTCGCGTTAAGGTTATGCAATCCATTTATGCCATGCACCAAAACGGTTCGGATAATATAGAAGGTCAAGAAAAATTTCTATTTTACAGCATCGATGCTATTCAAGATTTATACCTGATTATGCTATCTTCTTTAATTGAAATGGCTAAAAAAGAAAAAGTCTTTTTACACTTATCAAGTCAAAAACATTTGGCTACAAAAGAAGAACGAAATCCCAACAATAAATTCATCAACAACAGTATTTTTCAATTATTGGAAGACAATAATTCGTTGAGTATTGCTTTGGAAAACAGAAAAATCAACAATTGGGCTATTCATGATGATTATATTAATTTGCTTTTGGCTTCATTGAAAGAAAGTAAATTGTATGAAAAATACATGAGTACCTCTGTTAATACATTTGAAGAAGACAAACAGTTTGTGGTAGACCTTTTTACTGATATTATTGTTCCGAACGAAAAGTTATACGAGTATTTAGAAGATGATAAATTAACTTGGATTGATGATATTCCTGTTGTCAATACCCAAATTGTTAAACAATTAAAAGGGATAAAATCGGAAGAGGATACTAGTTTTAAAGTGCCAAAATTGTTTAAAGATGCCGATGATAAAGATTTTGCAAAAGACTTGTTTCGAAAAACAGTTTTAAACGAAAAAGAATTAGCTAAAGAATTTGATACGAAAACACCCAATTGGGATATGGATCGTATCGCCGAAATAGATACAATAATCTTGAAAATGGCTATTTGCGAATTATTGAAATTCCCATCAATTCCAGTAAAAGTTACCTTGAATGAATATTTAGAATTGGCTAAAGAATATTCTACACCAAAAAGTAGTATTTTTATCAATGGAATTTTAGATAATTTAGTCAAAGAATTTCAAACTAATAAAAAAATGATCAAAGCTGGAAGAGGCTTGATGTAATACGTTTAATAAAAATTAAAATAAAATTATGGGACAATTAAGTCAATTTGCGCCGTTCTTATTAATGTTTGTAGTAATCTATTTCTTTATGATTAGACCACAACAAAAAAGAGCTAAAGCTGAAAAAGAATTCGAAAGTAGCTTGAAAGTAGGAGATAAAATCATTACTAAAAGTGGACTTCATGGTAAAATTGCTGAATTGGCTGAAACTACAGTGGTTGTAGAAACCATGTCAGGTAAATTAAAAATGGAGCGTTCAGCAATTTCAATGGAAATGAGTGCTGCTTTGGCCAAAAAATAATTCCATTAGAGAGAATAAAAAAAGCTCCCAAATGGGAGCTTTTTTTATGGTCTATTTTTTAATCGCTGTCAATTCTGCAATCTTAACGATAACTTGGATTGCTTTTTGGATGCTTTCTACAGGAACATATTCGTATTTTCCATGAAAGTTATGTCCGCCAGCAAAAATATTAGGACATGGGAGTCCTTTATATGACAATTGTGAGCCGTCTGTTCCTCCTCTAATAGGTTTTATTAATGGTTTAATTCCTAATTCTTTCATTCCTTGCTCGGCAATATCGACAATGTGTTTCACTGGTAACACTTTTTCTTTCATATTGTAATACTGGTCGTTGATTTCAGCAATCGCAATGTCTTCTCCAAATTGTTTGGCGTATTTTTTATTTATTTTTTGAGTAATTTTTGCAATTAAGGCTTTACGTTTCTCGAATTTCTTTTTGTTATGATCACGAATTATTAATTCTACTACACTTTCTTCGATACTACCGTTGAGATGATGTACATGGAAAAAACCCTCATAACCTCTAGTTTCTTCGGGAGTTTCTCCTTTGGGTAACGCATTGATAAAATCATTAGCAATCAGCATGGAATTGATCATTTTACCTTTAGCATAGCCTGGATGCACACTTTTTCCTTTGAACGTAATTTTGGCTCCAGCCGCATTAAAATTTTCATATTCTAACTCACCAACTTGACTTCCATCCATGGTATAGGCCCAATCAGCGCCAAACTTGTCTACGTCAAAATGATGTGCTCCACGCCCAATTTCTTCGTCTGGGGTAAATCCAATTCGAATTTTTCCGTGTTTAATTTCGGGATGTTCAATTAGGTATTCCATAGCAGATACAATTTCAGTAATTCCCGCTTTGTCATCGGCTCCTAAAAGTGTAGTTCCGTCTGTAGTAATTAATGTTTGCCCTTTGTATTGTAGTAAATCCTTAAAGTATTTTGGAGACAAAATAATATTTTTATCTGCGTTTAATACAATTTCGCCACCATCGTAATTTGGAATTATTTGAGGATTTACATTGGCCCCTATAAAATCAGGAGAGGTGTCAAAATGAGATATAAATCCAATAGTAGGTACTTCATGTTCTACATTGCTTGGAAGTGTTGCCATGATGTAGGCTTTGTCATCGATCGTGACGTCTTGCAATCCAATAGTTTTTAATTCTTCGACTAGCTTGTTAGCTAAATCCCACTGTTTTGGTGTGCTTGGAGTTGTTGTTGAATTGGGGTCAGATTCAGTATCTATTGTGACATAACTAATGAATCGATCTATAATATGTTGCATGATTTTATATTTTTAACAAATGTAAACATTTTGCAACTGTTCTAAAATGAAAAAATCCAACCTCTAGGTTGGATTGTCTTATATACGTTTAGATAATTTAATTTTCACGTTTGTAAATGTGGAGCGATTGGCCAACTAATTTCCATTTTCCTTTAATTTTTTCTAAGAGACGAATTTCATAAGACCAAGTTCGTTTGCCGTCTTTATCGGTTGAGATTTCGTCATGACTTACCCAAGCATTGGAATTAGAAATGCTCATTTTATAATTTGAGTTAACTGCAAATCCGCCATTTCCCATGTTCTCAGCTTGCATATTTTGTTTTGATGTAGTAGGGACGTCTATAGTTTTTCCATCGGGTAGCGAAACTAATATTCGGCTATAGGGCTGAATGTGCCAACAATCGGCATATCCTTTAATGTCTTTGGAACGCCAGGTAGCGGATTCTTTTTCTAATAGTTTTTTGATAGCAGTTTCTTCATCCATTTGTTGGCAATAAGCAAAAGAAGCGATAGAAATAAACAATATCAAAGTAGCTTTCCATTTCATAGTAGGGGAGTTGTTTAACTTATTAAAGATACTTAAATTTGGTGAAGTCACTAAATAAGTACAAATAAAAAATCCGATTGGTATAAACTAATCGGATTTTTTATTTTTTACTGTAATTGATTTTCGCAATTGCTATTTTACAAGTGAATTACTTCCCCGTATGCATCTGCTACAGCTTCCATTACCGCCTCACTCATAGTAGGATGTGGGTGGATTGCTTTTAAGATTTCGTGTCCTGTAGTTTCTAGTTTACGTGCTACAACTGCTTCAGCAATCATATCCGTAACTCCAGCTCCAATCATATGACAACCTAACCATTCGCCGTATTTAGCATCAAAAATTACTTTTACAAATCCATCTGATGCACCTGAAGCTTTTGCTTTTCCTGATGCAGAGAATGGGAATTTACCAATTTTCAATTCGTATCCTTTTTCTTTTGCTGCTTTTTCAGTTAATCCAACCGAAGCAATTTCAGGAGTAGCATAGGTACAACCCGGAACATTTCCGTAATCGATAGGTTCTACATGTAATCCTGCAATTTTTTCCACACAGTTGATTCCTTCAGCTGAAGCTACGTGAGCTAAGGCTTGTCCTGGCGTAATATCTCCAATGGCGTAATAACCAGGAATATTAGTTTGGTTATAAGCGTTGACTAAAATTTTATCTTTATCAGTAGCAATTCCTACTTCTTCTAAACCGATGTTTTCAATGTTGGTTTTGATTCCCACTGCAGAAAGTAACATATCAGCTTCTAAAACTTCTTCTCCTTTGGCTGTTTTAACAAATGCTTTAACGCCTTTTCCAGAAGTGTCAATTTTTTCAACAGAAGCGTTCGTCATAATGTTTACTCCTGCTTTTTTCATAGAACGTTCCATTTGTTTCGAAATATCTTCGTCTTCAACAGGAACAATATTTGGCATAAACTCTACAATAGTCACATCAGTTCCCATTGAGTTGTAAAAATGAGCAAACTCAATTCCAATAGCACCAGAACCAACAATGATCATTGATTTGGGTTGCTTTGGTAAAGTCATTGCTTGACGGTATCCAATTACTTTTACTCCATCTTGTGGTAAGTTTGGTAATTCACGAGAACGCGCTCCAGTTGCCAAAATAATATGGTCTGCACTGTACTCAGTTACTTTGCCGTCTTTATCCGTTACATCTACTTTTTTGCCTGGTTTGATTTTACCAAAACCATCAATAACGTCGATTTTATTTTTTTTCATTAAGAATTGAACACCTTTACTCATTCCATCTGCTACTCCTCTTGAACGGTTAACTACCGCTGAGAAATCTTTATCAAATGATGAAACAGTCAATCCGTAATCAGAAGCGTGTTTTAGATAATCAAAAACTTGAGCCGATTTAAGTAAGGCTTTCGTTGGTATACATCCCCAGTTCAAGCAAACTCCACCTAAATTTTCTTTTTCGATTACGGCTACTTTAAAGCCTAATTGAGAAGCTCTAATGGCAGTAACGTATCCTCCAGGTCCACTTCCTAAAACAATAATATCGTATTTCATGTGTATAATTTTATCTCTATTAATTGATGCTGCTAATTTAAGGAATTATTCTGTTTTGTGAAATTTTCAACCCCATAAAGTAAAAAACTAACAAATTTTCAGAAAAAACATCCATATATAAGAATTAGATGATTTTTTAATTGGCTATCGAAAACTGAGAATCGTATAAATTTTTATAATAACCGCTTTCTCGATTAATTAATTCTTGATGAGTGCCTTCTTCAACATTTAATCCTTTGTCCATGACAACAATTTTGTCAGCATTGACTATTGTAGCTAATCGGTGGGCAATAACAATTGAAGTTCTTCCTTGAGTTATGGTTTCCGTTGCTCGTTGAATCAATTCTTCAGAATAGGTATCAATTGAGGAGGTAGCTTCGTCCAAAATTAGAATACTTGGGTTGCTTACAAACGCACGAAGAAAAGCTATCAATTGACGTTGCCCAGAAGACAGCATAACTCCACGTTCTTTTACATCAAAATCATAATTATCGGGCAAACTCATAATGAAGTCATGCACGCCAATTTTTTTAGCTGCAGCTAAAACTTCTTCGCGACTAATCGCTGGATTGTTAAGAGTGATATTATTGTAAATCGTATCGGCAAATAAGAAAACATCTTGTAAAACCACTGCTATTTGTTTTCGTAATGAATCTAAAGTATAATTTTCAATACTATGGTTATCAATACTAATGGTACCGCTATTAATTTCGTAAAAACGATTCAATAAATTGATAATGGTTGATTTTCCAGCACCTGTAGACCCAACAATGGCAATAGTTTGCCCTGCTTTAACTTCTAAATTAATTCCCTTAATTACCTCTTCGTCAGGAATGTAACCAAAACGGACTCCTTTGAATTCGATATTCCCTTTAAATATAGGTGCCTCTATGGTTCCTGTATCTTGAATTTGGTCTTGGGTATCCAGAATATCAAACACTCGATTGGCTGCAATCATTCCTAATTGCATTTCGTTGAATTTATCTGCAATTTGTCGTAGTGGATTGAACAACATTCCAATAAACATTGTGTACGAAAATAAATCGCCAAAAGTGGTAAACGTATCACCATTTAAGATTTTAAATCCGCCATACAAAACAATAAAACCAAGGGTTAAGGATGAAATAATATCTGCAATAGGGAAGAAGATAGAGTTGTATAGAATTGTTTTAATCCACGCTTTTCTATGTTTGTCGTTGATGTTTTTAAACTTATCAAGTTCAATGTTTTCTCGGTTGAACAATTGAACAATTTTCATTCCTGTAACGCGTTCTTGTACAAATGAATTCATATTGGCAATTTCGGCTCTTACTTCTTCGAAAGCGACTTGCATTTTACGCTGAAATATTCGGGTAAAGAAAACCAAAACGGGCATCGCTACAATCACAATCCAGGTAAGTTTCCAGTTCATGTAAAACATAAAGAAAAGAACTACCACCATTTTCATCAAGTCACTTATGATCATAAAAAGTCCTTGACTGAAAATACGAGCAATAGCTTCAATATCCGATACAGAACGTGTCACTAATTGTCCCACAGGCACATGGTCAAAATACTTCATTCTGAAACTCAGTAGGTGTTTGAACAATTTGGTTCGAATGTCTTTTACAATATCTTGTCCTAACCAATTTGCCCAATAGACAAAAAAGTATTGTGAAAAAACTTCAGCTAAAAGCACGATTCCCATAAATGTAATATAGAGTAAAAGTCCTTGCTGATCGTGTGTTTTGATGTATCCGTCAACTGTTTGCTTAAGTAGATATGGTCGTAAAGCTGCAAAGACAGACAACGAAATAGCAAATGCAATTACTCCTCTAAACCGTAATTGATAAGGTTGAGTATATTTTAAAATTCGTTTAAATAATCGCGTATCGAATGCTTTTGCTTTCATATTTGTATTTAGCTACTGCTGCTTGTTGATGTAATCGTAGTCTACTTTTGTTAAGTATAAACCGTGTGCTGGTACCGAAAATCCTGCTTTTTCTCTGCTTTTACTCTGTATGATTTTTGTAAAATCGTCTAAGGTTATTTTATGCAAACCTACATTAACAAGTGTACCCACAATCGAACGTACCATATTTCTTAAGAAACGGTTTGCCGAAATTGTAAAAACAAGTTGATCGTTTTCATTTCGTTTCCAATACGCTTCAAAAATAGTACAATCAAAGGTATTTACATCGGTATTAACTTTGGAAAAACATTCAAAATCGGTGTAGTTTAATAATTGTTGTGCAGCTTTATTCATCATATCAACATCCAAAGATTGATGAAAGTACCAACTCAATTCGTCTAAAAAGGGATTTTTAAATTGATGAATGTGGTATTCGTACGTTCGTTTAGTAGCATCAAATCGTGTATGAGCTTCATCGTGAACGGGAATGATATTATAAATTACTATATCTTTTGGTAAAAAAGAATTGAGTTTGTGAACTAAGTTCGGAATATCAAAACTAGTTTCAAAATCAAAATGAGCAAACATTTCTTTGGCATGAACACCAGTATCTGTTCGTCCGGCTCCCATCAAATTGATTTCAGATTGTAGCAAAACAGAAAATGCTTTGTTCAGGGTTTCCTGAACAGAAGCAGCGTTAGGCTGGATTTGCCAACCATGATAAGCGGTACCGTTGTATGCTAAATGAATAAAATATCTCAAGTTGAATCGTCAGAAAGTTGAGCCCCAAAGGTACAAAGTTTTTAGCTTGGGCAAAGCCAAAAAACAGAAGTTCTATCAAGCTTTTATAATCGCCTTATTAGTTTGTAACTTTGACGGAATTAATTTACCCAACATGAAAAAAATTCTTTTGCTTTCAGATACTCATAGCCATATGGATGATACCATTTTAAAATATGTTGCTCAAGCAGATGAAGTATGGCACGCAGGAGATATTGGGGATCTTTTGGTCACAGATACAATTAAAAAAATCAAACCATTACGAGCGGTTTATGGTAATATTGATGATGCGCAAGCTCGCTTGGAATTTCCATTGCACCAACAATTTTTATGTGAAGGTGTTTTGGTTTGGATCACCCATATTGGTGGTTATCCGGGGAAATACAATCCAGCTATTCGAGCCGAACTAGAACATAATCCACCCAAGTTATTTATTTGTGGGCATTCGCATATTTTAAAAGTACAATTTGACAAAAAATTGAATTTGTTACACATGAATCCCGGCGCTGCTGGTAAAAGTGGATTTCATCAGGTGAGGACGATGTTGCGCTTTGTAATTGATGGAGAAGCTATTCAAGAATTAGAAATCATTGAAATTGAAAAACGCGTCTGATTTTATTCTTGAATTGGTACATCAATTGTAATTTCTGTTCCACTATCTAATTTTGAGTCTATGGTTATTTTTCCTTTCATGGCATTAATCCTAGATTTTATTTGGTTAATTCCAAACCCTTCTAATGTGTTAAATTGATCGGTATCAAATCCTTTTCCATTATCAATTACTTGGAAGTTAAGTTGGTTTCCATTTTGATTAATTGAAACTTTGGCTTTAGAAGCATTACTGTGTTTGATAACATTATTTATCAATTCTGAAATAATAAAGAAAATTTTAATTTCAAATTCGTCAGAATATCGTTTTTCTTTATCAACACTGCTTTCGTAATCGACCTGTAATTTTGAATTCGAATTTTTTTCACAAACATCATCAACAGCATAAAATAAACCAAATCGCACTAAAAGTGCAGGAATTAAATCATGAGATAAATCGCGAACTTTGTCATGCGCTTCATTTAATAAAGCGATAGTTTTAGATAGTTCGTCGTTTTTTTGTTCGCTCTTGGAATTTAGAATACTTAAATGAATTCCTGCGGTCGACAATAATGCACTAATGTTATCGTGCAAAAAGTAGGCGATTTTTTTTCTTTCCATTTCTTGTCCGGAAAGCGTAGCGTTAATAATGTTTTGTTGAATTTTATATCGCAATCCATTCAATCTGTTTTTTTGGATTAGTCGTGAATTTTGAATGTAGAAATAAAATAAAATAATACTAATAATTAATATAGAAACAAGGGCAATTAATTTCCGGCGCTCCATTGTTTTTTCTAGTTGTAGTAATTCTTGTTGTTTCTTATTTTCAGATTCTACTTTTTTTATTTCTCTCAAGTACTCGTTTATTTCAACGTTTAAACCAATTGCTTTTGCTTTGTTAACTTTCTCACTTTCTAATATTTCATTACTAAGTACATGGAATTGAGCTAAATTTTCATAAGCATGCTTATAGTCTTTTTGTTTTGCTAAAAAGGATGAATATTTTTCATGGGTGATCATTAAGTCAAATTTTTCTAGACCTTTTTTTCCAAATGCGATCGCTTTTGAATAATAATAGTTTGCTTTTTTAAATTCTTGGTTTTTTTCAAAATAAACTCCATTCAGCATATTCTCAAGTACTAGAGTGGACTCATCACCAAATTTTTTGTGTGTATTTATGTAATCCAAATAGACTTTGCCTTCTTTGAACTTATTGATTTCAAAATAGGCCCAGGTCATGTTTAATTTACGCAGATAAATTTTGACACTGTCTTTAGTTTGTTCTGAATATTGTAAGGCTTTCCGATAGTAGTTTAACCCTAATTGGTATTTTTTTTGTTCAAAAAAATAGATGTTAGCAATGTTATTGTTCAGTTTGCTTTTTAATTTTGAATTATTCGTTTGTTGGGCATATTTTAAACCTTGTTTATAGTAAAACATCGCCTTGTCTAATAGTATCAAATCGTCAAAATTGACTCCAATAACATTATAACTGTCTGCAATTAAATTATTGTTATTAATTGCAATGGATTGATCTAAAGCTTTTTTAGCTTTTTTTAAAGAAAGATCGTATTGGTCGTTATACCAGTAATCTATAGCATCGTCAATCAATTTATTGATTTCTGTTTCCTTCTTTGTTTTGGTTTGCCCCAATACACTAAAACTAAAAATAGAGCAGAATACAAGAATGAAATGGATTGATTTAGTGGACATAATGATCTAATTAAAGAAGATTTAGCTATTGATTAAATTATTGTTAATAGCATATTTAACTAATCCAATGGTATTTTTAGCACCAATTTTTTTCATAATATTTTTACGATGCGTTTCCACTGTATTAGTGCTTATGAATAATTTATCACTGATTTCTTTACCACTCAGTTCTAAGGAAATTAATGTGATTATTTCTAATTCTCTATCGGTGAGAATAGTATTTGCAAGTGTAAAGTTGTGATTTACTTTTTGGTTATCTTTTGTAACTAAATTGAATATTTTTTCTCTAACAGACTTACAAAAATAATCTTCTCCATTGTGAACAGCATGAATGGCTTCAACAATATTTTCTCCCGCACATTTTTTTGTCAAATAGCCGTTAGCTCCTAGTCGCATGACTTCTTTGATTAATTTTAAATCGTCATAACTAGATAATATGATTACTTTACACGGGATCCCTTTTTGAGCAAATTCTTTAATTACTTCTATTCCATCCTTTTCGGGCATATTCAAATCTAAAATTAGAATTTCAGCTTGAGTATCGAATACTTCTTGATAAAGGTTGGCTCCATTGAGAGAATAACCAACAACCTCAAAGTTTGGAATAGTATTTAATAACACATGTATTCCATCCAATAGGACTTGATGGTCATCGGCAAGATAAATTTTTATTGTGTTTTCCATGGATTTTGGGTTCTCTTGTTTTCAAATGTAAGAAAATTTGGCCAAGACTTTCTCTTTTTTATTTCAAATTCATTGTAAATAAAAAACCCGAATAGTTACATTCGGGTTTTTTTCGCACTAATAAACTAAGTTTATAGGTTTATCTCAATCGATCCACAGATTTTACGAGATCTTCATCCTTCTTGATGGCCTTATTAGCAAAACCTAATAATACGATAGCCAAGATAGGTAGCAACATCCCAATACCCTTCTCAGAAACTGCAGGAGTTTCTCCGGATAAGTTTAGTGAATGATAAACAAATAATCCTAATAAAATTAAATTTAATATGATGTTCAATCTGCCAATGACAAATTGATGTTGTCTCTTTTTGAACGAAATGATACTTAGCAAACTCAAAGTAGTACTTAAACCAAAAAGAATTACATACAATTGATTTTGCATGAATAAATACTCTTTTCCATCTACTGTTGACCATAAAGGAAAAACAAAAGGAAGAACTCCTGTAATTATGAAGGATAGTACTAAATATAAGGTTTGAATTCTTTGTATCATTTTCAATAAATCTTGAACAAAAATAAAGTTTCTTTTTTAGAAATACTATTGTAAGATTAAAAAATATTCGTATTATTGCATGACTAAAACGTAAGCACTTCATCTTGCGGACAATCCAAAAATTTTACTCCTTATTTTTCACATTTCATTTCCAAAAAAAACAAATTAAATACAAGAACATTCATGTTTGATATTTCTGCATTAAAAAATATGAAGCTTTCTGAGCTTCAAGATATTGCTAAATTAGCTAAAACAATAAAATTTGCTGGCGTTAAAAAAGAGGATTTAATTATTCAAATTTTAGAACAACAAGCAAAATCTTCTGTTGATTCAACTACACCACAAGAGGTGAATGCTGAAAAACCAAAAAGAGCTAGAATACTTCCTTCAAAAAAAGAAACGAATCAAGCTGCCACTTCAGATAATGAAGTTATGACCAATTCATTGACTGAAGAAGAATCTAAAACTCCTAATGAAGAATCCGGAAATAACGAACCTAAAGTAGTTAAATTCAGTAAATCAGCTTACGAACAAAAAATAGCTAAAAAAGACAGTCCGAAGGGGAATGATGGAGAATTGGAATTGCCTTTGGAAACCGTAACTAACGAAGCTTCAACAGCTCCAGTTAATGTTAAAAAAGTAAATCCAAATCAATTAAATAAGCAAAACCAAAACTCCAATCAAAACGGGAACGGAAATCCAAATCAAAATCCTAACCAAAAGAACAAGAAGAATAATTTCGGACATTCAGATTATGAATTTGACGGAATTATTGAAAGTGAAGGAGTTTTAGAAATGATGCCGGATGGTTATGGTTTCTTGCGCTCTTCAGATTACAATTATTTGGCCTCGCCAGATGATATTTATTTGTCTACTTCACAAATTCGTTTGTTTGGTTTAAAAACGGGTGATACTGTTAAAGGTGTTGTTCGTCCTCCAAAAGAGGGAGAAAAATTCTTTCCACTAGTTCGAGTTTTGAAAATCAATGGACACGACCCACAAGTTGTTCGTGACCGTGTTTCATTTGAACATTTAACCCCTGTTTTTCCAAAAGAGAAATTCAAATTGGCTGAAAAACAAAGCACTATTTCTACTCGAATAATTGATTTGTTTTCTCCAATCGGAAAAGGACAACGTGGTATGATCGTTGCACAACCAAAAACAGGTAAAACCATGTTGCTTAAGGATATTGCGAATGCAATTGCAGCCAATCATCCTGAAGTATATTTGATTGTACTTTTAATTGACGAGCGACCAGAAGAGGTAACCGATATGCAACGTAGTGTGCGTGGAGAAGTAATCGCTTCTACTTTTGATAGAGAACCTCAAGAACATGTTAAAATTGCCAATATAGTTTTGGAAAAAGCCAAACGTCTAGTAGAGTGTGGACACGATGTCGTTATCCTATTGGATTCGATTACTCGTTTAGCTCGTGCATACAATACGGTACAACCGGCTTCTGGAAAAGTATTGAGTGGAGGAGTAGATGCTAATGCGCTACAAAAACCAAAACGTTTTTTTGGAGCGGCTCGAAATGTAGAAAATGGTGGTTCATTAAGTATTATTGCTACAGCATTAACTGAAACGGGTTCTAAAATGGATGAGGTTATTTTTGAAGAGTTTAAAGGTACAGGTAATATGGAATTGCAATTGGATAGAAAAATTGCGAACAAACGTATTTTCCCAGCGATTGATTTAACATCTTCAAGTACGCGTAGAGACGATCTATTATTAGATCCGCAAACTTTACAACGTATGTGGATTATGCGTAAATACCTTTCCGATATGAATCCTGTGGAAGCTATGGATTTTATCAATGACCGATTCAAAAAGACTAGAAATAATGAAGAGTTTTTGATTTCAATGAATGATTAATTCTTGACTATAATAATAAATACCCCAAAACGTTTTGCGATTTGGGGTATTTTTTTTAATTAATAATTCGGTAAACAGGATATTGTAAGTGCGCTTTTTCGTAAAAGATTGACTGTTTATAAATCCAATCCAATTGCGCTTTTGGATTGTTCAAAAAATCAGGTTCTGCTTGTTTTTTTGCTTCCAACTCACTTTTTAATTTCGGATTGTCATTCAGTAATTGCGCTGCAGTATCTTCAAATACATAATCGGAATAGCCTTCTTTTTGTTGTAAAATAGGATCGAAAAAATTCCAATTAAAAAAAGAATCAATCGCTTCGGGCTCTAGTGTTTCCAAAATGTATTTTATCCCTTTTTGTTGGGTAGGAATAATATAATCTCCTTTGGCGAAAGCTAATTTTTTTGTTGTTGTTTTCACTATAGTATTGCGGTGATTGTAATGTCCTTCGTAAGCTGAAGTTGTAGTTTTAAAATCAATAATTCGGTACCTTTCTACTTCTAAAAGTGTATCTTTTTGAATGGTTTGACATTCAATCCCGTTGCTTTTTAGAAGATCAATTACGTGCCAAAATCCTCGCGGAATGACATAGGCTTTTGGAATAGTAATTTCTTTAACTGATTTGTATTGCGGAAAGAAAGGGACCTCTTTTTTGAATGGTTTATTCTTGTCGTAATACAAACGTTGTCCTGTTGTGGCCTCGCTTTTTTTGTAACCTGCTTCATAGCCTAAAAAAGTAAAGGGCTCTTGGATACTTTTGTCAACTTCCCATTGTAAAGTATAGGTTTCATTCGGTTGAAAGTGTGCATCGTTTTCTTTTCTTTTTTGTTTAATTGTTGTTGCATTAGCATCAGTAAATTCTAGAGTGGATTTCATGAATTCGTATGTTACCTTGACACGATCGGCGTATTTTTTCAACATATGAGTTTCCACTACAAATCCTATGGAATTGAATAGGGAAGTATAGCCTGTTGTGTAGCGCGGACTGTCAAAAAACTGTGCAAATCCTTGATCAGGAGTTTCGTGAAACGTATTCACATAGGGAGTTGTTTCGATTTTTTTCTTTTGCAAATCTTTTACTAAGCTTGGCATCATTTCTTTTCTTAGATACGAACCTAAAACAGTTCCTAACTTAGTCGGTTCTGTCATGATGTAAGTCAATTTATATTGGTAATCCGATCCATTACTTACATGATTGTCTATAAACACATCAGGATTTGTCAAATGGAAAATTTCAACAAAACTTTTGGTGTTTCGTGTGTCGGATTTAATAAAATCCCGATTCAAATCATAGTTGCGGGCATTACCTCTAAAACCATATTCTTCTGGTCCGTTTTGATTGGCTCTAGTCGAATTGTTTCGGTTTAACGCACCACCAATATTATACACCGGTATGCAAACGATTACCGTATTTTTAGGCGCTTTTATTTTACCTAAAGCTAAGTCTCTAAAGAATTGCATCGAAGCATCAATTCCATCAGGTTCGCCTGCGTGTATTCCGTTGTTGATTAATAATACTGCTTTGTTTTTTTGAATAGATTCAAAATCAAAAGTTGCATCCGGATTGAAAGTGACTAGGTGCAAGGGTTCGCCACTATCAGTTAAGCCCATTGTTTTTATTTGAATGGTTTTAAAATCTTTTCCCAATAATTGAAAATAGGCAATGGTCTCTTGGTAAGTAGCCGATTGATTGTTGTTTCCTTTTTCAAAATTTGTATCGTATTTGGTTTGGTTTTGTGCCAAAATAGTCAAAGAACACAAAAGTAAAAGCGATGTAAAAAATCTCATTATGGGTGTTTTTTATAATAATCAAATGTAGCTTTTTTTAAATTATCTATGAAAAAGAATCAAATAAAGACATGGGGTTTCTAATTCGAAAACCAAAGCGCTATCTTTGCGCCATGAATACAAAACACCATTCCAACAACATACTCCTTAATTTAGGTATTGAGCGTCTCAATGACATGCAAGAAGTAGCACAAGATGCTATTTTGAACGACAATAATGTCTTGTTGCTTTCGCCAACGGGTTCTGGAAAAACATTGGCTTTTTTATTGCCAATTTTCGAATTATTGCAACCCGAAATTCTTTCAGTGCAATGTTTAATTTTGGTACCTTCACGCGAATTAGGTTTGCAAATTGAACAAGTTTGGAAAAAAATGGGCACCGATTACAAAGTGAATACTTGTTATGGTGGTCACTCTATTGACACCGAAATCAAAAACTTAAGTAATCCGCCAGCTGTGTTGATTGGAACTCCCGGTCGAATAGCAGATCATATAGATCGAGGGACTTTTCGTTTGGATAAAATTCAAACGTTAATCTTAGACGAATTTGACAAATCCTTGCAATTAGGATTTCACGAACAAATGTCTTTTATTATTGGCAAACTAACCAAACTGAATAAACGCGTTTTGGTATCGGCAACTTCCGATATTGAAATTCCAAAATACACTCGCGTAGTGAATCCAACTGTTTTGGATTTTATTCCCGAAACACAAGAGGAAACTAATTTGAGTATGAAGCTGGTTGTTTCCAAAGAGAAAGATAAAATCAACACTTTGTTTCAATTGATTTGTTCGTTGAAATCGCAAGCTGCCATTATTTTTTGCAATCATCGCGATGCAGCAGAACGCATAAGTGACACTTTAAATACTAAAGGAATTTATGCGACCTATTACCATGGAGGTATGGATCAAGACGAACGCGAACGTGCCTTGATTCAGTTTCGGAATCGTAGTGTGAGTTATTTAATTACAACTGATTTGGCTGCGCGTGGATTGGATATACCCGAAATGAAACACGTAATTCATTATCATTTGCCTTTAAAAGAAGACGAGTTTACCCATCGAAATGGTCGTACTGCTCGTATGCAAGCTTCTGGAACTGCTTATATTATTGCACATGAATCAGAGAAAAAAATGGAGTATTTGGATTACGGTATGGACGTGTTGAATCTTGATTCGGCTACAACTTTACCTAAACCACCTGAATTCCAAACGATTTACATCAGTGGTGGAAAGAAAAATAAACTGAATAAGATTGATATTGTTGGGTTCTTTTCTCAAAAAGGGAAATTAGAAAAAGGCGACTTAGGATTGATTGAGGTCAAAGATTTCATTTCGTTTGCAGCAGTAAAATTCAACAAAGTGAAAGACTTACTTCATAACGTGAGAGACGAAAAAATGAAAGGGAAGAAATTCAAAATTGAAGTCGCTCGTAAAGTAATTAAGAAAGAAGAATAATTGAATGTACGATTTACGATTTACGGTTTACGATTGTTAATAAAAAACGTCTTGAGATTTCTCAAGACGTTTTTTATTTAGGCGTTATTGAAAATTATATTTTCTTCACGTATTGTGTGATGATTACAATTTGTTGACCATCGACTTTTCCTTCAATGTATTCAGCATTTTCATGATCCAAACGGATGTTACGCACCGCAGTTCCTTGTTTAGCGACCATACTGGATCCTTTTACTTTCAAGTCTTTAATTAAAACTACAGAATCGCCGTGTTCCAAAATTACCCCATTGCTATCGCGGTGGATAATTTTGTTTTCGTCATCTTCTCCTTCGCCAGTGGCTTGCGCCCAAGCTAAAGTATCTTCGTCAAGGTACATCATGTCTAATAATTCTTGTGGCCATCCCGCTGCACGCATACGGCTTAACATTCTCCAAGCTACCACTTGAACCGCAGTTTGTTCGCTCCACATGCTGTCGTTCAAACAACGCCAGTGGTTCAAATCTACATTATCTGGATTTTCAATTTGGTCTACACAAGTAGCACAAGCAAAAACGCTTTCGTCAATTCCTCCTTTTTGAGTAGGTAAAACGGTATATACTTTTAAGTTTTCAGTAGCAGCACACAGTTCACATTGACCTCCGCTACGTTTGTTTAATTCTCTATCTAAACTCATGGTTTTATTTTTGGCGAAAGTAACGCTAAATACTGCCTTTCACAAATTTTAGGAAATAATACTATTGCACTCGAACTGCTTCTGGCACTAATAGTTCGTACTCGCCGTGATTTCGAATCACATCGCGAACGATGCTCGAACTGATGTAGGACGTTTTAGCAGCGGTTAACAAAAAGACGGTTTCAATCTTGGACAAACGTCGGTTAGTGTGTGCAATGGCTTTTTCAAATTCGAAATCGGCAGGGTTACGCAAACCTCGTAAAATAAAGTTGGCATTGATTTTATGACATAAGTCAATCGTTAAACCTTCATAGGTAATGACCGAAATTTTAGGCTCATTTTTGAAAGTTTCTTCAATGAAACGTTTTCTTTCTTCTAACGAAAACATGTATTTTTTATCGGCGTTGACACCAATTGCAATCACGATTTCGTCAAACAAGGGCAAGGCTCTGTTGATGATGTCTTGATGCCCTAAGGTGATGGGATCAAACGAACCTGGAAATATGGCTTTTCTCATGGTGTTGGGTTTAGGCTAAAGCCAATTCGATGGCATTAGAAAACAAGTCTTCTAATGAAATACCAGCTTCTTTGGCTTGTTGTGGCAACAAACTCTCGGTGGTTAAACCGGGAATGGTATTCATTTCTAACATATGCGGTTCACCGTCTACTATAATAAATTCAGAACGAGAGAATCCTTTCATTTTTAAAGCTTTGTAAGCGCATTTTGCAATTTCGCCTACTTTTTGCGTCATCTCGTCTGAAATGCGAGCTGGTGTAATTTCTTGAGATTTTCCTAAATACTTGGCTTCGTAATCAAAGAAATCATTTTCAGAAACAATTTCAGTGATGGGTAACACGGTAATTTCGCCTTTGTAATTGATGACTCCTACAGAAACTTCGGTTCCATCCAAAAAACTCTCGATGATGATTTCGTTGTCTTCTTTATAAGCTACTTCAATAGCTATTGGTAACTCAGCAGCGGTTTTTACTTTAGAGATTCCGAAACTAGAACCGGCTTTATTAGGTTTTACAAAACAAGGTAAACCTACTTTAGCTACAATAGCGTTCGTATCGATTACATCACCTTTGTTTAGGTAATACGAAGTAGCGGTTTTGATACCGTAGGGTTTTAAAACGGATAGTAAATCACGTTTGTTGAAAGTCAAGGCAGCTTGGTAATAGTCGCAAGCAGTTTGGGGAATACCTAGTAATTCGAAATAGGCTTGCATCAATCCGTCTTCGCCTGGAGTACCGTGGATGGCATTGAACACGCAATCAAAAACTATTTTTTTTCCATCAACAGTAACTGAAAAATCATTTCTATCGATAGGGAATTCGGTATCATTGGCATCTACATAGACCCATTTTTCTTTGAAAATATGGATTCTAAATCCATTGAATTTAGTTTTGTCTAAGAATTGGTATACGACGTTTCCGCTAATTAGGGATATTTTGTATTCGCTAGAATAGCCGCCCATGATGATGGCAATGTTTTTCATTTAAAATGGTTTAAGTCGTTATTATAGTGCAACAGCTGATTACCGATTTTCCCTAGCCCCGTCCCGACGTTTCGGGAGGAGCGGTATCTCCCGGGGTTCAAAACAAGGGCTTTGCCTATAGTTTTTGTCCATCGGGAATATAGCGGATAGCGGGAAAAAGCTCCTGACCAACTAGTAAACAAAATTATCATTTTTTTTGAAACGAAATAGGTTTATCTTTGTGGCTACTAAAAATAAATTTATGAGTTTACGTAAGTATCTAACAAGTCGTGTGTTTTTTGGTCAATTTTTGGCTGCGCTTGCCATTATTGCTGTTTTGGGTTATTTGTTTATGCACTGGTTGACTTTTACGACCGATCATGGTCATGAGATCGCGGTACCTAATTTGAGTAAACTAACCGAAGAACAAGTAGAAGATAAACTGGACGAGTTGGATTTGGATTATGTGCTCTTGGATAGTGTAGATTTTAGAGGTGATTATCCTGCATTTACTGTGGTAGAGCAAGATCCATTGCCTGGAACAAAAGTGAAAGTGGGGCGAAAAGTATATATTAAAATTAATGCATCGGGTTATTCATCGGTTAAGTTGCCTGATTTGATTGATAAAACCTACCGTGAGGCGGTTCCGACATTGAAAGCCATTGGTTTAGAAGAAGGAACGATTACGTATGAGCCTAGTTTAGGAAAAGATATGGTATTAGCGATGCGTTACAAAGGACGTAATTTAAAACCAGGAGAGCGTGTAATGAAATCGTCTAAAATTGATTTGGTTTTAGGGGATGGAAAAATGAGTTATGAAGAGGAAGTTCAAGTGGACAGTACCGCAACAACTACAGAAGATACCCCAGTAGATGAGCAATAATAACGAATCCTTCGACTTAGAAGACGAATTATTTGAGCATTTTAAATTTGAAGTTCCCAAAGGGCAAGCCTTTTTGCGTATTGACAAATACTTGATGGGATTGATCCCCAATGCCACCCGAAATAAAATCCAGAATGCAGCAAATAGTGGCAACATTTTTGTCAATGACGAAATTGTAAAATCCAATTACAAAGTCAAGCCGTTTGATGTGATTAAGGTGATGTTATCTCATCCACCATTTGAGAATCATGTCTTACCTGAGAATATCCCATTGAATATTGTATACGAAGACGAAGCCTTGTTACTGGTTAACAAAGAGCCTGGTTTAGTCGTGCATCCTGGACACGGGAATTATACCGGGACCTTAGTGAATGCCTTGGCGTTTCATTTTGAGAATTTACCAATGAACAGCAGTGAGCGTCCAGGCTTGGTGCATCGTATTGATAAAGATACTTCGGGCTTGTTAGTGATTGCTAAAACCGAAGCAGCCATGACGCATTTGGCCAAACAATTTGAAGCCAAAACGACCGAAAGAGAATACATGGCTTTGGTTTGGGGGAATGTTGCCAATGATGCTGGAACGATTGAAGGCAATTTAGCGCGCCACTTGAAAGACCGCATGCAAATGGCGGTTTTTGATGATCCCGAAATTGGTAAACCTGCCATTACGCATTACAAAGTATTGGAACGTTTTGGGTATGTGACTTTGATTTCGTGCCAACTGGAAACGGGACGTACGCACCAGATTCGTGCCCATATGAAACACATTGGTCACCCGCTATTTAATGACGAGCGCTACGGCGGTCATTTAATTTTGAAAGGGACTACTTTTACCAAATACAAACAATTTATAGACAACTGTTTTAAGGCGTTACCCAGACAAGCCTTACACGCGAAGACCTTGGGTTTTATTCACCCGAATACGGGCGAAATGATGCGTTTTGATACCGAATTGCCAGCCGACTTTACCGATTGTTTGGTACGTTGGAGAAATTACTCTAAATCGCATACTGCGGAAGAAGAATAAAAAAAGCCCCAATTGGGGCTTTTTTTGTTTTTAATACTTGAAAGGATTGACTTAGTCGAATTATATTATTAAAGGGAGATGGTTGTAACGTTTTACAGCTTGGCGAAGTGGCGGATTTAGAAGCAGTTACTTTCAATTTAGCACTAATGTTCATTTGAAAACCAAATGTTCAATTTAGCACTGAACCCGCCATTTTGCCAAACTGCTGTTAGCCGTTCGGTGTTTTTTTGTTAGTCATTTTCTATTTATTTCCTTTTGCTCTGTTATGCGATTTACACAACATTTCGCAGTTTTTCGTGTCTGTCGCTCCGCCTTTACTCCAAGCTGTAACGTGGTCTGCGTCCATTTCTGCTAATTTCCAAATTTTGGTTTTGTTAGCATCGTGTCCGATTGCACAATGTGAACAATTTGATATATTTTTCTTTTCAGCTTCTGCTGTCTGAATAGAGTAAGTTGATTTTTTTGTCGCTTCGTCAAAAACTCGAACTTCCAAAAGTTTAAAGTCTGTTGAACCACCCAAAATAAATTCAAAAACGCCTTTTCTGTTTTTTATGTATGGGTCGGCATACAATTTTTTAACTTGTTCAGAAACTGTCTTTGAGTTGTATGGTTGTTTCTTATACATTTCGTAAAGTCTGCCCCATTCAAGTCCTTTCATTTCGCTTTCTACGTCTGTAAACACTGTAGAAACCCAGTCAATAACACTTGTAAAATAGTTTTTAAGTTCTGTAATGTTGTTGTCAAATCGGTGTTTGCTCATATAATCGCCAACATTTTCTTTGCTTACCCATTCCAATGCTCTTTCTAAAAAGTCTTGTCGGTTTGCACTACCAGAAATGTAAGCACTCCATTTTTGAATGTTTGCATTTTGACTATTGCTAAATTCTTCTTTACCAAGTGTTACAAATGGTCCAGAATAGACAGCGTTTAGTAATTCTTGATTTGTCAAAGGAACACCTGAAATATTGATGGTTCTAAACCATTCTTTTATTTCGCTTTCTGTTCCTTCACATTCATAAATTAAAAGTTTCGCTTCTAAAATTTTCTTTTGTTTGTCTTCTGCAATACCACTAAAATATTGCTCCATTCCGTTTTCGTCTTTTATGGCAAATTTGTTAGTTACAAATCTTCCAAAACTTGTAATTCGCTGTTGTCCGTCTAAAACTTCAAGGCTGTTTTTATCTACTCTGTTGAAATAAATTAATCCTAATGGATAACCTTTTAAGATTGAATTTATTACTGCAACGTCTCTTTTTCCGTCTGCATAAATATAGTTACGTTGGTATTCAGGTTGAATGGTTAAAGTTCCCGAAAGTCCAAACAGACCTTTACCTTCAAGTTCGTTGTAAATGAACCCATCGCAAATGTCTTTTATTGTTATATCTATTCTTAATGCTGTTTCCATTATTTCTTGTGTCTTATTAAAATTCTATGATAAGTTTTTTGACATAATTTTCCATTATACATTACCTGTCTTGATTTATATTCTTTGAAAGCTGGATTTTGTTTTAAAATTTCTAAATCAATACAAGGTTCGCAACAATCTATAATTTCAAATTGTTCTGGTGAATATTTATCTAAAAAGCTTATTGGAACACCCATTATGCCATCATAGTTACTAGGTAAAGCATCTGTAAAAGGTACATTTATGCCATCATAATTTTCATATTTTGGATATTCATTTCCTTTTACTTCTTTATGTTTACTAAACTTTATATTATCTTCCATTGTCATTAAGGGCAACGGTTGATGTCTTCTGCCGTGGTCTAAATTTGTAAGCCAAAGACAACTATTTGTAGCAACTATTCGATTTCCGAATTCATCAATTCTTGCTTCTGTTCCATACAATTCATAGGTTTCAGGAACAATAAACCCAGAAATCCTGTACCTAACCATAATTTGTTTTCTTTAATTAAAGGAAAAACTTCTTTATATGTAACAACATTTATGTTACCAATAATTAAAAATTGCTTTTCTGCCTCGACTATCCAAGATAAAAAGTTGCGAAACAAAGAAAAAGGAGGATTTGTAATTATTATGTCGGCTTCGTTACGCAGTTTTTTAATTTCTTCGCTTTTAAAATCTCCATCGCCTTTAAGGTAAGTCCATTCAAGGTCGTTTACATCAATTTTCCCATCTCCACTTTTGTCGTGAGTAAGTGTAAATATTTTTCCGTTTTTTATTGTTTTCTTTTTGTCAAATTGTGGATTTGTTGTTTCAAAAAGTGTAGGTTGATAATTGGTTTTATATAGTTTGCTATCAGGTGCATAACTAGTACTTATTAGTTTTTTTATTCCATATCTTTCAAAATTTTGAGCAAAAAATTTAGTGAAGTTGCTCCATTCAGGGTCATCACAAGGAAGTAAAATTATTTTATCACGAAACACATTTGGGTTGAAATCTAAATATGCGTTAATTTCTTTTTCAATATCGTGATATTGAGTATAAAACTCATCGTTCTTTGCAGTTTTTGCACTTGTAAGATTTGTACTTGCCATTTACTTTTTGTCAATTATTTAAAGTTGCAAATTTACGATTTTTATTTCTGTTATTTGTCGGTTTGTCTGTCGGTTTTGCGGTTCGCTACACTGACGGCTAACAAGCGGGCGCTTTGCGCCGTTGTCCAATTGCGCTAAGCGCGAGTTGGGCGAAGTGCCCGCTTGTTGGGGCATTTTGCCCCAACTTCTTGATTTACGCAACTCTATTGCGTACAACCAACCCAATAAGGAAATTGTACGCAATAAAATGCGATTAAAAATTTTATTTATCTGTAAGGGAGATTCGATTTGGGGTCAAATGGTAGTTACAGGGCGTGGTAAATGTATTAATTATTTTAATACATCAATTAATAATTTTAATTTATCAATCAATTTTAAAAAAAATAAAATTTATTATTTTGAAAATCAATTCATTATTTCTTCTTTTCCAAATTACCCGCTACACGATAGCGCAGTATTTTTTGAAGAAGTTCTTCAGGAATTGGTTTTTCGGGTGTGAATTGAATAGTACCCGCTGAGGTTTTGAAGTCCTTAAGTTCGGTTGCAAAGTCTTCAATAGTTTTCGCATTCCAAGGAAAAAAACTACAGTGATTTTTAAAAGCGGCAAAGCCACCAATCATTCCGTGACAATGGTAGGCGGGCATTTTATAACTGATGAATTCGATTGCTTCAGGAACGGTCTTTTTAATGATTTGGCGCACACGCTCCAAAGCAATTTGTTGCACTAGGGGTAAGTTGGCTATGTATTGGTTTACGCCTTCGGTGTCGTTGGGTTTTGTTGCTGCCATTGTCATTCAATTTATTTCAAAAATAATAAAAGTTTTACCTCGTACGAAAACAAAGTTTGATTTTCGGGAATTCAATTTGTATTTTTGGATTCAATTCAATAAACAGATTAATCGTCGTTTACCATGAAAATAGTCATTTCACCCGCCAAGTCGTTGAACTTCGAAAAAGAATTGCCAACCACGCAATTTACCCAATCCGGTTTGTTAAAAGAATCGAAAAAAGTACATGCCGTTTTGAAACAAAAATCGCCAGCTGAATTATCTGAGCTGATGTCGATTTCAGATAAATTGGCCGACTTGAATTGGCAACGCAATAAGGCTTGGAAAACGCCTTTTAATCCTAATAATTCACGTCCTGCAGTCTATGCTTTTGATGGAGAAGTGTATAATGGTTTGGATGCCTATTCCATTCCGATGGAAAAGTTGGATGTGTTGCAAGAACGATTACGCATTTTGTCAGGTTTGTATGGCGTTTTAAAACCATTGGATTTGATGCAAGCTTACCGATTAGAAATGGGAACTAAATTGCCCATTGGCGAAAGCAAGAATTTGTACGACTTTTGGAAAAAAACGGTAACCGCTAGTTTGAATAAAGAACTCAAAAAAGGGGAATTGTTTGTCAACTTGGCAAGCAATGAATATTTTTCGGTGATCGATACCAAAGCACTAAAAGTACCAGTTATTACGCCCGACTTTAAAGATTACAAAGACGGCAAACTAAAGATGATTAGTTTCTTTGCCAAAAAGGCGAGAGGCATGATGGTACGATACATAATAGATACCAACGCTGAAACTATCGAAGACCTAAAAGGCTTCAACTACGAAGGCTATCAATTTGACGCTAATTTATCTAAGGGAAACAATCTGGTTTTTACTAGATAGCCCTAAGCAATTACCGAATCGCTTTTACAAATTCTTCAATTTTCCCTGTCCCATTTTGGGTTAGATGGGTAATGAATGCACTACCAATAATGGCGCCTTTAGCAAATTCAGTAGCTTGATTAAAGGTTTCGGCATTGTTGATTCCAAAACCAATGATTTGTGGGTTTTTCAATGCCATTGATGCAATGCGTTTGAAATAATTCTCCTGTGTACTTCCAAAACCTGTTTGCGAACCCGTAACACTTGCTGAACTTACCATATAAATAAATCCGTCCGATACACTATCAATAAAACGGATGCGCTCGTCAGACGTTTGTGGTGTAATTAGAAATACATTGATTAGTCCATATTTTTCAAAAGTGACTTTGTATTGGTCTGCATAGACATCTACTGGTAAATCCGGGATGATTAATCCGTCAATTCCAATCTCAGCACATTTTTTACAGAAATCTTCTATTCCGTATTGCAACATAGGGTTAAAATACCCCATAATTACTAAGGGAATACTAACGGTTTTGCGAATGTCTTTCAATTGGTCAAACAACACTTGGGTGGTCATTCCATTATGCAAGGCTTGCGTAGAACTCGCTTGAATAGTTGGTCCATCTGCCAATGGATCGCTAAACGGCAACCCAATTTCGATCATATCGACTCCACTTTTTTCTAAATCTTTAATGATTTGTACGGTATCGTTCAGGCTAGGATAACCCGCAGAAAAATAGATGGATAGTATTTTTTTATTTTCTTGTAATTTTTGATTGATTCTGTTCATTGCAATTTATAATTTACGATATACGATTTACGATATACGATTGGTCGTATAGTATACTTTTTTATTATGAGTTATTAATTCTAGCTGTTTTTAATGATGAAACAATGATTGCTGTAATTTCATTTGCTTCTTTTATGAGAAATTCAATTTCCGAATTCAATCCAATTTGTTCAATCATTGTAATATCTTTAATGAGTTCAAGAAAAAAATGACTTTCATCAGCTTCTTCCTCAACTATTTTTAATTTATTTATAAAATCTGGGGCCGATTTTGCTCTTTGTGTCGCTCTGTAATTTGCGCCTACGGAACTTGAGCAACGAATAAGTTGATTGACATAAGCATTGTATTCTCTAGTTTTGGGTAATTTACTACATAGAATCCAACAATCAATAGCAAACTTTTTTGTTCGTTTTAGCATTACTACTTTCATAAGATTTGGGGGCATTAAGTGTTAATTTACAGTACTACATTTTAAAATCGTATATCGAATATCGAACCTCGTAAATTGTTACAAATTAAAATAATCAATATAAGTATTCAAATCTTTGTCGCCACGTCCCGAAAGATTAATTACGACCACATCATTTGGTTTGAATTTCATTTCGTCCAAAACAGCAAAGGCATGCGCCGTTTCGATTGCTGGGATAATGCCTTCTAATTTAGACAATTCCAATCCCCAATGCATCGCTTGTTCATCGGTAATGGAGATGAATTGCGCTCTACCGGTAGCATATAAATTGGCGTGCATTGGTCCCACACCTGGATAATCCAATCCAGCTGATATCGAGTAGGGTTCTGTAATTTGTCCGTCTGGAGTTTGCATCAATAAAGTTTTACTTCCATGAATAACACCTACTTTTCCTAAAGCTGATGTAGCGGCACTTTCACCCGAATGTACTCCTAAACCAGCCGCTTCCACAGCAATAATGTTTACTTCTTTTTCGTCCAAAAAGTGATAATAGGCCCCTGCAGCATTACTACCTCCACCCACACAAGCAATCACATAATCTGGATTTTCTTTGCCTTCTTTTTCCAATAATTGACTTTTGATTTCTTTTGAAATCACTGATTGGAATCGCGCTACCATGTCAGGATACGGATGGGGTCCCACTACAGATCCAATGATGTAATAGGTATCTACTGGATTGTTAATCCAATCTCGAATCGCTTCGTTTGTAGCATCTTTTAAGGTACGAGAACCCGACATGGCCGGACGTACTTCGGCTCCTAACATCTTCATACGAGCCACATTGGGTGCTTGACGTTTGATATCGATTTCTCCCATGTAAACAATACATTCCAAGCCCATTAAAGCACAAACAGTTGCAGTAGCTACACCGTGTTGACCGGCTCCCGTTTCGGCAATAATTCGCTTTTTGCCCAAACGCTTGGCTAATAAAATTTGCCCAATGGTATTGTTTACTTTATGTGCTCCAGTATGACATAAATCTTCTCTTTTGAGGTAGACTTTAGTGTTGTATTTTTCAGACAAACGTTTTGCAAAATAAAGTGGAGTAGGACGACCAACATATTCTTTCAATAAATCGTCAAACTCAGCTTGAAACTCAGGTTCAGCTGTGATTCTTAAATAGTTTTGGCGCAATTCTTCTACGTTGGGATATAACATTTCTGGAATGTATGCTCCTCCAAATTCTCCGTAATAGCCTTTTTCGTTGACGTTGTAACTCATGGTTGTACTTATTTAAAAGTTTGTTTTTTGTTTAAAACGATCTAATTTTTCTTTGTTTTTCAATCCTGCCTCGATCTCAAATTTACTATTTACATCTATAGCATAAATGGGTAAATCGGTTTTTAGTATTTGTTTAACCAAATTAATTTCATCCAATCCAATTCCGCCACTCAAAAAAAATGGTTTTTGTGAGGGATATTGTTCCAATACTTTCCAATCGAAAGTGGTTCCGTTGCCACCAGGTAGTTTTCCTTTGGTGTCAAAAAGGAAATAATCACAAACCGTTTCGAAAGGCTCTAATTGGTTAAAATCAAATGCCTCATCCACCGAAAATACTTTAATAATTTCAATCGTATTAGCTAAAGTATTTTTTAAATCTTGGCAAAAAGCTACTGATTCGTGACCGTGTAATTGTAACGCTTGTAAATCATGATTAGTTACTTTTGATAAAATCTCATCTTGACTAGCATTAACAAATACCCCAGTTTTCTTGATGGTTTTAGGCAAAGTAGGTAGAGTTCCATCAAAATAGCGTGCCGACTTATCCCAGAAAATAAAGCCCATATAATCGGGTAGGAGTGATCCTACTTCGAGAATATTGTTGGGGTATTTCATGCCGCAAATCTTGAGTTTCATACTTACTTTAATTGAGCTATAAATTCTTTAGCAGCTTGACCTGCATTTTCAGTTTTCATGAAGTTTTCACCAATTAAAAAGCCTTGATATCCATACGGTTTTAATTCGGTTATCGCTTCAATAGAAGAGATGCCACTTTCAGAGACTTTTACAAATTCGTTTGGAATTTGGGCCGCCAATTCTTTACTGAAATCTAAACTCACTTCAAAGGTTTTCAGATTTCGGTTATTCACTCCAATCATATCCAAACTTGGCATAATTGATTTTTCTAATTCTTCTTGATTGTGGACTTCCAACAGGACTTCCAATCCCAATCGATGTGCAAATTCAGATAAACTTTTAATTTCTTCTCGGCTCAAAACCGCAGCGATTAGCAAAATCAAATCGGCTCCATTGGCTTTGGCTTCCAAGATTTGGTATTCATCTACAATGAATTCTTTTCGTAAAAGCGGAATGTTGACCGTAGCTCTAGCTAACAACAAATCGTCTAACGAACCACCAAAATATTTGCCATCTGTTAAAACCGAAATACCACAAGCACCGGCAGTTTCATAACCTTTGACTACTTCTTCTACTGTAAAACCGTAATTTATTTCGGCTTTTGAAGGGGAACGACGTTTGTGTTCGGCAATAATTCCAGAACTACTGTTACGTAAATTATGGCGCAACGAAATAGTCTGTTTTTCAAAGAAAACCGATGCTTCCAATTGGGAAACTGGAATAATCGATTTTTTAAGCACTATCTCTCTTCGTTTATCCAATATGATTTTGTCGAGTATGTTCATTGTTATAATTTAAAGATTGAAAAATTTAAAGATTGAAAAATGACTATTTTATTTTCTCATTTAAATATTTTATGAAATTGGATAAATTTTGAGAAATTTCGATAGTTAGATTATAACTTTCTTTAATTTCTATCTCATCTGAAAAACCTAATTCTTTACAAAGAACTAACATACTTCTGACTTCTGCACAACTTCCTTTAGCAATTTTCAAGAACCTTATAAATTGTTTATTGTTATTATATTCGGATCCTTCAGCAATATTTTTTGTTATTGATATAGCAGCTCTTTTAATTTGATCTTTAAAACTGTATTCTTTTTCAAAAGATTTATTTTCTAATAAATTAAAAATCAATTTGGTTAATTGTACCCCTTTTTGATAAACTTGAAATTCCTCAAATGATTTTGTCATAATCTTTCAATTTTTAAATCTTTTAATGATTAAATCCTTATCTACTTAATTCTTGTAACGTTTGTAAAGCTTGCAATCCTTTTCCAGAGAACAAACTCTCCTTGGCTAATTCAAACCCTTCTAACGGACTGCATTGTGTTACCGTAGCAATCGCCATAGCTGCATTGGCACAAACCACATTATTTTGTGCTTCAGTTCCTTTTCCTGAAATAATATCCGTAAACAATTGTGCTGATTCTTCAATGGTTTTACCTCCTTCAATTTCGGTTTGTGACAATAAACGAACGCCAAAATCATCTGGATTCAGCATTAGTTCTTTGGTATTCGTAATGCATTTGGTTGGGCAAGTTAAGGATACTTCGTCATAGCCGTCAAGCGAATGCAAGATGGTGAAATTTCTATCGGTATTTTGATACAAATAAGCATACATTCGAGCCAATTCTAAATTAAAAACTCCTACTAACTGATTCTGAGGAAAAGCGGGATTCACCATAGGTCCCAACATATTGAAAAAGGTTTTTACACCCAATTCTTTTCGAATAGGTCCTACATTTTTCATTGCAGGGTGGAATAGTGGTGCGTGCAAAATACAGATGCCTGCTTTATCCATACATTTTTCCAAGAAATCAGCATCATTACTGAATTTGATTCCCATTTTCTCCATCACATTACTCGATCCCGAAATAGATGAAACACCATAATTTCCGTGTTTGGCGACTTTGATACCCGCTCCAGCAGCTACAAAGGAAGCCAAAGTCGAAATATTGAAGGTGTCTTTTCCATCGCCACCTGTTCCGCACAAATCAATCGTATTATAAGCTGATAAATCGACACGGATACACAAATCCAATAAGGCTTCACGAAAACCGGCTAATTCTTCGATACTGATGCTACGCATCATATAAACCGTTAGGAAAGAGGCAATTTGACTTGGATTATATTCTCCGTTGGAGATCTTTACCAAGACATTTTTTGCTTCTTCCTTCGAAAGCAGTTCATGATTGATCAGTCTGTTGAGTATGTTTTTCATTTTCTTATTTTAAGCTTTCACCCAATTTTCTAACATTTTCTTTCCGTTAGGAGTCAAGACACTTTCAGGGTGAAATTGCACTCCTCTTACATCATAGGTTTTGTGACGAAGCGACATCACTTGTCCGTTGGCATCAAAAGAAGTAGCTTCCAAACAATCGGGTAAGTTGGTATCTACTACCCAAGAGTGGTAACGTCCTACTTCAAATTCATTGTCCAATCCTTCAAAAAGCAATTCGTTGTTTACCGCTTTAGTAACATGGGTAGCTACTCCATGATAGACTTTGTCTAAATTCGAAAGCGTTCCTCCATAGACTTCGCCAATAGCTTGTTGCCCTAAGCATACGCCAAAAATACTTTTGGTAGGTCCGTACTGTTGAATGACTTGTTTCAGTAAACCTGCTTCATCCGGAATTCCAGGACCAGGTGATAATAGAATTTTGTCAAAACGAGCAATTTCTTCCATTTCAAATTCATCGTTTCGATACACAGTTACATCACAATCTAAATCTTCCAAATAGTGGACTAGATTGTAGGTGAAGCTATCGTAATTGTCTATGACTAATATCTTTTTCATTGTCTTTTTTGTTAAATTGTTTCTGCCAAATCCAAAGCCGTATTTAAAGCTCGTAATTTGTTGTACACTTCTTGCATTTCGCTTTCTTCATCCGAATCGGCTACGATTCCTGCACCGGCTTGACAATGCAATTGGTGGTTTTTACTTAAAAAAGTACGAATCATAATCGCATGATTGAAATTGCCTTTGAAATCCATAAATCCGATGGCTCCTCCATAAAAATTACGATTGGTTTTTTCGTAATCCTCTATCAATTGCATAGCACGATGTTTGGGAGCACCACTCAAAGTTCCTGCGGGGAAAGTATCGGCTACCACCTGCATTGTAGATGCTTTGTCGTGCAAATGTCCCGTTACTTTGGAAACCAAGTGAATCACATGCGAAAAGAATTGTACTTCACGGTATTTTTCAACTTGCACATCGTGACCGTTTCGGCTTAAATCATTTCGAGCCAAATCCACCAACATCACGTGTTCGCTATTTTCTTTTTTATCTTCAGATAATTGTTTGGCTAAAACAGCGTCTTTTTCATCATCGCCCGTTCTTTTGAAAGTTCCCGCAATAGGGTGGATTTCGGCCTTTCGGTCTTTAACAATAATTTGTGCTTCGGGTGAAGAACCAAATATTTTGAAATCACCATAATCAAAGAAGAAGAGGTAAGGCGATGGGTTGATGCTTCGCAATGCACGGTAAACGTTGAATTCGTCTCCTTTAAATCCTTGAGTGAAACGTCGAGATAAAACCAATTGGAACACATCGCCACGGTAGCAATGTTTTTTGGCCAAAGCCACATTGTGCTTGAACTCTTCGTCGGTTAAATTGGAAAAACCTTCACCGTTTTTAGTGAAAGAATAGGAAGCAATATTTCTCGATTGCAATAATTGCTCGATTTCTCCAATGTTGTTTTTACCATCCAAACTGTGGCAAAAAATATACGCCTCGTTTTTGAAATGGTTGATGGCAATGATGTTTTGGTAAATTGCATAATACACATCAGGAATGGTATTGCTATTTTCTTTTTTGGCAATGTTTACTTTTTCAAAGTAACGCACTGCATCATAGGATATATAACCAAATAAACCATTATTAATGAATTTGAAATCGTTTTGCTCGGATTCAAATTGTCCTGAAAATTCTTGAATAACCGCAGGAATATCCGTTGTAGCATCGATAGCTATTTTCTCGGAACTTCCATCAGGGTAGTTTTTGATAATCGTTTCGTTTTCAATCTTGATTGCTGCAATAGGATTGCAACAGATGTAGGAAAAACTGTTGTCGTTTCCGTGGTAGTCGCTACTTTCCAGGAGCAAACTATTGGGGAACTTATCGCGTATTTTCAAATACACACTCACCGGCGTAATCGTGTCGGCAAGTATTTGTTTGTATTTTGTGGTTAAACTAAAAGATTTCAAACTATTCATTTTTAAAATGTTATCAACAGCATTGTTTTGGATATGAAAAAAGGCTTGTCGTCATGACAAGCCTTTTATATTTTATTGAATACTATAGGAGCTTTGTTCACGACGACTGACGTAAATTGTTCCACCACCAAGTATTGTTTGTATTCGTTATCATAATTTTTTCTGTGCAGACAAATATATAAAGGTTATTCCATTAACCAAATACAAATGCGAGAAAAAAAATATATTTTTCTCGCTTTTTTGTTAAATTAAGTTTGGGCTAAGAAACCAATTCGCCTTGATTTCTAAAGACCAATTGTCCGTCAAAGGCATCCAAAAGTATTATGCTTTCTGTTTTGACATTGCCCGCCAATATTTCTTTTGACAATTGGTTCAAAACTTCTCTTTGAATCACACGTTTTACGGGTCTGGCACCAAATTGTGGATCGTAGCCTTTTTGAGACAAATAGTCAATCGCTTCCGGTGTAGCGTCCATGGTAATGCCTTGTTGCGCTAACATTTTGGTTACCGATTTTAATTGTAAGCCTACGATTTGCGCGATATTAGCATGGGTCAATGGCGTGAACATTACAATTTCGTCAATTCGGTTGATGAATTCTGGACGCACCGTTTGTTTCAATAAACCTAATACTTCCACTTTGGCTGACTCTGTTGTCGCTTCGATTCCGCCTTTCAAGTTTTCGAATTTTTCTTGAATGATTTGGCTACCCATATTCGAGGTCATGATGATAATCGTGTTTTTAAAGTCGGCCAAACGTCCTTTGTTGTCGGTCAAACGTCCTTCATCCAAGACTTGCAACAAGATGTTAAACGTATCTGGATGCGCTTTTTCAATTTCGTCCAATAAGATTACGGAGTAGGGTTTTCTTCGAACAGCTTCGGTCAATTGTCCACCTTCGTCATAGCCCACATATCCGGGAGGCGCTCCTACCAAACGACTTACGGAGTGGCGTTCTTGGTATTCGCTCATGTCAATTCGGGTCATGGCGTTTTCATCGTCAAATAAATATTCCGCTAGGGCTTTCGCCAATTCCGTTTTACCCACTCCCGTTGTTCCCAAGAAAAGGAAAGTACCTACAGGCTTCTTCATGTCTTGTAATCCAGCGCGACTTCTTCGTACCGCATCGCTTACAGCTTCAATAGCTTCTTCTTGGCCTACCACACGTTTGTGTAATTCGTCTTCTAATTTCAAGAGTTTTTCTCTTTCACCTTGGAGCATTTTCATCACCGGAATTCCTGTCCATTTAGCTACTACTTCGGCAATATCTTCTCGGGTAACGACTTCTTTGATCAAAGAAGTTCCCGACTGATTTTCTTGCAATTGTTTCACCAAAGCATCCAAACGTTCTTGTGCTTCTTTGATTTTTCCGTAACGAATTTCGGCTACTTTTCCATAGTCGCCATCACGTTCCGCCCGCTCAGCTTCATATTTGAAATCTTCAATTTCGGTTTTTACGGCTTGAATGTTATCTACCACATCTTTTTCCGATTTCCATTTCGCATATATTTCATTACGATCCTCTTTTAAGTTGGCTAATTCTAATCCCAAGACTTTCAGTTTGCTTTCGTCTTTCTCGCGTTTGATGGCCTCAATTTCGATTTCCAATTGCATGATTTTTCGATCCAAAACATCTAATTCCTCAGGTTTTGAATTGATTTCCATTCGCAGTTTAGAAGCCGCTTCGTCAATTAAATCAATCGCTTTGTCCGGAAGAAAACGGTTGGTAATATAGCGTTGCGATAGTTCTACAGCAGCAATAATCGCCTCATCTTTGATTTGCACTTTGTGGTGGGTTTCGTATTTTTCTTTAATTCCACGTAAAATCGAAATGGCGCTTTCGGTATCCGGTTCTTCCACAATTATTTTTTGGAAACGTCTTTCAAGGGCTTTATCTTTTTCAAAATATTTTTGGTATTCGTCCAAAGTCGTTGCTCCAATTGCACGCAATTCACCACGCGCTAAAGCGGGTTTCAGAATATTTGCCGCGTCCATGGCGCCTTCGCCACCACCAGCACCCACTAAAGTGTGGATTTCGTCAATGAAAAGGACAATATCACCTTCGGCAGCGGTCACTTCTTTTACCACTGATTTCAAACGTTCTTCAAATTCCCCTTTGTATTTGGCACCTGCAATCAAGGCCCCCATATCAAGTGAGAAAATGATTTTATCTTTTAGGTTTTCGGGTACGTCACCATCTACAATTCGGTGTGCTAACCCTTCGGCAATAGCCGTTTTACCTACACCTGGTTCGCCCACTAACATGGGGTTGTTTTTGGTTCGTCGGGTTAGAATTTGCAACACTCGTCGAATTTCTTCATCACGACCAATGACTGGATCTAATTTACCACTTCGTGCTAAATCGTTCAGGTTTTTGGCGTATTTATTTAAGGCGTTGTAAGTTTCTTCGGCAGAGGCAGAGGTTACTCTTTCGCCTTTTCTCATTTCTTCGATAGCAGCTTTTAGTCCTTTTTCAGTTACACCTTGGTCTTTTAAAATTTGTGCAATTTTACTTTTGGAACCAAAAATAGCTAACACCAAATGTTCTACCGATACAAATTCGTCGTTCATTTTTCCGGCCAAGATTTCGGCTTCGTTCAAGGTTGCGTTAGCCGTTCTGGACAACATAATATCGCCACCCGAAACTTTTGGAAAACTTTGAATGGTACTTTCCAAAATTTGTTTGAATAGCGACACATTCACGTTCAATTTTTTGAGTAGAAAAGGCGTAACATTTTCATCGACTTCTAAAAGTGCTTTAAAAATATGCTCGTTTTCTACTTGTTGCTGACCCAATCCTTGCGCAATTTGTTGCGAAAGTTGAATAGCCTCTTGCGATTTGGTGGTAAATTTATTGATGTTCATTTTTGTCTTTTTTTTAAATTATTATTTGGGGTTAAATAATTAACTTCGCATTAAAATCGTCAATTGTTATTCCACTTCTAAATTTACGTCAATTTGGCGTATACCAAGGGATTACAGCCGACAAAATGACTTTAAAACCGACAAAATGACTTTATTTACTTCTATTTTTGGAGATTCAGAAAATAAAAATTCCAATGCATCCAAAATCAATTGGATTCCATTGATTGATTTGGGACAATTGAACGAGATTATGGAATTGTCTCACCAACTACCGGTAGCGATTTTTAAACACAGTACCCGTTGTAGTATTAGCCGTATGGCGTTAAAACAATTTGAGAACGAATTTGATTTAGAAGGCAGTGTAACGCCTTACTTTTTAGACTTGTTGAATCACAGAGACATTTCAAATGAAATCGCGACTCGTTTTGATGTCTACCACCAATCACCGCAATTGCTTTTGATTAAAGAAGGAAAATCAATCTACGATGCTTCGCATAGCGATATTGATGCAGTGGAGTTGAAGGGGAGGGTGTAGTTTTATTTATTGTTATCCTTTATCGAATAAGGCATCAATTTCTTTTGAAAGTTGGATATCCTTTTCTGTAATGGTATCATTTGCATCATGAGTACATAACTGGATGTGTACCTTGTTGTATACATTAGTCCAGTTGGGGTGATGACCCATTTTTTCTGCTGCAAAGGCAACCTTTGTCATAAAAGCAAAAGCCTCTACAAAATTTTTAAATTCAAAGCTACGCTGCAGTTGATTGTTTTCTTTTTTCCACATGACTTTTTTTTTTACACTACGCTAGTTTTATTAGTTTCCAATTCTTTTTTATTTGAGAACAAAAAATTTTATCAAATTTAAATTAACTTACATATATCATTCAATTGTTCACAAGTATTAAAATCTTTTTAAATGGACGTTGCACTAAAATATACTCTTTTGTGGGGATACTATTGTTACGTAACTATTTACTTTTTTGTCTCCTTCACAAACATATTGAAAATTAATCCCCCCATTAGTGCACCGTAGAGTGTGGAGTTGAGTGGTTTTGAAGTAATGGCACAAGTGCCAGAAGCACAACCTACGTAAAAATAATACCCATAACCGGCAAGGGCGCCAATGGCAATTCCGATACCGGTTAGAAGTAAGGCTTTTTTAGTCATTAGTTACTTTTTTCAAGGATTACTTTTATCAGGTCTTCTTTAGAAAGCACCCCTGATTGTCGCCATAATTGTTTGCCATTTTGGAATAAAATCATTGTTGGCACACCACGAACTTGGTATTGAGCTGCAACGGCTTGGTTTTTATCGACATCAATCTTAATGATAGAGATGCGCTCGCCTAAATTGGTTTTTACCTCAGTTAAAATAGGGCCTAGCATTTGGCAAGGACCACACCAAGTAGCAAAAAAATCTACTAATACGGGTTGATCAGATTGTATGATTTGATTAAATTTTCCCATAATTTATTTTTTTGAATTGGGTACTGCGCAACCATTTGGTCCGCAACCCATATTAAAAATCACTTGAAAAAAGAAGAAGGCTCCAAAAGCTACAAATCCCCATTCTCTCAATATATAGGCTTGACTGAAAAGAAAAATAGCAAAGGCTAAACGCACCCAACGCATTATATGCCAATTGGTTAAAAGCAAATTCTTCATAAAAATTGATATTTTAATTCGTTTTATTTCAATACTTTACTTTGACATACAAAATTAGTTTTAGGAACAGTTGTTTTAGCAATCGCATTAAAACCGCCTTCTACTTCACTAAAGTTTCTGAATCCGCGCGCTTCTAAAATAGAAGCCGCAATCATGGAACGATAACCACCTGCGCAATGCAAGAAGAAATGTTCTTCAGTATTGATGTCTTTAACCCATTCGTTAATATACGCTAAGGGTTTGCTATATGCGTCTTCGATATGTTCGGCTTCGTATTCACTTTCTTTACGAATGTCTATGATTTTGCTTTCGCCAATAGTCACTTGTTTTTCAAACTCTTCCGCCGAAATTCGATTAACAGTATCCATTTCGTGACCTGCTTTTTTCCAAGCCTCGAATCCACCTTCTAAATGCCCGATTAGGTTATCAAAACCAACGCGGCTCAAACGCGTCACCGTTTCTTCCTCGCGTCCATTTGGAGTAACTAATATAATAGGTTGTTTTACATCGGCAATTAAAGCACCTACCCATGGCGCAAAATCGCCATCGATGCCAATGTTGATCGATTGCGGAATAAATCCTTGAGCAAACTCTCCATTGTTACGAGTATCTAGCAGTAATGCTCTGGTTTCTTCTACCATTAGCTCTAATTGAGCTACAGGAATAGCACGCATTCCGTTGTTTAAAACGGTTTCGAAACTTTCGTAACCTTTTTTGTTCATGGCTACATTCATACCAAAATAAGCAGGTGGAGGCAATAAACCATCCGTTACTTCTTTGATGAATTCGGCTTCAGTCATATTGGCTCTCAAGGCATAATTGGTTGCTTTTTGGTTACCAATAGTAGAAACAGTTTCTTTACTCATGTTCTTACCACAAGCACTTCCAGCACCGTGAGCGGGATATACAATAACATCATCTGCCAAAGTCATGATTTTGTTTCGAAGCGAATGGAACAAAGTGCCTGCTAATTCTTCTTGAGTCATTGAAGCGGCTTTTTGTGCCAAGTCAGGACGACCTACATCTCCGATAAACAAAGTATCTCCAGAGAAAATGGCGTGGTCTTTTCCGTTTTCGTCAATCAATAAGAAAGTAGTACTTTCCATGGTGTGACCGGGAGTGTGGAGTATTTTGATTTTGATTTTTCCCACTTCAAAAACTTGCTCATCAGCGGCAACAATAGCTTCAAACTCAGGTTTAGCAGTTGGACCGTATACAATTTTTGCATTGGTTGCTTTAGCTAAATCTACATGACCTGAAACGAAATCAGCATGGAAATGCGTTTCAAAAATGTATTTTAAGCTTACTTTGTCGCGCTCCAATCGATCCAAATACGGTTGTACTTCACGAAGCGGGTCAATAATGGCTGCTTCTCCATTAGAAGTAATATAATACGCACCTTGTGCTAAACATCCTGTATAAATTTGTTCTATTTGCATGAGTGTAATTTCCTTTTTTGATTACAAATGTAATTCAGATTATAGATTTTAAAAATTGATTTTTGATTGATTAAATATTTAGGTAAAGAAAATTTCTTTAGTAATAATGTAAATGCCCATAATTAAAACAAACCAACCGAAAATGGGTTTGAGTTGGCTGCTATCAATTCGTTTTGACAATTGTGTTCCTATGAGCATTCCTATAAAGGCAATGCCTGAAATAATTAAAAGGAATCCATAATCAATGGGAGTTCCGATATATAAGTCGCCTCCAAATCCGATACTAGAGTTGATAAAAATAATTAGTAGAGAGGTTCCAATGGCTTGTTTCATGGGTAATTTTGCAAAAAACAACAAAGCGGGTATAATTAAAAAACCGCCACCAGCTCCTAAGAAACCAGTCACAATTCCTACGAAAAACCCAATCACTCCCAATTGAACATAGTTGGTTTTTCCAGTTGTTGTTACTTCTTTGCTTTTTCTAATCATGGATATAGAAGCTGCCATCATTAGCAAAGAGAAAACAATCATGATTAGAAAACTCTTTGATACTTGATACGAGGCTATAGAAAAAAGTGTTTCTGCGATTTGAGGAAAAATTACTTCGCGAATGATCAAAATTGAAAAAATAGAAGGTACGGCAAAATACAACGCGGCCTTAATTTGCAAATTCCCCATTCGATAATGGCTGATACAACCTGATAAAGAAGTAACTCCAACGATGAATAACGAATAACTGGTGGCTAATTCAGGGTCAATTTTAAATAAATAAACTAATATAGGAATAGTTAAAATGGATCCGCCACCTCCGATTAAACCAAGTGATAGCCCAATAATTATTGATGCAAAGTAGCCAATGTATTCCATATTTCGATATTTTTAATCACAAAAATGAACATTTTGAATCATATCAAATGTAACATTTGTCACAGTCTTAACTTAGCTCTATCCCAAATTTTTTTTCAGAAGTTATGAATTGGACTAAATTCGATTTATCCAACTATCAAATACGATTAATTTTAAGCTAAACGATAACTAATTCTTCAAAAGAATTCGGCCTAAAGATCAATTTATTGAATATAATGAAATATGGAAATCGTTTTCGTGAAATTAGTTTTCAATTCGTAACAGTCTCATCTGATGTTTACTAAAAACATCGTATTTTTACAAAAACAAAATTATTTGATATGAATTTAACACAAGAAGATTGGATTGCTCAATTTGAGTCAGACGAAAATGCTGTTATACTTGATGTGAGAACAGCCATGGAATTTGAAGAAGGATATATTGCGGGTGCTATTAATTATGATTTTCATCAAGGTCCCGCTTTTGTAGCTGATTTAGAAACTTTGGACAAGTCCAAAAACTATTATGTTTACTGTCGTTCTGGAGCTAGAAGCGCTAATGCCTGTGCGATTATGAACGAATTGGGTTTTGAAAATGCCTATAACTTATTAGGTGGAATTATCGAATGGGACGGCGATATCGTTGAACCCTAAATTACTAAACAACAACACAACAACCTACTATGAGTACAATTCCTCAAGAATTTCAAATTACTTCGCCTTTAACACAAGATACGTATTTAGTTCACGGCGAATTAAAAAAATGGACTGGTGTTACCACACCGGTTTATTCCACCATTTCTTCTACAGCTGATTATGCACCAACTTTGTTAGGAACTATTCCTGCAATGGGAGAAAAAGAAGCGATGGAAGCAGTTGAATCGGCTGATTTAGCCTTCAATAACGGTCAAGGTTTATGGCCAACCATGAAGGTCGTGGATCGCATTCAATGTATGGAAGACTTTGTAACCAAAATGAAAGACACTCGTGCCGAAGTCGTAAAATTATTAATGTGGGAAATTGGAAAAACCCTTGGCGATTCTGAAAAAGAATTTGACAGAACGGTGGAGTACATTTACGATACGATTGATAGTTTGAAAGAATTGAACAGTCGAAGTGCTCATTTTAGTAAAGTTCAGGGTATTCACGCCATGGTTCGGAGAGGACCTTTAGGTGTAGTTTTGTGTCTTGGGCCTTACAACTATCCTTTGAATGAGACCTTCTCTTTGTTGATTCCTGCTTTGATTATGGGTAATCCGGTGGTTTTTAAACCAGCGAAACACGGAGTGTTATTATTATCGCCGCTTTTAGAAGCGTTTAGAAGTAGTTTCCCAAAAGGAGCTATTAATATTATTTACGGTAGAGGTAGAGAAGTTGCTTCACCCATCATGAAATCAGGAAAAGTAGGCGTTTTAGCTTTGATTGGAAACAGTACATCAGCTATTGCGTTGCAAGACCAACACCCCAATAAAAATAGATTGCGTTTGATTTTAGGATTAGAAGCAAAAAATCCTGCCATTATTTTACCAGATGCTGATTTGGATTTGGCTATCCAAGAATGTATTACAGGTTCGTTGTCATTCAATGGACAGCGTTGTACCGCGTTGAAAGTTTTGTATGTTCACGAATCGATTGCACAAGAGTTCAACACGCGTTTTGCAGCTAAAGTAGATGCGTTGACTTTTGGAAATCCATGGGAAAAAGGAGTGATGTTGACGCCACTTCCAGAAAAAGAAAAACCAGCCTATATTCAAGAATTGATTGACGACGCGAAGGCCAACGGTGCTCAAATTTTGAATGCAAAAGGAGGGGAGCATAGCGATAACTTTATTTTTCCAGCGGTCTTATATCCGGTTAACAAAAACATGCGTGTGTACCACGAAGAGCAATTTGGTCCAGTGGTGCCAATCATTTCATTTAAAGATATTCAAGAACCTTTGAATGATATGGCCGAATCCAATTACGGACAACAAGTGAGTTTGTTTGGAAAAGACATTAAAACCATTGCACCGCTAATTGATACTTTAGTCAATTTAGTGTGTAGAGTTAACTTGAATAGTTCATGTCAAAGAGGACCCGATGTGTTCCCGTTTACAGGCCGAAAAGATTCTGCGGTTGGTACGTTAAGTATTCACGATGCCTTGCGTTCATTCTCAATTAGAACTTTTGTAGCTTCTAAAGACAATGAGTATAACAATGCAATTTTGCAAGAGTTATTGAATAGCAAGGAATCTAACTTTATTAATACAGACTATATTTTATAAAACAGTTTAATTTTTGATATAAAGTGTCATACTTCGATGAAGGATGACACTTTTTTTTTATATTTGTTAACATTTTTCTGTTAATAAATTTTTAATTCATACGGATGAAATTTTTAATTAATGGTAAAAAGTACTAAATCACTATTATTTGTAAGTAATTTAGTAAGATTATTATGAAACTAATTTCATTCAGGATATGAATTTTAAAACTTTTTTTCACCGTTCGGTAACATGTTTACTTTTTTTTCTTTTTGTAAACTTAGGATTTTCTCAAGATAACAACCCATGGGTTCAAAAACCAATTCCTACAAATGTTGCTGCTAGCAATGGAAGTGTTATTGGATTTTACACTCTGGATCTTAATAAGTTAAAAACAATTTTAGCTACATCTTCAGAAGTTAAATTTCCATTTACAGATGGGAGTTTAGCACTATTTAAAGTGACTAAAAAGAGTGTACTTTCTCCTGATTTACAAGCTAAATATCCTGGTATAGGAACTTACAGTGGTGCAATTGGTGGTTCATCAAAAATAGATTTCACTGTAAATTCATTTGGAGTTTTAGGAAAAGTTAAATTGGAAGACAAAGTATATACTTTGAAATCAGTAGGCGGGTCCAATTATATTTTAACTTATATTCAATCAGATACAACACCTGTTGATGATGATGATCAAGTGAATCAATCTAGTTCTTCTGCATCTAGACTAAATTCTTCTAGCACAACTGCCAATCTCGGTGCCCCAAGTTCGAATACCTCTTTAAAAGTGTATCGATTAGCAGTACTTCCTACAGCCGAATATTCAAATCACTTTATTGATTTGTATGGTGCTGGTGATGCCACACTTGCCGAGAAGAAAGAAATTGTGATGAGTGCCATTGCACAAACTATTTCCACAGTTAATTCTGTTACTGTTCGTGATTTAGGAATTAAATTTGAACTAGCTTTAAGTAACGATAAATTGATTGAATTCAATACCGCTAATGATAAATTAACACACGGAGATAAAATGGCTTTATTAGGAGAAGCCTCTAAAGTTATTAATTCAAAAATTGGGATCAATTCCTATGATTTAGGACATGTATTTGATGCATCTAGTTTTGGTGGAGTAGCCAATTTATTTGTTTTATGTAATTCTAATAAAGCCAATGGTATTTCTGGATCTGCAAATCCTGAGGTTGGAGATTATTTCCCGGGAGTAGTGGCACACGAGATTGGTCACCAGTTAGGTGCATGGCACACTTTTAATAGCAATGTCGGAACAGGTACTAATCGGGTTGAGACTGGTGCTGGTATAACAATAATGGGTTACGGTAACATGGAATTGTTTTACCATGCTAAAAGTATTAAAGAAATGAACGCATATATTACCAATACCTCATGTGCGGTAATTAGATCAAATTCAAATACAGCGCCCACTTACTTAACATCTCCTTTAAGTACTGTGTATACGATACCAGCTGGTACTCCATTTGTACTTGGAGATAAATTTTCTTTTAAAGATGCACAAAATGATATTTTGTCCTACAATTGGGATCAAATGGATGCGGTGGCTACTTCTAATCCCCCGTTAGCTACTAGTAATGTGGGGCCATCTTTTATAACCTACTATCCTAAAGATGAGTTAGTTCGGTTTTTTCCAAAATTAGAAACGGTATTAAGCGGCAGTACTGCTAGTACATGGGAGGTTATACCACAGGTAAGCCGTGAAATGAATTTTACATTAAATGTAAGGGAGTCCAACTTTACAGCACCTATTTTAGTTCAAGAGGATTTTAAAGTGACTACCCTAAATAATGGCTCTGGTCCTTTTATTGTAACTTCTCAAGGAGTATCCGGTACTAAATACAAACAAGGAGATGAGGTAATGATTAATTGGAATGAATCGTCTTCCAAAGCCTCTGCTATTAATACTCAAAATGTAAAAATATCCCTTTCTTATGATGGAGGTTTGACCTTTTCCTATGTATTGGCAGAAACAACACCCAATGATGGTTCAGAAAAAGTCACACTTCCAATTTTAGCGAATACTACTTCGGCAAGAATCAAAGTGGAACCGGTGGGTAATATTTATTATGCAATCAATAAGGTAAATTTTGAAATTACTAATCCCCCTTTTGCATTTAATATGAATACTCCTAGTCTTGTAAGATGTTATGGAGAACAAGAAAGTAAAATAACAATTGATCCAAGCGGCGGTGGTGGCGCACCATATTCAATAAGCTGGTTTAAAAATAATTCAACCAGTTTTCAACCGGTTGTGGATGCAGATTCAGATCCTAAATCGTTGATTGACCTTGGGGTTGGACTGTATAAAGTTCGTGTAACCGACAAGGATGGAATTGTTTATGAACAGGAAGTAACTATTGGAGGGCCTACTAATCCTTTAGTGGTTTCTAATGTGGTTAATAATACAAAGCCAGTACTTTGTTTTGGAGATAACACTGGACAAATTGGATTACAAGCTTCAGGTGGTTCAGCTCCTTATAAATATATTTTGAATGGAACTGAAGTCGCTTCAAACAGGGGAGACAGTACTTTAGATACAGATAGCTATTTGATATCTAATTTAACTGCTGGTTCATATACTATCAAGATTATAGATGCAAATAACTGTGCTTCGGAACAAATTTCTGTAGTAATTAATGGTCCTTCAAGTCCTTTATCTATATCAAATTCTGTAATTACTAATACAACTTTGTCTAATAGTAATGGCGCTATTTCAATTACTATTGCTGGAGGAACAGCGCCTTATACTTATTCTTGGTCAGGACCTAGTTCGTACACTAGTACCAATCAAAATATTTCAACTTTAGCTAATGGCTTATATAAATTACGTGTTACAGACGCTAAGGGATGTACACTTGAAAGTAATTTTACGATTGAATCTGAAGATACCTTTAATTATAATATAGCTCAATCCAATGTAAGTTGTAAAGGTGGAACTAATGGATCACTTTCAACTTTTCCTTCTGGAGGCAATGGAGGACCATATCAAGTTGCATGGACAGGTCCAAATGGATTTAGCTCTACTAATTTTTCAATAAATAATTTAGTAGCCGGAGTCTATGAGTTAAGAATTAAAGACAAATTAGGAGCCTCTTTTGATTTGAAAACCGTAACAATTACAGAGCCCCAAAATGCATTAGCAATTACGTCTTCTTTTTTAAATAACGTTGATTGTACTGGCGATAGTACGGGTTCGTATGGATTAAATATAGCGGGCGGTACCTCACCATATACGTATTCAGTAAATGGTATTGTTAACAAAACCTCTGGAATTAGTGGTACAAATTCAGATGTATTTACTCAAGAAAATTTAAGTGCTGGAACCTATGTAGTCAATGTAAAAGACAATTCGGGTTGTACTGCAAATTATCAATCAGTAATCACGCAACCTTTAACACGTGTAGATATTAGTTCTTTTACAGTTACTCCCATTACTGTAACAGATGCTGTAGATGGCGCTATTGCTATTGAGGTTGCTGGTGGAACTAGCCCATATACTTATTCTTGGACAGGCCCTAATTCGTATACTAGTAGTTCTAAAAATATTTCAGGATTACGATCTGGTACCTATAGAATTGTAGTGAAAGATGCTAAAAACTGTCTTAGTATTCCGAGAGATTTTGTTTTAGCAAATCCTACTCCATTTGTATTTAATATAACTACAGTCAACACATCTTGTTTTGGAAGTGCATTGGGGAGTATTACAGCTAATCCTCAAGGAGGCTATGGTGGTCCTTACCGAATTAATTGGTTTAAATATAATGGTACTACTTATCTTCCAACTAATGATGGTATTTTAGATGGTAATGATTTGGTCTTGTCTAAAATTGGAGCAGGGTTATACAAAATAGTGGTAACTGATAGTAAAGGAATAATCTATTCTCAAGATGGGATATCTATTACTGAACCAGCTCAAATGAATTTACAATTAGTTGCAAATTCAATTCAATCAGAAACATGTTTTGAATTAAAGAACGGTGCTTTTTCAGTTTCAATTGCTGGAGGAACGGTTCCGTATACTTATATCTTGAATGATGTAAATAAATTAACTAATTCAAATGCAACACAAGCTATAACTGGTTTAGAATTTGGGGACTATGTATTAACTATTAAAGACATGAAGGGTTGTTATTCTAATTCATTAGCAGTATATATCCCAGGTCCAGAAGAAATTAAAATTACTAATATGGCGGAAGCCATTACCCAAATTAAATGTTATAATACTAGTGATGGTGCAATAGCAATAAATGTAAAAGGGGGTGCTAATAACGGTTATACCTTTAGTTGGACTGGTCCAAGTAATTTTACAAGTACGAATGAAGATCTAACAGGATTATCAAATCCAGGAACTTATACAGTTCGAATTACAGATAGAACATATACTTCCTGTTTTAAAGATTTTGAGTTTGTTCTTGAAAAGCCTACAGAATTACAAGCTACGGTAAGTTCAATTTCCAATAATGTATGTTTTGATCCACCGTATGCGGGCGGATTTTCTATTGCCATCACAGGGGGTACATTGCCTTATAAAGTGAATGGGGATTTATTTAATAGCGGAAGCGTAAGTTTTTCAGAAAAAGGGACAGGAACGTATACCGTTACAGTAAACGATATCAATAATTGTAAAGCAATAACACTTAGTCCTCAGGTATTAGGACCTTCATCGGCGATGGTAATATCAAATAAAGTAGCCGTTAATAATGTGTGTGATCCAGCGATACAAGATCCTGCTAATGCTTCTTTATCGTTTGATTTGAATGCAGGGACACCATTTAATGATGCTCCAGGGAGTGGTTATTTTTATAAAGTAACCCTTAAGGGTGAAAAAGTAGGAACTATTGTATTACCTACAAATAAATTTTATATAGATCCTACTAGCCAAAAGGCTTCAGTACGATTTGAAAATTTAAAAGATGATGTATATACTGTTACTATTATTCAAAAAGATCCTAATAACCTTATTGCGCAAAATAATGGTTGTGAAATTGAGTTTGTTTATAAATTAAGTAAATCAATTTATTTTTTAGAGAAGACAGTTCAAAATGTACTTTGTGCTTCTGCTAATGCATCAGGTAAATTAGAATTGAAAGGTATTTATGGTGGAAAACCTTTCATAGATTTAAGTAATAAAAAATATTATAAATATCAAATTTTAAATGCAAACGGTTCCCAACGTGGAACTGATCAACAGGTTTTTCAAGGGGGAGATTTAGGATTAGCAGATCCATCTGTACCAACTATTGTTATTTCTAATTTACCACAAGGGCTTTACAGCATTCAATTTATTGATGATGGAAGTGGGTGTGATGTATTAAATAAAGTTCCTTTTGAAATTTTCAAACCTGCACCACATACTATTCAGTTGATAAGTAAAAAGGAGAGTTGTAATGCTGAGTCAAATGGTACTGCAACTGTTAAAATTACTGGAGGAGTTGCACCTTATAGGATTTCAATCGTGGATGCGACAAATACTAATAATGCACAATCTACTTCGTTATGGTTTGGTGTATTTGGAGAAGAAGATCTTGGTGCCTCAGAAATCATGACTGGATTAGCTGCTGGAACTTATAAAATAAAACTAACGGATAGCAATCAATGTGAAACTATTTCTACAGATAGTTTTACTGTAGACGAATTTGATGCATTTAACCATAGTAGAGTTATTACTCCTGAAAGTTGTTTTGAAACCAATGATGGAAAAGTAGTGTATACTATAAATGGTGGTGCTCAGCCTTTGGTTGTTGAATTGTCAAAAGGAAGTGAAAGTTATTTGATTGATGAGTTTTATTCTGATAATGGTAATGGTGGTAATTTAGAATTTGATAATCTATCCCCTGGAACTTACACTATAACCATTAAAGATCAAAACAGTCAATGTATTGATTTTTCTGAGGAAGTTATTATACCGGGTCCATCTCAAGTAGTTATCTCTGCTGTTGATGCGGATATTAAAAATATCTCTTGTTTTGACAAAACCGATGGTAGTATTAAAATTGATGTAACAGGTGGTGGATATACTGGCAATATGCCAACTTATATTTATGTTTGGAAAAAAAATGGAGTAGTTATTACCAATCCTTCTAATCCTAAAATTTTAACCAATTTAGGAGAAGGTATTTATAACATTAGTGTTACTCCTGTTTTGGGAGGTATACCTAAAACCGATTGTACAGTTGAACAAACCTATTCGATTACAAAACCAGAACCTTTGTATTTAATTGAAGAAGTTAATCAACATATTGATGTGTTTTGTAATGGCGGAACAGATGGATTTTATAAAATTTATTTTACAGGAGGAACTGCACCTTATTCTGTTTTAAGCGGATTAGGTACTAATCCACTAAGTGAAATCGCATCAAATATTGATGAAGATAATTTTTCTAAATCCGATTTGGCTGCTGGTATCTATAAGATCGATATTAAGGATGCGAATGGTTGTAAATTTTCTGAAGGGATAAAAACGGGTGTAGTGACCAATGGTACGGTACAAATTGAAATTAAACAACCGGCGGCAAAGTTACTTTTTAGAGAAATAGTTACTCCAGTAAGTTGCAAAGAAAATACAGCTACTAATGACGGTACGATTCAGGTTGAGGTTACAGGTGGAACAGCACCTTATAAAGTAACATGGACAGGTCCTACTGGATTTACCGAGATTATAAATAAACCTCTTGAAGGCTTATTTAAGATAACAGGCCCAGCTGGTAGCTATACCTATACTGTAACGGATGCTGTAAATAATTGTGGAGCCAATCCAGGTGGAAATCCAGTAATTAAAGAACCTGCACAATTGACAATTACAGAAGTATCCAAATCAAATGCAACTGAATTCAGAAAAGCAGATGGTAAATATAAATTTTCATTAGCTGGAAATTCTGGTGATACAACATTTACCAATTATGAAACTACTACCAAGTGGTATAAGATTGTTAACAATGTAGAAGTAGAGCAAACCCAATATACAAATGGAACTATAGAAGCTATTGATCTTGGAGTGGGTAGTTATAGAATTCGATCAATAGCTAAACATAAATCAGTAATTACTACTACAACTTATGATGGTGCCAATACAACAGTAGTTACTGCCCCGTCTAATTTTATTGAATGTGCTACGTATAAAGATTTTGAAATAACTCAACCTATATTATTGAGTGTTTCAGAGGTTGTAGCTTCACATTTAGATGTTAAATGTAACGGAGCAAGTACAGGTTCTATTACTTTGAATATCACAGGAGGAACAGCTCCTTATGAAGTGAGATGGACTAAGGGTTCAACTACTCAAATAAGGCAGAATGTAGGTAGTAGCGTTACTATTGATCAGTTAGCAGCGGGAGATTATAGTATTGAAGTAATCGACGCTAAGGGGTATCGCTATTCACAAACAAAAAATCCTACAAATAATGATGTGATTTATGGATTAGTTCCAGTTAGAATTTTACAACCAGCGAGTTCATTACAAATTACTACTAATTTGGTTCACGAAACTTGTAAAGAGTCTAATGATGGTTCTATCGAAGTACTAGTAACTGGGGGAACAGCTCCGTATAGTATTACTTGGGATCAAAGTCCGGTGGCAGGTTATAGTTATCTGACAAATGATACCAATGGAGTATTTAAAATTAAAGGTGGAGCAGGTCTGTATCATTATTTAGTTAAGGACAAGTTTGAAGAATGCGGAACTACACCAGGTGCTGCAATTGAAATCAAAGAACCTGAATTATTAGAGATACAAGAACAACTAAAAGCTAATGTAACTGAATTTAGAAAACCAGATGGTAAGTATACAATTAGTTTGGTAGGTGTTACAGATTCAGGACCATTTGTAGATGTAAATGCACAGAGTAGAAATACGTTTAATGATTATGCTACAAATTATAGTACTACTTGGTATAGAATAAATGCTGGATTAGAAGAAGCTTTATCGTATTCAAATAATACTTTTGCTGTTACAAATTTAGTAGCAGGTAGTTATCGAATTAAATCAACAAGTAGTCACAAATCAATTGGTACTACAACTGTGTATAATGGTTCTACAACAACTACTTATACTATTTCAGCTTCTGTTGGATGTGCTACTTCAAAAGATTTTATAATTACAGAACCGGAATTATTAAAAGTAACTGAGGATTCTGCAGCACGTATTGATGTAAAATGTAATGGAAATAACACAGGTTCTATTACTTTAAATATAGTTGGTGGAACTGCTCCATATGAAGTTAGATGGTCTAAAGGTTCAATTACTGATTTCAAACCAAATGTATTCAATAGTATTACAATTGATCAGTTAGCGGCAGGAGATTACACTATTGATGTAATTGATGCCAAGGGATATCGTTATTCACAAACAAAAAATCCTGTAAATAATGATATTGTCTATGGATTAATCCCAGTTAGAATTACGCAACCTGCAAGTTCACTGCAAATTACTACTAATTTGCTACATGAAACATGCAAAGAGTCGAATGATGGTTCAATCGAAGTGATTGTAAGTGGAGGAACGGCACCTTATAGCATTACTTGGGATCAAAGTCCGGAGGCAGGTTTTAGTTATCTAACCAATGATACCAATGGAGTATTTAAGATCAAAGGAGGTTCAGGAATGTATCATTATTTGGTAAAGGACAAGTTTGATGAATGTGGAACTATTCCTGGTGCTGCAATTGAAATCAAAGAACCAGAAGTACTAGAAATACAAGAACAACTAAAAGCCAATGCTACTGAGTTCAGAAAGGCTGATGGTAAATATCGTGTAGGTCTAGTTGGAATAACAGACTCAAGTCCATTTACAAATGTTAATACAAATACAGAGTCAAAAGCATTTTACGATTTTGTATACATTACCAATTGGTATAAAATTAGTGAGGGAACAGAAGTTCCTATAGTTTCTCTGGCTAATACATTTGAATCTTCAACTTTGGGTGCGGGTACTTATAGAATAAGAACAGCAAGTAGTCATAAATCAAGAGGTACAAAAATAGTTTATAATAGTACTACAAACTCTGCGATTACTAGCTATCCGATTACAAGTTCAATCGATTGTTCGGTAGTTAAAGAATTTGTGATTACGGAGCCGGAATTATTAAAAGTTACAGAAGAGACAGCTTCCCATGTAAATGTAAAATGTTATGGCGCCAATACTGGATCAATAACTTTAAATATAATTGGGGGTACTGCACCTTACAAAGTGTTAATTAATAATCTTCCAAAAGATGTTGAAGGAAATTCAATCACGATTGATCAATTAACTGCGGGTAATTATAGTATTGAAGTTATCGATTTTAAGGGAAATAGATATTCAGTGACACGTAATCCTGCAAATGGAGATGTCTTGTTCGGTTTGCTTCCAATTGAGATAACTCAACCAACAATTGATAGAAAATTATTTATTGACCGTACAAAAGTAACTTTGACCAATACTTCATGTGGTTTAAATAATGGAAAAATCGTTTTGACTATTCCAGCAACGGTTGTAGATGGTCCAGAAGCTGACAAAGTATTGAATTACTTTTGGACAGGACCTGAAGGATGGACTAGTAATTCTAGAAATATAGAAAACTTAGCTCCAGGTGATTATAACTTAACTATTGTTGATCAAAACAACTGTAGTATAACTACTAGTCCGTTTATAATTCTTCCTTCAGTAGAAGTGAAATTTGACGCTCCAGAGTATGTGATTTTGAATTGCAAAACTCCTACGGATCCTGCTATTATTTCAATAACTAATATTACAGGAACCGAAGTGAATGGTCAAAAAATAGAATGGTTCAAGTATAACGAATCATCAGGATTGTATGATCCATATACCGATCTAACAGCGTCCGATGAACGAGTGAGATCAGTTACGTCTATTGGTAAATATAAAGTAAGAGTGTCAACTTTAAATCCAATCTGTTTTGTAGAAAAATTTGTTAATGTAATAGAGAAAGGATTTAATTTAAATGATAAATGGGGTCGTCGAGAAAACTATGTTTACAAAGATGAATACCAAAAACCTTTGTGCTTTAATGGAAAAGGATCATTTGAATTTCAAATTGAAAAAGTAGAGCCTAATGCGTCAAAAGCAATTGAATTTTATTTAGATGATGTAGCCATTACTTTAGAAAGTGACAATTTAATTAAATATGGAGATGAAAGCCCTGAAAGAAAAGGATATAAATTAATCAATGTTCCAATTGGTGTTCATGTTCTTAAGGTGAAAGACGAATTTGGTTGCGAATCTATTTTGAATTTTGAAATAGAAAATCGAGCTGAAATACGTTTAAAATCGATACTCTTAGAGGAGTATATAGTTCAAAAAATTAAATGTTTGGATGAATTTGGAACTAATACTCTTAACAAAGCAGCAATTGATGTTACTAATCAAGTTACTGGTGGTGTAGGTGTTTATAGATTTAGATGGGCAGGACCAAGTAATTTCTCATCACCGAATGCTAGAATAGAAGTGGCTAAACCGGGCACCTATGATTTGGTAATTATTGATGAAAACAATTGTGAAAGCAAAACCTATTCATTTACAATTACTGCACCTGAAGCTATTGTAATCACAGAGGCCTTTCATAAAAACCAATCTTGTATAGATGAAAAAGGAAGTTTAGGTGTGAGTATTTCCGGCGGAACAGCTCCCTATACGATTGAATGGAAAAATGAAAAAGACGAGGTGATTAGTACCCTTTTTGAATTAAGTAATTTACCATTAGGATCAGTTAGTGCAATAGTTACTGACTCAAATGGATGTAGTAGTGGTAAACAAGAGTTTAAAATTATTGATGAAAGACTAACAATTCCGATAAATCCTATTCCGGATGAATCAGTATGTGTTGGTAAACCAGGGTATATAGAAGCCATAATTACTAAGAATAATTCTAGTACATTGAAATTTTATTATAATAATGTTGAAGTAAGCGCTCTTAAAGACACAGCAGAGTATTTTAGAATAGTTATAGACAACCCAGTTTTGGGTGCTGAGTTAAAAATTGAAAACTCTTTCGGATGTAGTCTATCCTATACCTATCAATTTGGTATTGCGGAACCAAAACTTGAAATTCTAAATGCAGATGGTAAAATAATGGATATGAAAGATAGAAGTGCTGAAAATGAAGAAGTAGTATTCAAAAATAAATCTGTCGGGACTTATATTAGAGAAGTTTTAGATTTTGGTGATGGTACTCCTCCAGTTGAAATTTTAAGAAGTGAAACTAGTTTAGAAAAAAGAAAACATACCTATACTGCTTCGGGAGTATATACTTCAAAAATGGAAATATTTAATGAATTGGGATGTAGTGTAACTATAAAAAGACCTGTATTTGTAGGTAAAGCCTATCAATTAAAATTCCCAACTAGTTTCTCACCTAACCTGAGATCAGATGGAGTTCCTGAAGGGGATGATGTTAATGATTATTTCAGACCTATTTTTAATGGATTTAAATCAGGTAAAATGACAATTTATGATTCGGCAGGGGTTAAACTTTATGAAGAATCGTTCTCTAACCCTGACTTTAAAGACACAACTGAATTAACAAGTTGGAAAGGTTGGAATGGACAAAATGCTTCACTAAGCAATAGAAATTATTATTGTATTTTTGAAGGTGTAACTTTTGAAGATATTGTAATTAATAAATCAGCTAATTTTTATCTTTTTAAATAATGACAGCAAAATATAGATATATACTTATTTTTCTATTTGTATTGCCTACGATAGGTTTAGCACAAGAGAATACTTTTGCTCTTTCTAGCCGCGTTTTAGGCGCAAATAATCCGAGCTTTTTTGGTTTTAATAATGATTCGGAAGTTTCGATGCTGCACAAAATGCAATCCATTAATGATGTAAAATCTCAGGCTAGCTTTTTGTCAGTAAGTAAATTTTTTCCTAATAATAATTTCTCATTAGCAGCTTCTGTTTTTCGTGAAAATTTTGGTATTGCATCCTATTCTAAGTCTAAAGTTAATTTAAGTTTTATTTATCAAGTTGCAATTAATGAGAATTGGAAAGCGTATCCCTCAATCTCGGCAGGAATAGTCAACAATTTATATGATTATAGTTCTTTAATTTTTGATAACCAACTAGATTTATATTCAAACATATTGAAACCACTTACGGGAGAGGATTTAGAAGCAAATGAAATGGTTCGTTATTATCCGGATTATTCAACTGGAATCATGGTAAATAACAAGAGTTTCTTTTTCGGGTTAGCAGTATCTCATATTAATAAACCGAAGCAATTTATTGGTCAGGATTTAAAACTTGATGTTGGCATGAGTACCCAAATTGGTTATGAATTAAACATTAACAACTCTAGTTTGTTTTTGTATTCTTCGTTTTCAAAAGTAGGTACACAGCAGCGATATTTGTTTAGTCAAGATTTTACCTTAAGTGCATTTACGGTTGGTCTATTTGAAACTATTTCCAAAAGTGGTAATGCTAAAGGTAGTTCAAAAACTTTAGGTGGTATGTTTAGGGTACAACTAAGTAAATTTGAATTAACTTCTTCTTATTCGTATGGATTGGATAAAATGTTGAGTTCAAATAGTATAGAAGTTGGTTTGATCTATAATTTTAACCCTGATAAATTGGAAAGTGAAGGGTATAATAAACGTTTTTATTTAGATTAGAATATCATAAATCTTATTTATGGTATATATTCAATTATACAAAAGGCTACCTATTGGTAGCCTTTTGTATTGTAATGCTCTAATATAAATCGGGAAATTGATTTGGTCTTGCTTCACTCATCATAGCATATATTTTCTCATAAATATCCTCTGCAGATGGTTTAGAAAAATAATCACCATCAGTACCATATGCTGGTCGATGTGCTTTAGAAGTTAATGTTTGTGGTTTACTATCCAAATACGAATAGCCATCTTGTTCTTCAATAATTTTTTGTAAGATATAGGCCGAAGCTCCTCCTGGAACATCTTCATCAATCACTAACAATCGGTTGGTTTTAGCAATACTTTTTACAATATCTTTATGAATATCAAAAGGCAATAAAGATTGAATATCAATTACTTCGCAATCAATGCCAATTTCAGCCAATTCAATTGCGGCCTGTTCTACTAATCGTAAGGTTGAACCATAGGAGACCAAGGTAATATCTTTTCCTTCTCGTAGCGTTTCTACAATTCCAATCGGTGTTTTGAATTCGCCATAGTTTGAAGGCGCTTTTTCTTTCAAACGGTAACCATTCAAACACTCAATAACTAAAGCGGGTTCATCGGCTTCTAAAAGCGTATTGTAAAATCCTGCGGCTTGAGTCATGTTTCTAGGTACCAATACATGAATTCCTCGTATGGCGTTAATGATCATTCCCATTGGCGACCCTGAATGCCAAATGCCTTCTAATCGATGCCCTCTAGTACGAATAATTAATGGAGCTTTTTGTCTACCAAAAGTTCGGTATTGTAAGGTGGCCAAATCGTCACTTAAAATTTGAATCGCATACAATAAATAATCCAAATATTGAATTTCAGCTATAGGACGAAGCCCTCTTAATGCTAAACCAATTCCTTGTCCAATTATGGTTGCTTCTCGAATGCCAGCATCAGTTACACGCAATTCCCCGTATTTTTCTTGCATACCTTCTAAGCCTTGATTTACATCACCAATATTTCCAGCATCTTCACCAAAAACGAGAGCCTCAGGGTATTTGGTAAATAAAGCATCAAAGTTATCTCTAATAATCATTCGACCATCAGTATCTGCAATGCTATTATCATTGTATTTAGGAGCAATAGGATGTACTGAAAAAACATTCGAATTCGATTCAGAATGCAAATGGCTACTGAACTTTTGTTGCGTTATTGCAGTGTAATTCTGAATCCATTGGGATAATTCTGCTTTACCATTTTCATTAATCAATAAGCGCAATACTTTTCTTGCCGTACCTAAAATTTCCTTTTTTAAAGGATCTTTGGTGTTTTTTAAAACAGCACTAAGTTGAAGTATTTTAGTTTTATTTTGACTCGTTTCAGCTACTCTTTCTAGTAGTGAAAGGAGTTGTTTTTGTTCGTTGATAATAGGGTCAATAAATTCTTTCCAAGCTTCTTTTTTAGCTTCAAGTACTTCTGTTTTTGCATTGGTATCGATTTCATCTAATTCTTCTGGTGATGCAATATTAATAGCGATCATCCATAATCGCATTTGACGAATACAATCGAAATCTTTTTCCCAAGCTAATCTTTCAGTACTTTTATATCGCTCATGAGATCCTGAACTAGAATGTCCTTGAGGCTGAGTTAATTGCGATACATGAACCAAAACGGGTACATGTTCTTTGCGTGCTATTTCAGACGCTTTTTCATAGGTAGCAATTAAATCAGCATAATCCCAACCTTTTACTTTTATGATTTCAAAACCATTGGTTCCGTTTTCTCTTTGGTACCCTTTTAATATTTCAGAAATACTTTCTTTAGTAGTTTGGTGTTTTGCATGAACAGAAATGCCATATTCATCATCCCAAACACTCATTACCATAGGAACTTGCAATACGCCTGCAGCATTGATTGTTTCAAAGAAAACGCCTTCTGAGGTACTGGCATTGCCAATAGTCCCCCATGCGATTTCATTTCCTTCGTTAGAAAAATTTGCCGCATTAGTAATTCCCGAAACTTGTCTGTATATTTTTGACGCATAAGCTAATCCTAAAAGGCGTGGCATTTGCGCTGCTGTTGGAGAGATATCTGAACTTGAGTTTTTCTGTTCAGTTAAGTTTTTCCATGAACCATCAGTATTTAAACTGTGGGTTACAAAATGGCCTCCCATTTGTCTTCCAGCCGACATGGGTTCGTGATCCAAATCTGTATGACCATATAAACCAGCAAAAAACTCTTTTATTGTTAATTGGCCAATTGCCATCATGAAGGTTTGATCGCGATAGTAGCCAGAACGGAAATCACCATTTTTAAAGTATTTAGCCATGGCTAATTGGGGTACTTCTTTCCCGTCTCCAAAGATGCCAAATTTAGCCTTTCCAGTAAGAACTTCTTTCCGACCTAATAAACTACATTCTCTGCTAGTTACTGCAATTTTGTAATCATTCAAAACTTCTATTTTGAAGTCTTCAAAAGTTAAGGCCGTTGTTGTTTTTTCTTGTACCATAATTGAAAAGGATGACATAATGTACAAATCTAATTAAAAACTACAAATTTTCATACTAACACTACTAATTATAATTAGCTTTTTGTAATGATTTTTGATATTTATAGTGTTTTGTTGAATTATTATTCGTAAAAATATAATTTGTTAAATAATTATGTAATTTTTTGGCGATATATTAAAACCATTTTCTATTGAAAAGGTTTATTAATGTTTTGGGTGAGAAGGTGATCACAAATCGGATTTTTTCATTGTAATTTTTCTGGTTAATTTCTAATCCATTATTAGAATAAACAGGAAAATACAATTCAAAATAATCGGTTACTAAATTCAATCGAATGCCGTTGTCGTAAACAAATTTAGCCCCCTGGTTTTTGTTCTTTATCACACCAAAATCACTATATATTTCAATCCATCTCCAAATATTGAAACTGCCATTTATAGTTCCCATCCACTGATTGGCATAAGCGGTGTTCAATTTTGATTTAAAACCTCCTTCAGCTTGAATATATTGTTGACTAAAAAAACCACTACTTTCAGAACGCCCATAAAAATTGTAATCAAAAAGATAATCGGTGGGTCTATCCAAGGCGAAACTGAAATAGTCTGAATTGGTTTTATTATACAAAAACGCTCCTAAATACAAACGTAAATTGACTTGTCTATTATTTTCAAAAAGTTTTCTGTATTCGAATTCTGTAGCAATTTTGGCAAAATTTGTAGCCAATTGAATATCGGCGTTGGAACTGCTATGATTGGTAATTTCAGTTTTAGAATTATAATATCGGGCATTAAATACGGAATAATTTACTTCCAAATTAGTTGGTACTAATTGACTTTGCTCTCGATTAACAATGACTTGCCTCAGTACGATTGCCTCTTTCGTATTATCTCTAAAGTCAGGTTTTCGAAAACGAAATTCCACAGAGGGAGCAATTTTAGTATAAGTGGCGTCAGGGGCGTAATGAAAATAAGATCCTGACAATAAATACCGTATAGAATATAGTTTGCCAGTTCTACGATTATCATTTATTAAAAAAGCACCACCACCTGAAATGTTTTTCGATTTTGTTGAATAAGAAGGAGCCACATCAAAAATAAAAGGTTTGTCTAAAATGGTTTTATTGTGTATGCGTAATCCTGGTGTAAGGCCATCATATAAATTATAGGTAAGTGTAGGGACATACAAAATTTGATTGTAATAAGAATCTTCTAAATCCTTCATGAAGACCCATTTTATCGGACGATTATTTGGAAAAAAACCTTCTAATTTTTTCCAATTATTACGCAAATTGTATTCAGGTACTTCATTGTTGTAATTCAGAATTATTTTATCAGCATCTTTCCTAGGTAGTGTAAAAGTACTGTCACATTCTTTTAAATCCAACCAATCTTTGAATACTATTTCTTTCTTTTTTAAACCATAAATAGGAATTGGAATTGGCAAATCAGTTTTATTTTTTATTGAAAAAGTAATACTGTCTTTGGTTTTTGAAACTTTGGCAAATTTGTAATCAATTAATTCTCTCGAATGTACGATAGTTGAAAAAAACCAATCGATATTCTTAGTTGTATTCGATTTTAAAATAGTTTCAAAGTCCTTATCTGTTGTTTGTTGGACCTTATTCAAATTGTAAAACTCACGAATACTTTTTTTTACAATTCCTTTTTGAAGGTAATTATCCAAAAAACGAATACTTAATCCTGCTCTGTATTTACTGGCAATTTGTTCGTTGAATTTGATCAAATCAGTTTTGGGACTTCCTAATGCTTGATCTAAATTTTTGCGTGCCATTAACATATAAAAATAACTGTATTGTTCGTTAAATTTTAGATTTGCTAAATTGTAACTTTTCAATATTTTGAGATTCGAAGCTTTTCCAAGCATAGTTAAGTCTGCATGATATTGCTCAATATATTGGATCATTGCATCCATTTGTATAGCGTCGTAAATCCAATTGTATTTTCTTTGATTAAGATCTAAACTCGTTTTTAAATAGGTTTCTAAATAGGTCTTTAAAAATTTAATTTCAAATAAGAAATCATTTTCAAACGGATTGAGGAATTGGGGTAATTGATTGAGTCCATAAAACGGATTTCGGTCATAGTTGGTTTGCGAAACCAGGATTTTTTGATGTGGATATATACCAATAAATTCATTTGCAAAATTGGCTATTCGGTTGATAATAATAATTTTTTGAATATCGTCTAATTTTGAATTATTGATATCAGTTAGGACTTCGTTACTATCGTTATGATAACTCCTAAAGTTAGATTTAGATTCGATATATAAGCTAAAGTCGGTTCTATTGGAGTCCTCCAAAAAGTACCTAATTTGATTTTTTTCTTCTAGCTGTTTTGTGATTACTAAATCGGTCGTTAAGACTGCTTCTTTTGGTATTTTAAATTGAATATAAAAATTACAACTGCTGTTTGCAATGTCATCTAAGTTACTGTTGCTGTATTTTACAAATTCATTATTTTCATAACGAGCGGGTATTAGAAACCAATTTTTAAGATTTAAATTACCATTAGGTGCATATCCATATTTAGTAAATTCATTGCTCGGAATTTTAGTATAATACGTAAGGAAAAGAGTTACTGATTGATGTGGAGCTAATTTTTCTCTTAAATTAACAGTAATTAAATCAGGGTTTTCATCAGTCCTATCCCAAGAAAGAAATAATTTGTCATTATTTAATATAGTTAGATTAGACGTGCCACCTCTTTCCAAATCGCTGGCCAAATGAAAACCTCTATAAAATTCATCGGAAAAACGCTTGGCTAAAGGTGTATTTTTGTCGGAATAGGCATTGTTCCAATCGTTTAAGACAATAGAATTAAGAGTGTCGCTTGTTTGATTGATGAAGCTAATTTCTTGTTGAATACGAAGTGTATGTGTAGCAGGAACAAGCTCTACAATCATTTTAGATTGATGTTGGGCAAATACATTTGTTGATAGGAATACCAACAAGAAACAAAAAACTATTTTGAGAAATGATTTCAACTTTAAATGATTTAACTATAAGATACAATTTAATAACCGAAAACAGATCAGAATTCGATAGTCAAACAATTAAAAGTTCGGACTAAGATCAAATTTTTTGTAGAAGGCATCAATTACTGCTACTACTTCATCTTCGGTGTCTACAATTTTTATAAGATCTAAATCAGAAGCGCTAACTGTTTCTTCACGTTCTATTAAAACTGTTTTTACCCAATCAATTAATCCTGACCAAAATGCTGTCCCTACTAATACAATTGGGAAACGACCTATTTTCTTGGTTTGAATTAAAGTTATGGCTTCAAAAAGTTCGTCTAATGTTCCAAATCCGCCAGGCATTACTACAAAGCCTTGTGAATACTTTACAAACATTACTTTTCGAACAAAGAAGTAATCAAAGTTTAAATTTTTATCTCTATCAATATACGGATTGTGATGTTGTTCAAACGGCAGTTCAATATTCAATCCTACAGAAGTTCCACCACCTAAATGAGCTCCTTTATTTCCTGCTTCCATGATTCCAGGTCCACCCCCTGTAATTACTCCATAACCTGCTTTACTAATTTTATAAGCAATCTTCTCGGCTAGTAAATAGTAGGGGTCTCCAGGTTTGATTCTGGCCGAACCAAAAATACTTACACAAGGTCCGATACGTCCCATAGCCTCATATCCATTTACAAATTCAGACATGATTTTAAAAATACCCCAACTGTCATTGGCACGAATTTCATTCCAATCTTTTTGATTGAGTTGAGCTTGAATTTCTTTATCCTCGTTAGTATCGTGTAATTTCATAGTTTTAAATTTTAGTAGCTTTTCATGTCTTCAATACGAATAGCGATGTTTACGACCTACTAAACTAATTCTTTTTTCAAAAATTCTGCAGTATAGCTTTTTTTATTTTTCACAATTTCTTCAGGAGTCCCTTTGGCCACCAATTGTCCACCGCCTTTACCACCTTCGGGACCAATGTCAATTATGTAGTCTGCTAGTTTGATCACATCCATATTGTGTTCAATAATCAAGATGGTATTGCCTTTATCAACCAATTTATTAATAACCCCCATCAAAACTCGAATATCTTCAAAATGCAATCCAGTTGTAGGTTCGTCTAAAATATAAAAGGTATTTCCTGTATCTTTTTTAGACAACTCACCAGCTAGTTTAATTCGTTGTGCTTCACCGCCAGAAAGTGTTGTGCTTTGTTGACCTAAAGTTATATAGCCTAATCCCACTTCTTGAATTGTTTTTACCTTTCTGTAAATTTTAGGAATGTTTTCAAAGAAAGGTACTGCCTCATCTACGGTCATATTCAATACATCTGAAATAGATTTCCCTTTGTAGCGAATTTCTAAAGTTTCTCTATTAAAACGCTTGCCTTGACAGGTTTCACATTCAACATACACATCGGGTAAAAAGTTCATTTCGATGGTACGCACTCCAGAACCTTCACAAGTTTCGCAACGACCGCCTTTTACATTAAAACTAAAACGCCCGGCTTTATAACCGCGAATCATACTTTCAGACGTCATCGTGAATAAGTTTCGAATCTCCGAAAAGACTTCAGTATAAGTTGCTGGATTAGACCTTGGCGTACGCCCAATAGGACTTTGATCAATATCAATCACTTTATCAATGTGTTCTAAACCTTCAATTTTTTTGTAGGGTTGTGGTTTTTTTACTCCATTGAAATAATAGGCATTTAAAATAGGGTAGAGGGTCTCGTTAATTAAAGTTGATTTACCACTACCTGAAACTCCAGTTACGCAAATCATTTTACCTAATGGCAGCTCAATGGAAACATTTTTTAAATTATTTCCAGTTGCGCCCGTTAGTTTTAAGAATTTGCCATTGCCTTCCCGACGCTTTTTGGGAATTTCAATTTTCATTTCACCATTCATGAATTGTGCTGTAATGGTGTTGCTTTTCAATATCTCAGCGGGTGTTCCCTGACTGATAATTTCGCCACCAAATTTTCCTGCTCTTGGTCCGATGTCTATCACATAATCGGCGCGTTCAATCATATCTTTATCGTGTTCTACTACGATTACCGAATTGCCAATATCGCGCAATTGTTCCAAAGAATGAATCAATTTTTCGTTATCTCTTTGGTGCAAACCAATACTGGGTTCATCCAAAATATACATTACCCCGACTAATTGCGAACCAATTTGAGTAGCCAATCGGATACGTTGTGCTTCACCTCCAGAGAGGGATTTAGAACTTCGGCTTAGGGCTAAATAGTTCAATCCTACATTCATCAAAAAGTCCAATCGATCTTTGATTTCTTTGATGACTTCGGTAGCAATTGTTTTTTGTTTGTCAGATAAATGACTTTCTAATTCTTGAAACCAAAGCGTTAAATCCGAAATATCTAAATCGCTTAATTCGGCTATGTTTTTATCGTTTACTTTGAAGAAAAGGGCTTCCTTTTTCAATCGCGAACCTTCACATTCGGGACAGTTCAGTTCGTCCATGAATTCTTTTGCCCAACGTTTAATGGAACTTGAACCACTTTCATCGTATTGATTTTTGATAAAATGAGCAATGCCTTCAAAGTCAATTTTGTATTCTCTGGCTACGCCCAAATCTTTGGAATTGATCGTGAATTTTTCTTTGCCACCGTTCAAAATCATTTCCATTGCTTCTTCCGAAATGGTTTCTACCGCATCGGTCAATTTGAAACCGTATTTTTCGCCAATTATTTCCAATTGCTTGAAAATCCAAGATGATTTGTATTCGCCTAATGGCGCAAAACCTCCATTTTTAATGGATAATTTAGGATTCGGAATGATCTTTTTTCGGTTGATTTCATTCACGGTTCCTAATCCGTTACAATGTGCGCAAGCCCCTTTTGGCGAATTAAAAGAAAACAAATTGGGTTCAGGATTTTGATAGGAAATTCCAGTAGTTGGACACATTAAATTTCGACTAAAATAACGTACTTCATTGGAATCTTGGTCTAAAACCATTAATACATTTTCACCATGATGCATCGCTGTATTAATGCTTTCTGACAATCTTTTTTGATTGTCTTCATTGTTATCCACTACAAGTCTATCTACTACAATTTCAATGTCATGGGTTTTGTAACGATCTAATTTCATACCGCTAACCAAATCCTGAATTTCTCCATTCACACGCACTTTCAAGAAGCCTTGTTTGGTAATTTGTTGGAAAAGCTCGGCATAATGTCCTTTTCTAGCACGAATAATTGGTGCTAAAATATTGATTCGTTTTCCTGTAAAATCTTGGGTAATCAATTCTTTGATTTGCTCATCAGAATAGGAAACCATTTTTTCTCCGGTATTGTAACTATAGGCATCAGCGCCACGAGCGTATAATAAGCGCAAGAAGTCGTAGATTTCAGTGATAGTCCCAACAGTGGAACGTGGACTTTTACTGGTTGTTTTTTGCTCAATGGCAATCACCGGAGAAAGTCCGTCAATTTTATCCACATCGGGACGTTCCAATCCACCTAAAAACTGACGTGCATAGACCGAAAAAGTTTCAACATAACGACGTTGTCCTTCGGCATAAATCGTATCAAAAGCTAAGGATGATTTTCCAGAACCTGAAAGTCCTGTGATTACAACTAATTGCTCACGAGGAATCGAAATATCGATATTTTTAAGATTATGAACGCGAGCGCCCTGTACATCAATAGTATTATCTGTGTTTACCATAATTTTTGCAAAAAAGCAAAGTTACCATTTTGATTGATTCTTTTGGTACAACAGCAGCGAACTTTATGTTAAAATAGCTTCTAATTTGGCAATTGAGTTTTGTGCTACTGAATTACTCGATCGTCATGGATTTCAGTTTGGTACGGTAGGCTTCTAAAGCCATAGATTTCGAAATAAATCCGTAGTACTTGTCATTTTTAAGTACGGGTAAAAAAGCCATTTTAGTTTGTTCGAATTTATCCATTACCATTTCCATACTGTCCTCCGGTGTAATGATTTCTTTCGGAGCAGTCATGATCTCTTTAATTAAGGTAAATTTCACTCTGTAGGTATTGAAAATTATTTCCTTGATATCATTAAAATAGACTACGCCCACCAATTCGTTTTCCAAATTCACTACTGCAAAAACAACTTGAGTGGAATTGGATAGTAAGTCAACTAATTTGTCCAAATTTTCATTTGGAGATACGGTCAAATAATCGGTTTGAATAATAGAATTAGTATTTAACGTCGATAATACGTTGGCATCTTTGTTACTTGTAAACGCATGTCCTTTTTTGGCTAAATTCTTCACATCCATCGAATGTTTCTCAAAACGTTTCGAAATAGCAAAACTTATTGATGATACGATCATCAGAGGAATCATTAAATTGTAGCCTCCGGTGATTTCGGCAATCAAGAAAATCGCAGTTAAGGGTGCGTGAAATAACCCACTTAAAATGCCCGCCATTCCAACTAAAGTAAAGTTACTGATGGGTAATTTGGCTAACCCAATAAGGTTAATCAACTTGGAAAAGAAAAATCCAACATAGGATCCTAAAAATAGGGAAGGAGCAAAGTTACCACCATTACCACCACTACCAATTGTTAAACCGGAGGCAAAAGCTTTGAGTAACATCGTGCAACCCACAAAAAGCAATAGCGCCCAACTATTGTTTCTAAAACTGCTAAATAAGGTGTCTTCTAATAGTTGTCCAGGATCGCTCTCTGATAGAATTCGAATACTTTCGTAACCTTCTCCAAAAAGGGTTGGAAACACATATATTAAAATAGCTAATAGGGTAGAGCCAAAAAGTGCTTTTTTATAGGGCCCTAATTTTAAACGACTGAAAAAATGTTCTACTCGTTGAAAATTTCGGGAATAGTAAATGGAAATCAAACCGGTGAATATGCCTAAGAAGGCATAAAACGGAATGTTATGATAATTAAAATCTTCTTGTTGCTTAAACGATAGTAAAATATTTTCATTCAATACAATTACAGATACCAAAGCGCCTGTAGCTGCAGCGATCATAATTGGGGTGAAAGCAGAGATACTTACATCTACTAAGAGAACTTCAATAGCAAATAAAACACCGGCAATAGGTGCGTTAAACGCGGCTGCAATTCCCGCTGCAACACCACAACCAATCAATAGCGTTCGGTCTCTATAACTTAATCTATATTTCTGTGCGAAATTTGAACCAAAAGCAGCACCCGTAATTACAATGGGACTTTCTAAACCGGCAGAACCACCCATACCCACCGTTAAGGAACTAGTAATGATTTGCGCATACATTTGTTTGGCAGGGATAATACTGGCTTTCTTGGCTACAGCATATAAGATTTGAGAAGTTCCTTTTTGAATGGTACCACTTAAGAATTTTTTAATTACAAAAACAGTTAATAGAATCCCTATAATAGGTAGAATACTATTGAAGAAACCTAATTTCAGAATTCGGCTTACATAGGTAGCAAAAGTAAACACCCAGTGAGCAAATGTTTTTAAAACTATTACTGCAAATGCAGCTGAAATACCAACAAGTACAGCCGATAGAAAGATAAATTGTTTATCACCTAGTTTGGATCTAGACCAAGCGATCGTGCCTTCTATTTTAAGTATGATTTTCTTAAACATGGTATTTTTTTCAGCCCGCTAAATTACAATTAAATATTTTTTAAAGCTTCTTTTTTGCTTAAAGGCTTAAGATTTGTTTTACTTACAAAATCGCGAACCGCATTGGAGTCAGTCTTTGCATATTCTCTCAATGCCCAACCAATTGCTTTGCGAATAAAAAAATCATTAGAATTACTATGTTTTGTGCACAATGATTGTAGTAGTTTAAAATCAGTTTGTGATTTGTATCCCAATTGAAATAGGATTACGCTTCGGTTCAACCAAATGTTGTCAGCATTTGAAAATTGGGCAACAACAGTTGGTATTTCAGAAGGAAATTGCTGCAAATAATCGCCTAAGATAAATTTTGAAATGGTATCGACACTGTCCCACCAAGAATTGGTAATCAGCAATTTTTCGATCCAAACAATGTCTTCAATGACATATTTTTTTTTCAAATTCTGGATTAGAATTTCTATTCCGCAGTACTGAAGTTCTCTTTCTTTTTTCTGAAATAACTCCCAACCAATTGTTCTGGTATTAGTGTCGATTTCGGTCTGGTATTTTTTACAAATGGATTTAAAAATAGCTCTTCTTTCATCGGTTTTAATTCCAAAAAACAGAAATAAATCCTTCATGTATTTGGCCATTGGAACAGCATTTTCTGGATGCTGCTTGGCTTTGAATTCGGTTTCTAATTCGGTAATAAAGTTCATACTAGACAATTAAAATCCAACAGCTTTATCATCTCCTCTGTAATCGGCACCACCTTCTAATTTTCCGTTAGGTAGCACTAAAATAGCGTCTACTTTGCCAATTACAGGAGTCGTTTTTTCATTGATTAAATAGGATTTTGTTAGTAATGTTTCCAAAGTTTTGGCATCAAATGCTTTGGGTTCAAAAGTGATTACGTCTGGCAGCCATTGGTGATGAAAGCGGGGAGCATTGACAGCTTCTTGCATGCTTAATTTGTATTCGTACACATTAAGAATAGTTTGTAAAACCGAGGTAATAATTGTAGATCCTCCTGGCGAACCCACCACCATAAATAGTTTTCCGTTTTTTTCAACTATAGTGGGTGTCATCGAGCTCAACATTCGTTTTTGGGGAGCAATGCTATTAGCTTCATTTCCAATCAATCCAAACATATTAGGTTCTCCTGGTTTGGCACTAAAATCGTCCATTTCGTTATTCAAGAAAAAGCCTAATTCATCGCAATAATATTTGGATCCAAAACCATCATTAATAGTAGTTGTGGCTGCTACAGCATTTCCAAAAGAGTCCACAATAGAATAATGAGTTGTTTCTGTACTTTCATTGTAATTTACTTTACCCTCTTTTATGTCAGAGGATAAAGTCGCTTTATTAGAATTGAACGTTGACATTCTATTTTTAAGATACTCAGAGTCCATTAACTCTTTTAGTGGAATTTTTACAAAATCGGGGTCGCCTAAAAAGGCACTTCTATCGGCATAGGCTCTTCGTTCTGCTTCCACAATTAGTTGGATGGCCTCGGGCGAATTATGTCCTTTGCTAGCGATATCATATGGTGCAATCATTTTCATGATTTGAGCTAAGCAAATGCCTCCACTACTTGGTGGCGCCATCGAAATTATTTTTAAATCTTTGTAATTAAACTCTAGCGAATTTCTCCATTTAGCTTCATATTGTGCCAAATCTTCGGCGGTAATAATAGCTCCAATTTTATTAAAATAGCGAATCAACTTTCTTGCTGTTTCTCCTTTGTAAAATTCTGCTCTTCCATTTTTAGCGATTCGTTTTAATGTCTCCGCTAATGCAGGATATTTGATGGTATCGTTTTCTTTGAAAATAGTAGCAAATTTGGTTGTATTTCCATTCGCTTTGATAATGGATTCGCGGTAATTGTTCAAACTTTTTTCTTGTTTTTTGGTAACAACAACTCCTTTTTCAGCCAATTCAATTACGGGTTTCATAATTTCTGATATGGGTAGAGAACCCAATTTTTCATGAACAGCAAAAACGCCCGCAATGGTTCCGGGAACTCCAATGGCAAGTGGAGAATCAGTGCTTTTATCGGGTATAATATTTCCTCCTTTGTCTAAGAACATATTTTTAGTAGCAGATAATGGTGCTTTTTCTCGATAGTCGAGCGTTCCGGTTTCGCCATTGGCTTTGCGATAGACCATAAATCCACCTCCGCCGATATTACCTGCATACGGATAAGCTACGGCCAGTGCCAATTCGGTCGCAACCATAGCGTCAAAAGCATTGCCACCTTTTTTGAGAATGGCTACGCCAATTTTAGACGCCTCTTCACGAGCAGAAACTACCATGGCTTTGTCAGCGATTAGCCCTTTTTGGGCCTGTGATATATTGGTTACTAGGACCAGTAATGAAATAAAAAACACACGATAAGTTGTTATCATAATTCGTCGAGTTTGTTGTTTGAAAATTGTTGGACTTCATTGTAAAATAAAGAGAATTCGCCTTCAAATTCGTCGTATTGCGCTACGAGTTCTTCGGTTGCAAAACGCATCAAAGATTGATTTTTGGTGCGGTGATCCATTTGGCTTAAAATACGTTCTAAACCATGGATGGATTGATAATTGACAAGCCAATTGTATTCCATCATATAGGGTAATAGATTTTGAGTTTTTGTTGTTAAAATCGTTGGATTGTTTAGTAAAGATTGGTAAAATTGAGCAGTATATTTTTCTAAAGTCTCAGTAGAATATGACTTCCAATTTTTTGCTAAAAAATGATCGTAATACATGTCCACGATCACGCCGGCATAATGATGGTAGCGGGAATGGAGCTTTTTAGTACTTTGACGAAAAATGGGATGTGCATCAGTAAAAGTATCAATCGCTCGATGTAACAATATTCCTTTTTGGATATCAATAGGAAAATTTTCATATTGTTTTCCCCGAACTCCATCGGCCATGAAATTGCCAATTTTGATCAATTCGTTTTCTCCAGATAGATGAATATGGGCAAGGAAATTCATTTTGTTGTTCGAGTTGTTTCTTTTCAAATATACAAAGTTCAGTTCATTATAGATTTTCATTTTGTAAAAAAAAGGTGATGATTTTGTCGTCTAGCTAAAAGCGAACTTTTATATTTGTATTTCAAAATACAAATTTAATTCAGATATAGATGACATTAATAAAATCAATCTCAGGAATTCGAGGTACAATAGGCGGAAAAGTTGGAGATAACTTGACTCCAGTGGATGCAGTAAAATTTGCTTCGGCTTATGGAACTTGGCTAAAAAACTATTCGGGTAAAGAAAAATTATCCGTAGTAATTGGACGTGATGCTCGAATTTCGGGACCTATGATTCATAATTTAGTTGTAAATACTTTGGTAGGACTTGGAATTGATGTGATTGATTTAGGGTTATCTACTACACCAACCGTTGAAGTTGCGGTACCTTTAGAAAAAGCTGATGGAGGTATTATTTTAACAGCTTCACATAATCCAAAGCAATGGAATGCCTTGAAGTTGTTAAATGAAAAAGGAGAGTTTTTAAATGGAGTAGAAGGAGAGAAAATTTTAGCCATTGCTGAAGCCGAAGCTTTTGATTTCTCTGATGTAGATACACTAGGAACAGTGACTGAAAATGATGCCTATATGGATATTCATATTGACGAGGTGTTGAATTTACCTTTGGTAGATGTTGCGGCTGTAAAAGCAGCCCAATTCAGAGTGGTTGTGGATGGTGTGAATTCTTCTGGAGGAATAATCATTCCAAAATTATTGGAATTGATGGGCGTTGAAGTAGTTAAATTGTATTGTGAGCCCAATGGGCATTTTCCACACAATCCGGAGCCTTTGAAAGAGCATTTGACCGATATTTCGGAATTAGTAGTTAAAGAAAAAGCTGACTTGGGTATTGTAGTTGATCCAGATGTAGATCGTTTGGCTTTCATTTCTGAAGACGGTGAAATGTTTGGTGAAGAATATACTTTGGTTGCTTGTGCTGATTATGTGTTAAGTAAGACTCCTGGAAACACTGTTTCCAACATGTCATCTTCAAGAGCCTTGCGTGATGTAACCAATGCACACAAAGGAAGTTATGAAGCGAGTGCTGTAGGAGAAGTGAATGTAGTAGAGTTAATGAAAAAGAACAACGCTATTATTGGAGGAGAAGGAAACGGTGGAATCATTTATCCTGAATTGCATTATGGACGTGATAGCTTGGTTGGAGTTGCTTTATTCTTAACTCATTTGGCCAATAAAAACATGAAAGTTTCGGCTTTACGTGCTTCGTATCCAGAATACTATATGAGCAAGAATAAAATTGAATTAACGCCTCAAATTGATGTTGATGCTATTTTAGTGGCGATGACAGACAAATACAAAAATGAGGATATTACTACTATTGATGGTGTTAAGATTGATTTCGCTACCGAATGGGTGCATTTAAGAAAATCAAATACAGAACCAATTATTAGAATTTATACGGAAGCTCCATCACAAAAAGAGGCAGATGTTTTAGCAATACGAATCATTGATGAAATTAAAGTGATTGCGGGAATCTAATCTGATTGCAATAAAATTAAAAATCCCCTTTCCAAAAGAAAGGGGATTTTTTTATCTGCGATGTTTCCATCTTTTGTGTGTCCAAAAATAATATTCAGGAGCTTCAAAAATTTGTTGTTCTACTTCTTTAAGATATGTATCGGTGATTTCATAATCAGGAATTGATTTTGGATTATTTGCTATTGGAACAAAAGTAGCCTCATAGAAACCTCTCTTTACTTTTTTAACTTTAGCAAAAACCACCTCTAAATCGTAGCGTTTAGCAAGCATTTCAGCCCCTGTATGAACGGGTACTTCAATTCCCATAAATTGCTGCCAATGAAAAGTTTTGTGGACTTGAGGTGATTGATCACTTGCTAATCCATAAAGACTCACGATACCATTTTTTTCATTGTCATTAATTAAAGCAATGGTATTATCAGTAGTAACTAACTCCGATTTAAACTTAGATCGAATGGCTCTCACTTTAGCATCAAAGTATTTGTTGTTTACTTTTTTGTATACACCATAACATTTAAATGTGGTACTTTCATTAATAGATAATAACCATTCCCAACTCGCATAATGAGCAGCTAATAAAATAATGCTTTTGTTCTTTTGTTCGTATTCTTTGAGCAATTCAATATTGGTGATTTTGAATCGTTCTTTCATTTCCTCAGATGAAATCGACATAGTTTTTATCATTTCTAAAAACATATCGCACATATGTTGATAGAATTTTTTTTCTATCGACAAACGTTTTTCTTCTGACAAATGCGGTAGTGCAATCAATATGTTGTTTCGAACTATTTTTTTACGGTAGCCAATAATGTAATATACCAGAATATAGATACAATCAGAAAACCAATAAAATAATCGAAAGGGTAACTTTGAGATAATCCAAAGGAAAGGAAAACTAATACTATAAATCAAAAATTGCATGCGGTAATTTTTTACAAATATAATTCAAAATAATGTTTGATTATATATTAAGAATAGTAACAACATCAAATTAGCCGATTTACTATCTTTACCATCCATTTAAATGAAGGTATATGAACATGATTTTAATAATTATAATAGCTGTTACTGTATTGATAAGTTATAAAGGGTTTAATGATTTTTCCTTTTTTAGAAAATTTGAATTTCATATTGGAAGTATTCATCAAGGTGAGCAGATACGAATGATCTCTTCGGGCTTTTTACATGTGGATATGGGGCATTTATTTTTCAATATGATAACGCTTTGGTTTTTTGCTCCTTTGGTGCTGTCTTATCTAGGAAATTGGACTTTTGTTCTTATATATATGGGAAGTTTGATTTTCGGAAATTTACTGACTTATGTTTTTAATAAGAATAATAATACCTACAGAGCAGTAGGAGCATCAGGAGCGGTTACAGGGGTTTTGTATTCGGCTATCTTATTACAACCCGATATGATGTTGGGGCTTTTCTTTGTGATTCCGATTCCAGCTTACCTTTTTGGGATATTGTATTTACTATATTCTATTTACGGAATGAAATCACAAAATGATAATATAGGACATTCAGCTCATTTTGGAGGAGCTGTTGGCGGGTACATAATTACATTAATTGAACAACCTCAATTACTAGTAGATCATACAATGATGGTTGTATTATTGACTATTCCAATTATAGTACTTTTTATAATGCAACGATTGGGAAAGTTGTAAAATTAATTCAAATAAAAAAGTCCTGATTTGCATCAGGACTTTTTGTGGGGAGAGCAGGATTCGAACCTGCGAAGTTTTCACAGCAGATTTACAGTCTGCCCTCGTTGGCCGCTTGAGTATCTCCCCATTTCCTAGACTAGGCCGTTTTATTTGTCTAAGCGGTTGCAAATATATAAACTGTTTTGATGTTTGCAAATTAAAATAGTACTTAATTTTGCTATTATTTTTAACCTATTGGTATTGAATAAAATAAAAAAAGATCTCCTATATGGGAGATCTTTTTTTATGCATTTAATATGAATTTTATTTAGCTAATAGCTCTGCAATTTTATTGCGTAATTCAGCACCTCTTAAATCTTTGGCAATTATTTTGCCATTGGCGTCTAATATAAATGTTGCTGGAATTGATTCAACATTGTATTGTCTTGCTATAGGTTCACTCCAATGTTTTAGATTAGAGACCTGAGTCCAGTCTAAATGGTCTTTTGCAATAGCTTCTTTCCAAGCTTTTGCTTCTTTGTCTAGAGATACCCCAATGATGTTTAAACCTTTTGGATGAAACTCTTTATAAAGAGAAACCATATTTGGATTTTCTTTCCTACACGGTCCGCACCAAGATGCCCAAAAATCAACAATGGTTATTTTACCTAAACTTTCTTTTAATGAAACGACTTTTCCTGCTGGATTAGGTGCCGAAAAGTCAGCTCTTCATTTAGTTCCTCCAATTGCAGGTGGTGCAGCAGGACCCGATTTCAATTTAGCAAGCGCTTCTTTTATCGATTTTCCTGGTTTAGTGTTTTGAATTTTTTCGTCAAATTCATTAAACATTGCTTCAGCTTTTTTGATGTCAGTGCTTGGATCATTTAACATTCCTTGTAATATAAGAACTGAGATAAATGATTTTGGATGTGATTCAGCATAAGATTGGTATTTTGCTTTTGAAGTTTCACCAACCTCTTGTTGAATTTTTCCAAACTCTTGCATTAATTTTGAAATTGTAGCACTGTCTTTAGCTTGTTGAGCAGCTTGCATCGCTGGAGTATTCTTAGTTTGAAAGTCAACTAATTTCTTTTGGATTTTAGTTAATTCTTCTGTGAATTTAACATACTCGTCATTATTGTATGTACCTGAAATTTTTGATTTTTGAATACTATCTTTATTAATTTCAATTGTAACTTCTTCTCCATCTTCTAAAATAAAAGGAATTGGAGCTTGTGCACCATCAAGTCTAATAGTATAAAAAGCAGGCTCGTCAATTTTTCCTGTCATTTCAAATTTACCATTTTCAACTTTCACAGTATCTTTAGCTACTATTCCTGTCTCATCTTGAGTTTCAAGAATAATTGTTTTTCCGTTTTCAACTCCTTTAGCGGTACCAGAAATGATATATTCCCCTTTCCCAGCTTTGCTACAAGCAACTAATACTACTGCAGCAGAAAGTAATAAAATTATTTTTTTCATTATAAGTTTGTTAAATGATTTAAGTCGCAAAAGTATTTAAAATTATAAAGTATCACCACTTTTTGGGCCTAAATTTTTGTTGTAATTACTAAAAATAAGTGTTTGTTACGATTTCGCTTAATTTGAATAAGTCTGAAAATGAAAAAAGCACACCGTTGGGTGTGCTTAAATTATAAATTATTCCTGAATTAGTCTTGGTTTATTGTTTTTCTCCAAGTAAAGTTATTCAAGATATGTCTTTTTGCAAAACGCCCTGGAGAGTCAGCATTGACCATTTTTACATAGGTTGCTTTTGGAACACTGATGTATTCATAAACGCTTCCGTTAGAAAAATTAATGATCAAACGTCCATCTACAAATTTATAATCTGTAATTGTTGAAGTTGAAATAGTTTCGGTGTATTCAGGTAAGTTTTGTTTAATCGTTTCAGGATTTATACTTACTAAAAAGTGATACGCTTCAATAATTAATTTACTGTTTTCCTCTGCCGCTTTCAAACCAGCCTCGTCACCTTGAAATTTATCTGGATGCGCGTCTTTCATCGCATTACGATAAATGGTTTTTAAATCTTTTAAATCGACAGTTTTGTCTACATTTAATAACTTGCGGTATTCAACTATTTTTTTCATAAATAAAGATAACTATTTGTCTTTTAGTTTGTTTGTATTTGAAATTAAATCCAAAATCGACAAATTTTTTGCAAAGGTACACTTTTTTTTAAGTTTTCGGTTTGGACCAATCAATATTCTTAAATTTTAGCTGGTTTAGTTGTAGCTATTCCTCTTTATAATTTGCCTTATCAAAATTTTTAGATTTCTTCGGATATTTAGCATAGCTAATGTCGCTTGGGTTTTCAATTATTGATTTAATAGTGATCCAATCACCAATCACATGATTTGTAGACGCTATTTTATAATCCAAAAGGTATTCGCCACAAAAGTAGTTACCATTTTCATCTTGTTCTAACTTTCCTGTGAAAACTCCTTTTTGTAGCATTTTATCGTGTGAAGATTTTGACATAACCTTTTATTTATTAATTATTAGACTGCAAACTTAATCAATTATTGTTTGGTTAGGCTGAAAAGCAGATTCTACTTACTTTTGTGCAATGAAACAATCCTTTCGTCCAAGCCCTAATTCATTCAAGAATACATTTTGTGTATTTAATGAAGTACCTCTTGATGCTATCGAAGGTTTAAAGGTTCAGTATGAAAGTAAGGCAGGTAGTTCCTATTATTATACCAAAGAGGGAATGTACCGATTGTCAAATCACTGGGGAAGATTGGCTAATAGCAAATGGCGTTTAGAGCCTATGAAAGAAACGTCACCATCAAAACAAAAATTGGGGTATGCACTTTGGACTAATTTTTATCCAGATAATGCGGAGGATAAGTTGTATTATTTGGAAGTTAATTTTGACACTAAAACGGTTCAATACCAACATAAAAACAATCCTGCTTTTGATCAAAAAGCGGTGCTTCGAACGAGTTTTGAAACCGCTAAGCGAATCAAACAAGCAAGAAATTTATTGGAATTAACTTCTTGGGCAAAGTATTTTGAATTCGATGATATAGATTCGTTGCGCATGAAAATCATCAATGGACTTATATATACAGAAAAATCTTTGGAAGAAATAAAAAGAGAACAACGCTAATAAATTATGGGTAGAAATAACGAAAGAAATATCAAAAAGCATAACGACAAATTACACAAAGAGCAGGACAAAGCCAAAAAAGCTGCCATGGCTAGGAAAGAAAAATTAAAGCAAATTGTCAAACAATTCAATACTAATAAACCTGAAGACACTACTAATTAATTACAATATGGAAAATCACGATTTCAATTTATTACAACAAGAAGTGCAAAAAATAATTGATCTAATTGCTGCTAAAAATGGAAAAGAAGCCAATAATAAATTGGTTGAAATAAGCCAGCAACTTGACGATTTTCTTGATTTTTCAGATGATGATGCCGACTTAATTGAAATAAGTCGTTACCAAGTATTGTTAAATCAATTGCATCAAAAAATTAACGAGTTAAATTAAATGGTGACTCTAAGTTGTTATTGTGGGTCAGGTATGTCTTTCGAAAAATGTTGTGAACCAATTCTTTCAGGAAAGCTAAAAGCAACTACTGCCGAAGTACTAATGCGATCACGCTATTCTGCCTATTCAACTCATAACGCGGATTATTTGATTGCAACAACGCATTCCAGCACAAGAGCAACTCATTCAAAGGACGAAATTTTGTATTGGGCAACCAGTAATCAATGGCAACGACTTGAAATAATCCGAGCTACTTCAACAACGGTTGAATTCAAAGCATTCTTTTTCAACTCCAATAAACAGTTACAAGTTCATCATGAACATTCCCGATTTGTAGAAGAAAATGGCGAGTGGAAGTATGTTGATGGTGATTATTTTGAAACCTAGATTTATTTGATTTTATCCAACTTTAGACTTAGTCTATTTTGTTCTAATTCTAAGTCTTCCAATTCTTGTTCGAAATCAACTATTTCTTGTTTGATTTTTTTCAACTCCTCAGTTTTTTCAATCGAAGTTCGCAACACTTTGAAATCACTAGCTTTAGCTAATTTTTCTTTAGCAGTATCTAAATTATCTTTGGTTATTGCCATTTCGTTTTCAATAGCAGCAATACGATCGATTATCGTTTGTTTTTTTTCTCGGGCTGTACGTTCAGCTTCTGCTTTTTCTTGCTCTTCAATTAATTTTTTTTGCTCTTCAATTTCTTTTTGCTGTAATAAAAATTGTCTATTCTCAATTTCTGTTTTTTTGTTTTTAGCTTCTAATTCTTCGCTTCGGATGTTTTGTATGATATTAATCGCAATAGTTGAACTTACTACAATTATTACAATCACTGCAATAAAAGTATTTTTAGAAAGCCCTAGAAAAGCAGCATTGCTAGTTGTTTTTGGCGCTTGTGGTGCAATAGTTTCTTCGACTTGAAATGGAGGAGGAGTGACTGCAACTAATTCGTACAGTTCTTCAACATCTCCTGCATATTTCCACTTTTCCATTCCCTCAAACCAAACCGGTGTGGTTTTAGTAATTTTCATCGCTCGTAATTCATCAAAGCTAAAAGGGCCTGAGCTTTCGGTTCCGTTATGTAAAAAATATTTTTTCATAGATTGAAGTAGTGTTTATTTTCCGATACAAAAATTAGCAAAAATGTTTCCAAGCAATTCATCATTAGTCACTTGCCCGGTAATTAATCCAAAATGATACAAGGCTTCTTTTATATCCAAAGCCATTAAATCACTGGATAAATTCGATTCCAAGCCAAATTTTACTTTTTGGATTTCATCTAATGCTTTCAGTAACGAATCGTAATGACGTGTATTGGTAACAATCGTTTCGTTATTTCGTAAAGCTCCAGTATTCACAAAAGAAAGCAAGGTATTTTTAAGTTCGTCAATGCCTTCTTTATTTTTGGCAGAAATAAAAATAGTTTTTGGTTTTTGGTTGTTTGTTGTTAGTTTTTTCTCGATGTTGACTATATTTTCCTCCGAAATTAAATCTTTTTTATTGATGATGGTTACAATCGTCTTTTGCGGATATTGATTTTGAGTTTTATTTAAGGCGACTACTAAGCTATCCAAAGCACCTTCTTGCTTCAGCTCTAAACCATCCACCAAATAAAGCACTACTTGGGCTTGTTCAATTTTCTCAAAGGTTTTTTGAATTCCAATACTTTCTACTACGTCCTTAGTTTCGCGAATTCCAGCTGTATCAATGAATCGGAAACCAACACCGCCTATGACTAATTCGTCTTCAATAGTATCTCTTGTTGTTCCTGCAATGTCTGAAACTATGGCGCGTTCTTCATTCAATAAAGCGTTTAATAAAGTCGATTTCCCTACATTAGGTTCACCCACAATTGCCACCGGAATACCATTTTTAATTACATTTCCAACGGCAAAAGAGTCAATCAATCTTTTGAGAACAAATTCAATTCGGTTTAATAATTCATGAAATTGAGTTCGGTCAGCAAATTCCACATCTTCTTCTGCAAAGTCCAATTCCAATTCTATTAACGAAGCAAAATTCAATAATTCTTCTCGTAGTTTGGCAATTTCGTTTGAGAATCCGCCACGCATTTGTTGCATCGCAATTTGATGTGATGCCTCATTATCTGACGAAATTAAATCAGCAACTGCCTCTGCTTGTGACAAATCTAATTTTCCATTTAAGAAAGCTCTTAATGTAAATTCGCCAGCATCGGCCATGCGACATCCTTTTCGAAGTAATAATTGAATAATTTGTTGTTGAATATAAGTAGAACCGTGACAAGAAATTTCTATCGTGTTTTCTCCAGTATATGAATTGGGTCCTTTGAAAATTGAAATCAAAACTTCATCTAAAGTCTTTCCTTCATCAATAATATGTCCTAAATGTAAGGTGTGCGTTTTCTGTTGTGTTAAATCCTTGTTTTTGATAGATTTAAAAACACTAGCACCAATTTCGATGGCGTTTTGACCAGAAACCCTAATTATTGAAATGGCACCAGCTCCCGAAGGGGTTGCTAAGGCTACAATAGAATCGTTTTGTATCATTTATTTGAACTATAAAAAGCAAAGATACTAAATCTAACACCTATTTTTTAGTAAAAACAAGCATTCCTAAATTACATAGTAAATGGTTTTAAATTACTGATAATTATCATGTTAAGTTGATTTTTTTAACATTAACTTCGATCTAAGTAATTATAAATAGTAAATACAATGAAAAAAATTCTATTCCCAACAGATTTTTCTGATGCTGCACATAATGCATTTGTTCATGCATTAAAGTGGGCTAAATTGGTTCAAGGCGAACTAGTTTTATTGCACTCATTTGAGTTGCCTATTTATGATAACCAATTTTTTCCTGAAAATTATATTGCAATTTATGATTCAGTTGAATTGAGTGAATTTGAAATGTTTAAGGATGAAATTCCTAAACTAAGAGCCATTGCTGAAAAGGAACATCTAGACAAAATCAAAATGTCTCATCGACTAAAACAGGGTGATTTAGTTTCCAATATAAAAGAAACCATCAAAGAAGAATCAATTGATTATGTGGTTATGGGTACATCTGGAGCAACTGGTTGGGAAAGTTTTTTAATGGGTACTAATACTACTTCAGTTGTCACAGATGCTGGTATTCCAGTCTATTGCGTTCCGTCTGATGCGCCATTTCAAAATATTAACACAATTGGATTTACTACACGTTTTAGATCCAAAGATAAAAAGGCCTTAGAATTGGTTTTAAAATTGGCACACAAAGCCAAAGCCAAAGTAAAGTGTTTGTATGTTAAAACTTCAGATTCAGATGTATCAAAAGCAACTATTGCCGAATGGAAAGAAGAATATAAATCGGAACCAATTGATTTTTTTATCATTGAAGACGATGACGTTCAAGCAATAATCACCGATTTTATAATGTACAAAGAATTGGACTTATTGATTATGTTACCCTATAAAAGAGGTTTTTTTGAAGGACTCTTTCATACTAGTTTGACTAAAAAGTTAGCCACCGATTTTGAAATTCCAATTTTGTCAATACCAATAAAATGATAGATTCAAAAAAAAACCGCTATCCAAGAGATTAGCGGTTTTTTTATTTTTTATTGATGAGTTGAATTAGGCATTCAACATTACTGGCATCACTAACATCGTTACAGTTTCTCCTTCTTCTAAACCATCAACTGGTGTAAGGATACCGGCGCGATTTGGTAAAGACATTTCTAACATAATCATATCCGATTGAAGGTTAGTTAACATTTCAGTTAAGAAACGAGAGTTGAAACCTATTTGCATATCATCTCCTTGATAATCACAAGTCAATCTTTCTTCTGCTTTGTTCGAGTAATCTATGTCTTCTGCAGAAACATTCAATTCAGCCCCAGCAATTTTCAAACGAATTTGATGAGTTGTTTTGTTAGAGAAAATCGCCACACGACGAACAGAACTCAAGAATTGAGAACGGTCAATCATCAATTTGTTTGGATTTTCTTTAGGAATAACCGCTTCGTAGTTTGGATATTTTCCATCGATTAAACGACACATCAGCAAATAATTGTCAAATGAGAAAGTTGCATTAGAATCGTTGTATTCAATTTTTACTTCAGCATCCGAAGCGCCTAAAATACTTTTTAAAATATTCAAAGGTTTTTTCGGCATGATGAAATCGGCTACTTGAGAAGCTGTTACATCCGTACGTGCATATTTTACTAATTTATGAGCATCAGTAGCAACAAAAGTCAATCCTTGTGGAGAAAACTGAAAGAATACTCCCGACATTACTGGTCGTAAATCATCGTTTCCAGCGGCAAAAATAGTTTTGCTAATCGCAGTGGCTAAAACATCAGCAGGAACTAAAGTAACTGAAGGTTCGTCTAAATTAACTGACTTAGGGAATTCTTCACCTGGAGCATAGGCCAAAGCATATTTTCCAGAGTTAGAACTAATTTCGATAGTACTGTTTTCTTCAACAGTGAAAGTTAACGGTTGTTCAGGGAAAGTTTTAAGGATTTCCAAAAGTAATTTAGCAGGAACAGCAACACTTCCTTGACTGGTAGAGTCGATATCTAATGTAGCAGACATAGTGGTCTCTAGGTCAGAAGCCGAAACTGTCAATTGATTGTTGTTTAATTCAAATAGGAAATTATCTAAAATGGGTAAAGTATTATTACTATTGATAACGCTCCCTAGAACTTGCAATTGCTTTAATAAGTACGAACTCGATACTATAAATTTCATCTGTTATATTTTATATTTTTTGGGATATACTTTTTTACAAATATATCGTAAACTAGTTTAGTATGGAAAATTTTTTATTAACATCTATCAGCTGTATTTTCTTTTTCTGAGTAAAGTAAATAGTAAGCCAAATACTGCTAAAATTGCTATTGGCAGTCCGATAGTTAGGAATTGTATGTAAGTATAGTTTTCATAGACTTTTTCTTTGTCCAATAAAGGCAAATCTAAATCTTTAGAACGAATGTTAATAAGTCCGGTATCGTCCAGTAAATAATTGACACAATTCATTAAAAAATCTTTGTTATCGTATAAATTTCCAGAGCGTTGATCGTAGCCTAATTCGACAGGAAGTAAATTTTTATCCAATTGGTTTTTAATGACATCACCATCCGAAATTACAATCATTTTACCCGATATTCCTTTGGCTTGAAAATCATTCTGATCAAAAGCCAACACTCGGTTTTCGAACATGGAATGAAAATTACCTTCTAATAATACGGCCAATGGAATATTACCTTTGTTCAAATAATCTGAAGGCGTGGTTTCTTCATTGACACTATTCAAATTGATTTCGGTTGGAGTTCCAATTCGTTTCGAATAGTTGGATGACTTTAATAATACGGTTTTCTTGATTCCGTTTTTCAATGTGTCTATAGCATTGGCAAAATCAAATTTGATACCACCTAAGTTTTTTACAATGGGGTTATTACTTTGTGGATAAACTTGAGGCGCAAATTTCCAATTGAATTCTTGAAATTGCGTAGCGCTTCCTTGTTCGCCAGTAGCTAATTTTATAGGACTTCCTTGTTCGTCTTTTACTAAATCAGGATAAATTCGAACTCCGTATTTGAAGAAAAAATCATTTAAATTTAAGTCTCTTGGAAACACTAAAGTACTACCAGTAGGACTGTATAAACTATCCATTTCAGCCACTACTTGATCAATTAACCAAATCGTTTTTCCGCCATTCACTATATATTGATCCAACACTTGTTTTTCGCTTTCAGAAAAAGCTTCTACTGGTTTTGCAATTACAGCTAAGTCGTATTTTTTAAGTGCTGCAAGTGTATTACTAGGTTGTTTGGCTACCGAATCTAAAGTAAACGGACCAATATGGTAACTTTCTTTAGTTTGCAATAAAAATTTAGCAATATAAGCTTCATGCAATTCGCCGTTGCCTTTTATAATGGCGATTTTTTTCTGCTTGTCTTTTGTGATTTTATTCAGCGCATCTGCAATGGAATATTCCAAATGTTGAACCGAACCAATTACTTTATCTGTTGTAGAAGCTCCCATGATATTTTTCAATAAGGGAATATTGACTTCTTTATTATTGTAAACAGCAATCGCCCATGGGAAAACCATAGCTTGCGATTGTTTTCCTTTATCATCAACGGAAATATTGATAGGAGTAAGGCCTTTACGGTACAATTCTTTACTATTGTCCATACTAGTAGCTTCATCTTCCAAAGGATCAATAAATTCAAATACAATATTGGAATTATACCCTTGAAATTCTTCTAGCATTTGGCGTGTTTCCAACTGTAATCGCTTGAATTCAGCTGGTAATTCGCCATCCATATACACTTTGATATACAATGGGTTTTGTACTTGTTCAATGATCTGCAATGAAGTTGGAGATAAGGTATATCTTTTGTCTTTGGTTAAATCCAAACGAAAGAAAAAGAAACTTCCTATGGTATTTAATACCAATAGCACAACAACAGTTATTCCTATTGATTTTGCCCTGTTTTTAGTTGCAGTGTTCATTAGGATTGAAACGATTTTAATTGGTTAACAGTCAAAGAAAGAAAAACTACGATGATACTTAAAAAGTAGAGCATATCTCGAGTATCTAGAACACCACGACTCATACTCTTAAAATGATCTTGCATTCCTAAATTATTAATTGTATTGGAATAATTAGTTGAAACAGAAGCTAAAGCTTCAAATCCAAAATAGAATAAAAAACATAAAAAAACGGCAAGTATAAACGCTACAATTTGATTCTCTGAAAGTGTCGAAGTAAATAATCCAATAGCAGTATACGCCCCAATGAGAAAAAGCAATCCAAAATACGATCCCAAAGTACTTCCCATATCAAAATTTCCTTCCGGCATTCCTAAACTATATAGTGCAGCAACATAGATAAAAGTGGGTACAATTGCCATACAAATTAATATTACAGCCCCTAAAAATTTTCCATTAACAATCTCCCAAACGCTAAGCGGTTTCGTTAATAATAATTCCAAAGTACCTTGTTTTTTTTCATCCGAGAAACTACGCATAGTCACGGCAGGAATTAAAAAAACCAGAATCCATGGTGCTAGAGTAAAGAAAGGTGTTAAATCGGCAAAACCTGAATTTAAGATATTGTAGTCTCCCTCGAAAACCCATAGAAAAAGTCCATTTAAAATCAAGAAAATGGCAATTACCAAATAGCCAATTGGTGAGCCAAAGAAGGATTTTATTTCACGTAATAGTATTGATTTCATATTGTCATTGTGTGGTTATAAATTCCCCATACCTTTTATAATTTATAATAAACTGGCGACTTTGTCAACACTCCATGCTTCAGGTTTGTCATTGAAAAGTTGCTTAGTAAAATTCCAAACTTCATTAAACAGTGCCGATTTTCTATAGTTTTCTAAATCATCTTCACTTTCCCAATAACTATATGTAAAGAATACAGATGGATTGGTTTTGTCTTGATACAATTCTAATAAACGATTTCCCGGGAAATTTCGTATTTGAATTTTAAACAATTCAAAATTCTCTAAAAAAGCAGGGATATTTTCTTGATGAAAACTCAATTTGACGATGCGCACAAACATAAATGACTTAGTTTATAAATTGGATCAAAACGACATCTCTATAACTCAATCCAAGTAAGCTATTAGCGGAACCAATTTTTGATGGATTACTTCTAAAAATGGCAATTTCTAAAAAACCAGCTTCGTTAAAAATAGCTAATTTTTCTCCTTCATAATTCTTTATCGCATATTTTTCATTAGTTGCAATAGATGAGTAATTGGGTAGAATAGTTTTGATGTTTTTAGTTTTCATCACAATTTCATAAGGACGGCCTTTGGCGACTTCAATAAATTGTTTTTTAGCAATGTTAGTTACCACGTTCCCAAAATGATCAATGTAAATTACATTTCCTTTAATAGAGCTAAAATCAGTAGATACAGTTGCTTGTAAACCAGTAACCGATTTTAATTGTGATATTTCTTTACCAATTACATTTAGTAAACCTCCTTTTGATAAATGACAAGCCACTTTTACAAAGACATCCAAATCAGATGCATCGCTATGCAGGCGGTCATGAATAGTGATGGCAACCATTTTTTGAGGAACTACTTTTTGTGTAAGCATACTCAAAATACCATTGTCAGCACCAATAAAATACTGATCGTTCCATTGAATTGCAATATGTTGATTCTCTTTGTTTTGCTCACTATCAACACCGATAATATGAACTGTTCCTTTTGGAAAACTGCTAAAAGCTGCGCCAATAATGTAACTAGCTTCAAGGATGTTAAATGGATCAATGTCATGTGAAATATCAATAATGGTAGCTTCAGAATATTCAGATATAATTTTCCCCTTGAGAGCACCTACAAAGTGATCTTTTAAGCCGTAGTCGGTAGTAAGGGTAATTATTGACATAATTTTGTTTATAACTATTGCGGTTGGGTAAGCCTAAATTTCATTAAATTTGAGAAATGCAAAGCTAACAATAGTAAATTCAAAAACGAAATAAAGAATTTTTTTTTCTAATTCGTGATTTAAATATTTTAGTAGCGCTCACTTACAAGTAATATTCTAATACTACCGCTTTTGAACGAAAGAATAATTGAATTGGTTGACATCGCTCTTAAAGAATTTTGGGGAGATCAAGATGCACATTTGGAAACCATTAAAAAGTATTATCCAAAATTAAAAATAGTTGCTCGTGGAACCACATTGAAAGCTTTTGGAGAAAAAGAAGTATTAGATGAGTTCGAAAAACGATTTCAACGTTTAATGTTGCATTTTACTCGCTACAACAATATTGATGTTAATGTTATTGAACGTGTTATTCTTGGTGACGGACAGGACGAACGTACGATTCAAGGGCACGATAAAATATTAGTTCATGGTGTAGGCGGAAAATTGATCAAAGCGTTAACTCCAAACCAGCAACTTTTAGTAGATACTTTGACTAAAAACGATATGGTTTTTGCTGTGGGACCTGCTGGTACTGGTAAAACCTATACAGGTGTGGCAATGGCGGTTAAAGCATTAAAAGAAAAAGAAGTCAAACGAATTATATTGACTCGACCCGCAGTTGAAGCAGGAGAAAATCTCGGTTTTTTACCCGGTGATATGAAGGAGAAATTGGATCCATATATGCAACCCTTATACGATGCGTTGCGCGATATGTTGCCCAATGAAAAAATAGAAGATTATATTTTAAAAGGAATTATTCAAATTGCTCCATTGGCATTTATGCGTGGACGAACCTTGGATAATGCTTTTGTTATTTTGGATGAAGCTCAAAATACTACCCATTCCCAAATGAAAATGTTTTTGACTCGTATGGGTAAAAATGCTAAATTCATGATTACAGGAGATCCAGGACAAGTTGATTTGCCTCGCCGAACCATTTCAGGTTTGAAAGAGGCACTATTGGTTTTGAAAGATGTGGATGGAATTGGAATCATTTACTTGGATGACAAAGATGTAGTGCGCCACCGATTGGTTAAAAAAGTAATTGAAGCTTATAAAAAAATAGAGAATAACGATTAATTATGGTAGGTAAACTAAAGGATGATTAAAGCAAATACGAAGGTTATTATCAGTGATTTAGACGGTACTCTATTAAATCAACATCACGTAATTTCTGATTACACTAGATCAGTTTTCCAAGAATTACATCAATTAAATTACTTAATAATTGTTGCTACAGGACGCCATCATTTAGACGCGATTCCCTTGGTTGAAAGGTTAGGAGTTCCATTATATTTAGTTACTTCTAATGGAGCAAGGATTCATTCGCCAGATAAAGAGTTGATCTTTTCTGTCAATATGGATCCAGATACTGTTAAATCTATTTTATCTCTGGATATAGATCCCGATATTACTACAGTTTTATTTAAGGAAGAGTTTTGGCAAACCAACATTCACAATGAAAAATTGAATAGTTTTTCTAAAGAAGTTACGTATCATCGTCAGTTAGTTAATTTTCAGGAGTTAGAGGATTTTGAAGCTATTAAAATTTTCTTTACCCATGAGAATCAAGACAAATTGATTGCTGTTCGTGATTTGATTTTAGAAAACCACCCGGAAACATTTAACCATGCTTTTAGTCTACCCATTTGTCTTGAATTTATGGATAAAAACGTCGACAAAAGCCATGCAATTGCTAAAATTTTAGAGAAAGTAAATTTAGATTTTAGTAATGCAATTTCTTTTGGAGACGGTTTTAATGACGAAATGATGCTTTTGACCTCTGGCAAAGGACTGATCATGGGAAATGCACCAGCCGCTTTAAAAAACAAATTACCTCATATAGAAGTAATTGCTACTAATCACGACGAAGGAGTGGCTAATTATCTTGCCGATTTATTATTAAAGAATTAATTTAAATAACGATGAAAAAAATCCTACTACTTTTTATTTGTATTTTTTGTTCCACTTTTTTTCAAGCACAATCATTGAAGCTGGAAGAAATTATGAAAGGGAATGATTTTATTGGTAATCTCCCTGAAAATGAAAGATGGTCTTTGGATGGGTCCACGGTTTATTTTGAATGGAATCCTACTAAAGAATGGGGTAATTCTACCTACTATTGGAAAAAAGGAATTAAAGCTCCACAAAAAGCGTCAAAAGAAGAAGCCAGATTTTCGAAAATTCGATTTGTGGAAAAAGAAGGCAGTGGTATCTATTACTACATAGATAAAGGACAATTGTATTCGTATTCCATTAAAGATAAAAAAAGCAAAAAGTTATTTCAGCATAGTGTACCAGTTTCCAATCTTCAGATGGGAAAAGAGGAGGGAATATTGTTTTTTAAACAAAATGATAATCTTTTTAAATTCGATACAAAACTTGGGTCATTGGTTCAGTTGACCAATTTTAAAAAGGGAAAATCAGAGGAAAAACCAAAAGAAAAAGAATCTTTTTTGAAAGAGCAACAAAAAGAATTATTTCAATTTGTTAGGGACCAAGAGCAAAAAGAGAAATGGAATACAACTAATGAAGATCCAAAATCAGATTTTCCAAAACCGTATTTCCTTGGAAAAAATAGTATTGAAAGTGCTAAAGCCAGTCCGATGGGAGATTTTGTTACGTTCCGTTTGAGAGAAGAAGCTGAGGTGAAACAAGAAGAAATGGAACTTTTTATAACGGCTGATGGGTATAATAAATCAAAAGATACCAAATCAAAAGTTTCAACAAGCAATTTTGTAAATACAAAAATGGGTATCTATAATGTGGCAAAGGATACAGTATATATGATCAATTTTTCGTCTTTGAGTCAAATTCAAGATGTTCCAGAGTATTTCAAATTGTATGAAAAGAATAAAAATCTAGAAAAGAAAGATAAACTCATTGTTGCGCAAGCTCCAATTTACAATAAAGATGGATCCTATGCGATTGTTGAAATCAGAAGTCAGGATAATAAAGACCGTTGGTTAGTTAACTTGAATTTAGCCACAGGAAGCTTTAAGGAAATTGAACACCAACATGATGAGGCTTGGATTGGCGGACCTGGAATTCCTTCTTATGCATTTAGTTCGGGGACTTTAGGTTTTTTAGCTGATAACGAAACCATTTACTTTCAGTCAGAAAAAACGGGTTATTCCCATTTGTATACCTACAATTTAAAAACGAATAAAAAAGTGCAACTGACCAATGGCAATTGGGAAGTGCGTGGGGTGGTTTTGTCTAAAGATAAAAAAACGTTTTATTTGACCACCAATCAGTCACATCCCGGAAATAGAGGTTTTTATAAAATGAATGTTTCTGATGCTGTTTTACAACCTATTTTAACTCAAGATGGCGCTCACGAAGTAAGTCTTTCTCCGGACGAAAAAACGTTGTTAGTTCGTTATTCATTTAAAAATAAACCTTGGGAATTGTTTTGGGCTTCCAATAAAAAAGAAAGTCCTTTAAATCAAATTACGTTTTCAACTACTGCAGCATTTAAGTCGTATAATTGGAGAGCTCCTGAAGTGATTACTTTTAAAGCGCAAGACGGAACACCGGTCAATGCTCGTTTGTATGCGCCAAATGCAAGTCAAGCCAATAAAGCCGCTGTGATTTTTGTTCATGGAGCAGGGTATTTGCAAAACGCACATAATCATTGGAGTACTTACCATAGAGAATACATGTTTCATAATTTGTTGACTGATTTAGGATATACCGTTTTAGACATTGATTATAGAGGAAGTGATGGTTATGGCCGAGATGTGAGAACTGGAATTTATCGTTTTATGGGAGGTAAAGATCTATCGGATCAAATCGATGGGAAAAAAGTATTAGTACAAAATTATGGCATTGATTCGAATAAAGTAGGGATTTATGGAGGTTCATATGGAGGTTTTATCACTTTAATGGGAATGCTAACCACACCTAAAGAATTTGCCGCAGGTGCTGCTTTACGTTCGGTAACCGATTGGGCGCATTATAACCACGGCTATACAGGTAACATTTTGAATTTCCCTGAAACAGATCCAGATGCCTATAAAAAAAGTTCGCCAATCTATTTTGCCAATAATTTAGAGGGCAATTTATTGATGCTTCACGGAATGGTAGATGATAATGTAGAATACAAAGATATTGTACGTTTATCGCAACGATTTATTGAATTAGGCAAGAAAAAATGGAGTTTAGCTAGTTTTCCGGTTGAATCACATGGTTTTAAAGAAACCTATTCGTGGGTGGATGAATATGGTAGAATTTTGGATTTATTCAATTCTACTTTGCTAAATAAATAATTTTATTCTCCATGAATTAATGCTAAATTTGCCGCAATTCGAAACAACACAATAATATAATGAGTTCAACAATTACAACTACTAACTTTAATTTTCCTGGTCAAAAATCGGTTTATCGTGGAAAAGTTCGTGAAGTATACAATATAAACGATGATCTTTTGGTCATGATTGCAACAGATAGATTATCTGCTTTTGATGTGGTATTACCAAAAGGAATTCCGTACAAAGGACAAATCCTGAATCAAATCGCTACCCAATTCATGAAGATGACACAAGACATCGTTCCCAATTGGTTAATCGCAACACCAGATCCTAATGTAGCAGTTGGTCATTTATGCGAGCCTTTTAAAGTAGAAATGGTGATTCGTGGTTATGTTTCTGGTCATGCAGCGCGAGAATATGCTGCTGGTAAAAGAATACTTTGCGGAGTGACAATGCCCGAAGGATTAAAAGAAAACGACAAATTTCCAACTCCTATTATTACACCAACAACCAAGGCCGATAATGGTTCTCACGATGAAGATATTTCAAGAGAAGCCATTTTGTCGAAAGGAATTGTTGCCGTAGAAGATTATTTGGTTTTGGAACAATACACCCGCGCTTTATTTCAAAGAGGAACTGAAATTGCAGCTAGCCGTGGTTTGATTTTGGTGGATACTAAATACGAATTTGGTAAAACCAAAGAGGGACAAATTGTGTTGATTGACGAAATTCACACCCCAGATTCTTCACGTTATTTTTATGCAGAAGGCTACCAAGAAAGACAAGATAGAGGAGAGGAACAAAAACAATTATCTAAAGAATTTGTTCGTCGTTGGTTAATTGAAAATGGTTTTCAAGGACAAGATGGACAACAAATTCCGGATATGACAGCTACTTATATTGAATCGGTTTCTGAACGATACATTGAGTTGTATGAAAATATCTTAGGAGAACAATTTGTAAAAGCTGATATTAGTAATATTAATGAGCGAATAGAAAAGAATGTAGTTGCGTTTCTAGAAAACAGATAAACTTCTTTTAGCTTAAATAAAAAACCGCAATTCAATTGTTTTGAATTGCGGTTTTTTTTTAGCCACGCCCTGACATTTCGAAGGAAGCGTTATTAGCTCCAATTGAAACTATTATTTGAAATACGAAAAAGTTTCTTCGTTTTCTATTTTTAATAAGGTTTCATAAATCAATTTAATTACATTTTCCACGTCTTCGCGATGTACCATTTCTACTGTCGTATGCATATAACGCAACGGAAGCGAAATCAATGCTGAAGCCACACCGCCATTACTGTAAGCAAAAGCATCTGTGTCTGTTCCAGTCACTCTTGACGAAGCGAGTCGCTGAAAAGGTATCTTTTTCTCAGTGGCCGTATTTAGAATTAATTCTCTTAAATTATTTTGAACAGCAGGAGCGTAAGTAACAACAGGTCCTTTACCAATTTTTGTCTCTCCTTCAATTTTCTTGTCAATCATTGGAGTAGTAGAGTCGTGGCAAACATCAGTTACAATAGCCACATTCGGTTTGATGGTTTGGGTAATCATTTCAGCTCCACGCAATCCTACTTCCTCTTGCACCGAGTTGGTAATATACAATCCGAATGGTAATTTTTTACCGTTTTCGTGCAACAAACGCGCCACTTCGGCAATCATAAATCCGCCCATTCTGTTGTCTATCGCGCGACAAACAAATTTATTTTCGTTCAATACCATGAATTCGTCAGGGTAAGTAATAACACAACCTACATGAACACCTAGTTTTTCAACTTGCTCTTTATTTTCGCAACCGCAATCAATAAAGATATTATCGGTTTTGGCTGGTTCTTCTTTTCCACGATTTCTAGTGTGAATCGCTGGCCAACCAAAAACACCTTTTACAATGCCGTTTTTAGTATGAATGTTAACGCGTTTAGAAGGTGCAATTTGATGATCAGAACCACCGTTTCTAATTACATATATTAATCCGTCATCCGTAATATAATTTACATACCAGGCAATTTCATCAGCATGACCTTCAATGACTACTTTGTAAGGTGCGTCTGGATTAATAATCCCTACGGCTGTTCCATATGTATCAGTAATAAAAGTGTCTACATAAGGTTTTATATAGTCCATCCAAATTTTTTGCCCTTCGGCTTCAAAACCTGTTGGAGAGGCATTATTAAGGTAACTTTCTAAAAAGGCTATCGATTTTTCATTTAATATAGATGTAGTGCTCATAAAATATTTTTTTGCTAAATTATAAATTTGGCATTACAGTTGTGTAAAGAATGTCTAATTTTGTAATTAAATTTTTCCATAATGAAACGCATTCTATTTTTAATTTGTTTTATATTTTTATCAACAGTCGTTGAAGCGCAGGTAATACAAAAAGAGTCTGATCTTACGGTAGAAAATGACACCATTTTAAATGACACTATTGAACTGCCTGAAATCATTGTTCGAAAAGAAAAATTAGATATTGAAGCTAGAAAACAATTTCAACTCCTTCAAAACCGAGTGTTAAAAGTATATCCTTATGCTAAAATTACTGCCGAACGTTTAACAGCATTGAATCGTGGCATGGCTAATTTGAAAACGGAAAAAGAAAAAAAGAAATACTTCAAGATAGTTGAGAATTATTTAACCAACGAGTTTGAAGCAAAACTCAAAAAACTATCTCGCAAACAAGGACAAATTCTTGTCAAATTAATCCATCGTCAAACCGGCAACACTACTTACGATTTGATCACTAACTTGAAAAGTGGTTGGAAAGCATTTTGGTCCAATGTAACGGCAAAACTTTTTGATATCAATTTAAAGACCAAATACGATCCCTATCAAAACAACGAAGATTATCTCATTGAATCCATATTAGTGTACGCCTTCGAAACCGGTCGTTTGCAAAACCAATCCCCTGCAATTAAAGTTGATTTCGATAATTTGAGTACAGTATGGCAAGCAAAAGTAGATGCAGCTAACAAATAATTCCCTCTATTCTTTTATTTCCTGTGCGTTTCCTGTTTGCTTCGTGACCTCGCGCCAGGTCGGGCTATTCGCTACAAGTCCTTGCTTTGCTGTGGGCTTTTCGCTACTATCCCTAACGCGGTTTTAACTTCAATAACAATAAC
>JBJOFE010000001.1:0-273489 GCA_046048915.1 Bacteroidota bacterium | reverse complement strand
TTCTTTTTTCTGTTCGTTAGGAACATTTTTAAATTCAGCAAACAACTCTTTTAAAAGTCCCTTACTTCCTAAAAATTTAATTCGGAAAGCTTCTAGTTCTGCTGGATCTTGGGAAGAAAATCCTTGTGCTTCGCTAATATATTCTTTTATCTTGTCTATCATCCGTCTATTGGTAAAGGTGCAAAATTACATTTTTTTAGTGAAAACTAAAACCATCTTTAGTGATTAGTAAGTAGTGATTAGTGATTAGCCCTAAGTTGAGACTAGTTACTAATCACTAATTACTATTCATTGCTATTGAATTAACTCTCTTTCAAGGAAATAATTCACGATCGCTTCTTTCATCAAGACCGATTGCTCCCCCGCTTTTAATGGAGGTAATTCTTCTTTTACTTTGTAATGCGGCCAACCTTCGTCGTCAAAAAATTCAAATTCATAATAGCCATACGGTTCTAACAAACGACAAATGGCAATGTGCATTAGATTGACCTTTTCATCTTTCTTGAATTCGCGGTGCACCTGGCCCAATTCCTGAATTCCTATTAAGTATATGATGGCATCCAAATCCAAATCTTCGCCTTGCGAAAACCGATCGGATAATATAGTTACAAGCTGTTCCCAGCGTTCTTTCAATTGTGCGTCTCTTGACATTGGATGTGCGATTTACGATTTACGATTTACGAACTGCAAATCGAAACCAAAATTGGAGTCGCAAAGATAAGAAGAGAAAATTGACAACAGGCTATTCTCAATTCTTTTATATTTGCGCTTATAAACAATACAACTATGGGGTTTTTAGACATAATTATTGGGGCTTTATTGATATATGCCGCATTCAAAGGAATTCAAAATGGGCTTTTTGTAGAACTGGCTTCCTTTTTTTCTTTAATTGTTGGGATTTATTTGGCTTTTCAATTTTCATCTATGGCAAAAACTACGTTAGCAGGAGTCGTAAAATGGAATCCCTATTCCATTCAGGTCATTGCTTTTATTCTTACTTTTTTGTTGGTCATAATTGGCGTGTCTTTAGCCGGAAAGTTCTTGACTAAATTGGTAAGCTTCGCATATTTAGGATGGATTAATAAAGCGGGGGGAGGTTTTTTTAGAGTACTGAAAACCGTATTGATTGTGAGTATTCTATTTAGTGTTTTTGAGAAAATCAATTACAATCATTTTTTGGCCAAAAAAGAAACTTTAGATCGCTCCATTTTCTTTAATCCTATTCAGAAAACAGCTGATTTTGTGTTTCCTTCTATTCAGAAATTGTACCAAAAAGCGACTTCAAAATAAAAATACCCGCTATAAATAGCGGGTATAGTCAATTCATTTCAACAAACCTTAACCATAAAAATGAACTATCTTCCAAAATCATCTTGAATCCGAACTATATCTTCTTCATTTGATGGATTTTCTATGTCTGTATGTTGCCATATTTCAGCAACAATCGCCCAAGAATCGAGGCCAATTAGTCTATGACGCTCTTCTTTTTTCAGCATAACACAATCTCCTGTAATAAGTGTTTTACTTGGATTTTCATTATCATTTACACTTCTCACAAAACCAACTTGCCCGTTTATTACTTTCCAGATTTCTGACCTTCGATAATGAAATTGCCATGACAATCGCTCATTTGGAGCTACAATTAAAATTTTGGGACTTAATTTGGCCGTAACTTCAATATCTGACATTTTTAAATGAGGAAAAAAAACGGATGCAAAAAAACTAGCTTGACTTTCATCGATTACAAAAAATCCACCCCAGGGTCTCGATTGATCCTGATTGGATATTTTAAAATTATTTTGTTGTAAAAAAATTTGCACTTTATTGAAAACAAATTCTTTATTGTCCTTAGGGTGTATATCTATAATCATTTATTAATTATTTTTATTCATAGTAAATTGCTGTATCAAATGGAATCCAATATCATTTAAATATTTTGAAGCTTTACCTATTGCCTCTTTTTGAGTAATGCCTGAATCCATTATGGAATAAATCGCAGTTGGATTCAAAACTTTTTGTAATTGTTTGACATCCTTAGCAATCCCAGAAACAATAACAAAAGGGATTTTGGACAAAGAGGCTTTATGAGCTACCCCACTAACCACCTTCCCTTCTATAGTTTGCTTGTCTACACTTCCTTCGCCAGTTATTATGAGATCAATATCCGAAGTAACAATAGCATTAAAATTAGTATGCTCCATAACAAAATCAATTCCTGGCTGAAGCTTTGCATTCAAAAAACAAATTGCACCAGCTCCTAGACCACCCGCCGCCCCGGCTCCTGGTATTGTAGCAATCTTATGATTTAAGAACAATTCCACTTGTTTACTAAAATGGATTAATCCTTCATTTAATTGATTCACTTCTATAGGAGTTGCTCCTTTTTGAGCAGCATATACATGTGCTGCACCATTAGGCCCAAACAATTCGTTTTTAACATCACAAATAACTGTACAATTAATTTTAGTTAGATCAATCTTCAGATTTGCACTATTTATGTTATCAACATTAATTAATTCTTTCCCAATGGGTTTAACTAATTGATAGTTAGTGTCATAAAATTCATATCCCAATGCTGAAGCCATTCCAATACCGGCATCATTTGTAGCGCTGCCGCCAATAAATAAAACTATATTATTGTAACCGCTATTGATTGCATCTAGAATTAATTCTCCCGTCCCAAATGAACTGGTATAAAAACAATTTCTTTCACTTTCTGAAAGTAATTGAAGGCCAGATGCGGTTGCCATTTCAATATAAGCAGTGTCATTACTAACTAAATAAGTTGCCTCACAAGGCTGAAATAAAGGATTGTTTACAATTACGGTTCTCTTATTTAATTTAAAATAATTATTAAGTATTGTTAATGTCCCTTCACCTCCATCGGCTAATGGATGTTTAATAATTTCTATGGATTGATCAAAGCTTTTTATTCCCTTTTCGATGGCATTGCACACTTCTAATGCAGAAAGAGACCCTTTGAACTTATCAGGAGCAACTATTATTTTCATATTTAGTTAGGGTTTAACTAACACAATTGGTAATAAATAACAGAACGTAATTATCAACAAGAAAAACACAAATAAAATTAAATTCTCTTTAACTACTAATTTTCCAAGTGTGATTTTAGAATTTGACGCATTGCCTTTTTGAGGTAAAATAAAACTAATTAAAGTCCCTAAAAATAAAGTTACTAATGCGCCAATGGCATTCCACCAAAACCAGAAAATATTTTCGAAAAATAACCAAATCACAACATTAGTTAATACTCCGCAAACAAGTCCAATATTAGCCGCCGTAGCTTTAATTTTGTTCCCAATAATTGCTAGTAAAAACATAGCCAGGATTGGGCCATAAAACATGGATCCAATTTTGTTTATAGCTTCAATAACCGTTTTAGCAATGTCTCCAACATAAAAAGCAAAAAACATAGTTAACAAACCCCATCCTAAACCTGTTAACTTGCTGTATAAAACATATTTCTTACCAGAAGTATCCCATTTTTTTGTCACAAAATCTTCCATGGTAACCGCACTAAGGGAATTTAATGTAGAGCTATAGGCAGACATACCTGCTGCAATAATTGCCACTACAATAACTCCAATGATTCCATGTGGAAGATAATTTGTGATAAATAAAGGAATCATTAAATCTGGTTTTTCAGCAGGTATAAGATTGGCAAAACTTTGATTAGAATTGGCAAATGCGCCTAAAATTAATCCCCCAAAACAATACGCTAAAGTGATTGGAAATCGAAACAAACCATTAAAAAGCAACAATTTTTTTACGGTCAATTCGTTTTTAGCAGATAACAATCTTTGAACCTGAATTTGATCAGTTCCGTAGTAGGAAGTATACAAAAATATTCCTCCAAAAAGCATCGGGAAAAAACCATATTCAGAGCCATCAAAACCTGTCTTAGAAAAATCAATAACGGTTAGTCGATCGTAATCTAAATGAGTTAGAAAATTCCCCCAACCACCAATATAGTATAATCCTGCAATAATGATGATGATGATCCCCATAAATTTAATTATCATTTGAGCAACTTCACTGTAAACGATAGCTTTCATTCCGCCTTCAAGTGAATAAATAATCGTTATAAATCCGACTATTACCATAGTTTGCCAAAAAGAAATTTGCAATATGGAAGATAAAATTAATCCTACTGCATAAATAGTTACTCCAGTTGCAAAGGATCTGCTAATTAAAAACATACTACTGATTAAAAGCCGTGATGTTCTATTAAATCTCTTTTCCAAAAATTCATAAACACTGACAATGCCGGAATTATAAAGAACTGGGCCAATAACAGTTATTAAAATAATCATAGCTATAGGAACCCCAAATTCAAAAGTGAGCCATTGCATGCCTCCTCCGTCTCTTAATCCTACAAATGCTGGAGCAGAAACAAAACTAATTACGGAAAGCTGTGTAGCCATTGTGGATAAACAAAGGCTAAACCAACCAAAGTTTTTACCTCCTAGGAAATAATCATTACTTTCTGAATTTTTTTTAAATCGAATTCCTAAATAGACCATTAAGGCTAAATAGAAAATTACAATCAGATAATCAATAGCATTCATACTTTCTATTTTTAATTATTAATTAAATCTATATACAAAGCAGCAGTCCAAGAAAAATCACTTCCTCCATAACCACCATTTTCATATTTATATACTTCTTTATTGGGATTAAAGTACTCATAAAATCCCGCTTTTGTTATTAGCTCTATACTGTCCGACTTTATTTTATTGGCTAAATCAACATAACCATAATCTAATAATCCATAATACAAAAACCAATTCATATTGATCCAAACTGGACCTCTCCAATATTTTTTTGGATTAAAGCGCGAACTATCTGGGTCAAATGACGCACACAAATAGCGATTCTCACCTCCAAATTTATCCAACATCGTTTTCACGATTTTAATAGCTTGTTCTTTAGACGGTATTCCTGCATATAATGGCGCAAAAGATGAGGAACTTATTTCATTGAGATATTTTTCATTTCTTAAATCATAATACACATAAGCACCCAATTCTGCATTATATAATTTGTTATTAAATGAATTAATGCTTTTGGTTTGCCATTCTTCTAATTGTTTGATTTTATCTTCATTTCCGCCTAAAATTTGATAAAGATTAATCAATGATTGATTTGACTTGATTAACAAGGTATTGAAAAGAGGATCTTGAACCAAAAAAGGAGAATATTGTGCGATTTTTTTATCATCGTATTTATGCTCTTTAGCAATATCGATGATATATAAATAATGATCGTATTCTCTATTGGTTGGCCTTTCTGAAGGATCAATTATCTTAATGTCTTTTCTTTCAACTTTATATTCAGGGGGGTTCATTGTTGCCCAGATATCATCCCATACTGGAGAGTTATCTGTGCCTGATTCCCAATTGTGGTATATGTATACTAATCCTTCGTTTTTTGGATCTCTATTGGTATAAAAATAGTTATGATTAGCATATACTTTATCAATATTCTGTTTTATAAATTGCAAAATATCATTTTTATCTTTTGCAATATGATACATTTTTTCAAGTGTAAATCCTACAACAGGCGGCTGAGTCATTCCGGTAGAAGGATAATTTTCGTTGGATAGAGGATTTAACTCTGCTTGATGAAAATCAGGTCCAGGAAAATACGTGTCACTTTCTTGATGAAAAACGATATGAGGAATAAATCCGTTTAACCATTGCGAACTAAGTAAACTATTGATTTCTGTTTTTGCTTTTTCTATGTCATAGTGTGCGTATCCGATTGCAATAAATCCTGCATCCCATTTCCATTGAAAAGGATATAATCCTTTACATGGTATAGTGTAGCCTCCAGATTGAAAATTTGTGTTTAGAATATTTTGGGCTTGTTCAATTAATCTAATTGACATAGTAGGTAAGTTTTATAAAAGATGCCTAGATTAAATCTAGGCATCTAAAAAAATTATTGTATTGATTACTCTAGAAGTTAAAAGTCAAATTAACCACTGCTGTTCTAGGAATTATTGGTCTTCCTACAAAAAATTCTTCTTCAGTTTGGTTTTCACCAAGTCTTGGAGATCCTTCAGTAATTCCAGTTGAATTAAATAAGTTAAATGATTGTACTCCTAATCTTAATGTTTCTTTATCGTTACCTACACTAAATGTATATCCCATTCCTAAGTCAACAATTCCAAAACCATCTAATTTGATCGTATTTGCATCGTTAGTAAATTTGTCTCCAGCGTAGTTGTAATCTAGATTTAAATCAAAATTAGATTTGTCATATGCCAACCCAAGTTTACTCATAAAATCTGGCTGTCTTGCTATTTTATTTCCAACAAATAATGGGTTGTTTTCTGATTTAGTTAACTCATGTTTTTGATATGTAAACCCTCCATTTAATGATAATCCTTGAGCAAATCTCCAATTCCAAGTTCCTTCAAAACCATACGATTTAGTGTCTTGTAAGTCTACTTTTTCTATAAATCCTCCAGGATTTGCAGGGTCATTTATGAATTGAACATTTCTTCTGTCAGATAAATTAGCTGAGTAGAAGGCAAGTGTTCCTGAAAATGTCCCATTACCATATTTAACTCCTGCTTCTGATTGAATAATTTTTTCAGGAGAATAAGTGGCCGGTTGATCTAAAGAATTAAATTTTACAGAACGTAATTCAGGAAAGAAATATCCTTTAGAAAAATTAGCATAAGCGCTTAAATTTGAATTTACTTTATACAAAGCTGCTAAAGAAATGGCATAATCATCTGTTGAAACTTTAGCATATTGATATGCCCCTGTTCCCCATTGTACTACATCGATTCCAGCAATACCTGTGTTTCCAGAAGTAAAATTTGCTGTCTTTTCATTTTGAATAGTTCCTGATACTCTTTCCTGTCTAATTCCGAAATCGAAATTCCATTTTTCTAGTTTAATTTGGTCTGTCAAAAAGAAAGCCAGTTTATTACTAGTAAGATTTTTATTTGAATATGATGTTCCAGTGTTGGTAACTCCATTTTTAGTATATCCAGAAAGATTTATTAGCTGTGGCGTATTGGTATATTCACTTAAATAACTTGTGGTGATATTTAAATCTCCCGCAGAAGATCTTGACATGAATGTTCCTCCAGTTAAAGTATGATTATTCATCTTTTTAATAAACTTAACTTCTGAAACTAATTCATCTAAAGGACGAATTCTATCTACGATTCTATTTTCATACAAACGAGCATTTGCTGGTAATGCTTGTCCATTTAAGTATGTAAAATTTCCAGATGTTAATTTTCTAGCTGCTTTGTATTGACTTTGAGTTTCTACTGCTTTAGCACCTGATACTCCACTACCATCAGTGAAAAAATTAAATTGATGATTGTATTTAGACTTTCTAACTTTAGCATCGATAGAAAAACTATCAGAAAAATTATGAAGGAAATTGGTCATAAAATACCCTCCTTTAGTTGCAACTCCATCTTTAATTTTTGATGTAAACATTCCATTTGGTGTAGCATAAGAAATATTAGAAACTGCGGATGTTTGAAGTGTTAGAATCTCTTTTCCATCCGTTCCTAATGGTCTCTCTCTTGATCCCCCAACTAATGGATAAGGCAGAAAAAATTGAACTTTGTCATCAATAACTTGTCCTGAAAAAGTAATCGACCCTTTTTGAGTAACTTTTTTTACATTCCCTCTAATTTGGTAACCTTCAGTTGGTAATCCAGTTTTTATAGGGCCTTCATCATATCTATAAAACCCTGTTAATGCATAAAACAAATCTGAATCTTTTCCTCCTAATTGTCCACTAGAAAGGAAATCAGCTTTGTACCTTGAGTTATTTCCTGTTTCAACTTTTAATATATTTTTGGATACAGCTGAACCTGTTTCGCTTGTATAATTAATAATACCAGCAACTGAACCTGCACCATGAAGCACTGAAGATCCACCTCGAACAAATTCAAGACTTTTCATCCCAATATCAGTTCTAAAATAAACATCATGTGCAGAAGAGTTTAATCCAAAAGTTGAAAGCACTGGCATTCCATCTATTTGTAATGGGTTAAATTGAAATTGTCCGCCTGAAGGTAAACCTCTCACAAAAACATTAGAGGCAACCTCACCACCACCATTTTCTGTAGTAATACCAGGAACGCTTCTTAAAATATTAGCTTGACTACTAGTATTTAACTTTGTTAAATCTTTTGCGCTAAAAGAGGTAATTGATAAAGGGGTTTCCTTCTGAGAACGTTTTACCGATGTAGCGGTCATTACCACTTCATTTAACGTCTCTGAACTTTCTTTCATAACAAAATTTAAAGTGCTATTCTCAGATACATTTAAATTTTTTGTTTGAGACAGATAGCCTAAATAAGTTACTTTAATTTTTTGAACTCCTTTTAGATTAGTTACAACTGAGAATTTTCCGTCTGAATCAGTAGTTGTTGACACATTGCTTCCAACAACAACAATATTTACTTGTGGAAGGGGGTTGTTTTTTTCATCAGTCACAACTCCTTTGACTGTAGTTTGTGAGTAGGAACTTATTCCTATCAAAAGAATAATTACTTTGATAAAATTTTTCATAATTTTTTGGTTGATTAAATTAATGTTATTTGCCTGTCAAAACTATGTTTGTTTATTATAAAAAGATTCTCAATTTTAACAAAAATATTACGCAAACGTTTGCACAAACGTTTGCGTAAATAAAAATAATTATATATTTTAGTATTAAATATCCTTCCATGCCAAAAAAAAACATTGTTACTTTAAAAAAAATAGCTAGTGATTTAGGTTTATCAATATCTACTATTTCTAGATCATTGAATGATCACCCTGACATTAGTGATGAAACTAAAGAAAGAGTAAAATCGTATGCCAATAAAATTAAATACATCCCGAATTTATTTGCAAAAGGATTTAGATCACATAAATCAAACATAATTGGTGTCATAATTCCTAACATAGAGCATAGTTTTACAGCAACTTTATTGCGTGGGATTATTCAAAATGCTGAAATAAATGGGTTTAGGGTAATTATTTGTGAGTCATTTAATGACGAACAAAAACAATCTGAATTAATGGAAACGATGATTCAATTTGGTGTGGATGGGATTCTATTGTCTTTAACAAAAAAAACGAAGAATGTAGATGAGATTTTAGAAATGATGGAGCATATCCCATTGATTATGTTTGACCGGATTTCATCAAAAGTTCCATGTACTCAAATTGTAATTGATGACGAGGACGCCTCCTACAAAGCAGTTCAGCATCTTATAAATGTAGGTAAAACAAAAGTTGCAATTATAAAAGAATCAGATACTTCTAATATATCTGAAAGAAGGTATCAAGGCTATTTGAAGGCGCTGAAAGAGAATAATATTTCTATTAATGAAGATCTAATTATGAGTAGTGAAAATCTATCTATTGAAGAAGGTAGAAGACTTACAAGAAATCTTTTGAGTTGCCAAGAAGTGCCTGACGCAATATTTGCTATAAGTGATGAGGCTGGTATTGGAGTTATACAAGAATTGAAAAAAAATAGAATTAAAATTCCTGAAGAAATAGCTGTTGTTGGTTTTAGCAATTCTAAGTTTTGTACCATTATTAAACCAAACCTTTCAAGTGTGGATCAACCCGGAAATAGAATTGGAAAATTATCAGTTGATTATTTAATTGAAGAAATAAATTCACCAAATACAACCATTCACAAAACAATAGAAATAAAGACCAATTTAATTATAAGAAAATCTTCATTCAAACCAATACTCAAATCGAAATAAACTTTATTTCACTTCTCTAATTGCTGTTGCTTCGATCCAACCTTCAGTACCATCCGTAAGTTGAATTTTTTTCCACTTACCCAAAGTTTCCTCCACAAAAACTTTGGTTCCTTCGTGTAAAATAAAAGTGGCAGGACTTGCCTTTTGTGGTTCGCTTTTGACCTCTGTTACTTCTGCAAAAACGATAGCTGGTCGTTCGCTTACAAAATGATTTTTTTCAAAAATGGCCGCGCCTAGACCAACTAATAGCAATACAATCCAAAGAAACATTCCAAAAAAGAAAATGCGTTTGTAAAGGTCCGTTGGCGAAAAGTAGTAGCCAATAAAAAAACCTAAAAACAATAATCCAAACACGACCGAAATCCAGGCCCAAGTATTGAAATGATAAATCCCTGTGAAATCACGAAGTAATTTGGCAAAGCCCACTTTAGGGACCTCTTTTACTTCATCGATGGTCAGTTTTTGAGCGAATTTTAGGTTATTGGTAATATCCGCATCTTCAGGAGCCAAGACTAACGCTTTCTCATAATTGTAGATTGAGGGCGCTACTTTATTCAATTTGTAATAACAATTACCTAAATTAAAATACAATTCTACTGATTGCTGATGCGAATCCAACACGCTTTCATAGGCTTGAATAGCTTGTTCGTATTGCCCTTTTTGATACAAAACATTCCCTTTTTCGAATCCGCTTTGAGCAAATCCAAAAGAAGTGATGAATACTACTATATATACTAAATGTTTCATTTCGTTATCCGTTAAATCTGTTTTTCCAATGCTGAAATAATCACAACTGCTTTGTCAAAATCATTTTGAATTGACGTACTTGAAGCTGGTGCATAACGTGCCAACTCACAGTTCTCTGTCAAGGCAATAAAATCAGTGACCGTTTCAGGATTAGCGTTGCGAGACAACAACAATTCTTGAATATTGTCTTTGCTCATTTCTGAAGTTTCAATGTGTAATTTGGCTTTCAAGAAATTGTGCATCGCTTTTTCCAAAGCCACATAAAACGGCTCTTTATTATTGATTTGTTTTTTAGCTTCTGACAAATATTTCTTCGCCAAACGGTTATTCATTCTAATTCTGTTTCCAGTTACATCGCCATCCAAAGCTTCTTTTCTTTTTCTTAAAAGCACCAAAATAGGCAAGGCTATAAATGGCAATAATAACAAAAGATAATACCATAACGAGCCAAAGAAATCCTGTTGTTTTAAAGGTCCCAATTCAGTTTTTAGTTTGATGAATTTGAACTGTTCTAATTTTTCAATTTTGTTTTTGTTTCCTCCTGTATTCGACGCGACTGCCTCAGACGAAGTTGGTCCGTCCAATACATTGATTAGTATTTCCTCTGAAGTAATCGTTTTATACGTTCCTGAACCCAAATCAAAATAACTAAACTGCATTGGTTTGATTGGATATTTTCCTTTGTATTGCGGCACAATTGTGTAGCTGTCCATTATTTTTCCCGTCATTCCAGACAAGCCTGTGTTGACTTGTTCTTTGTGAACGGCATCATACATTTCAAGTGCATTAGGCGCTACTGGTTTTGGTAGGTCAAATAATTTTAAATTCCCTTTTCCACTAACACTTACCACCAAATCCAAACTTTCTCCGTTTTTCAAATTAGTTTTAGTTGGCCTTACTTTAAAATCAAAGTTCCCCACTGCACCGGTGAATCCAACTGGTTTTCCTGCTTCAGGAAGTGGTTTTACAGATATCGTTTTGGTACCTGCCGAAACACGTTTGTTGCCTTCTGTAATTAGTACTCGGCCAAACATATCCCTACGGTTGGTTGGCAATTGTACATCGATATCTAGTGCTAAAGGTTCGATTTTTAGACGCCCTGATTTTTGAGGATATAGCACTGTTTTTCTTAGGGTAACAAAGCGATAGCGTTGTCCTTTGAACATGCCTTCTTCGGCAACCAATTGTTTGATATCGATATTTTGACTCCAAAAATCATTGTATTTGGGTTTGTCCAATTCGCGCCAATTAGTAATTCCAATATTATAGCTGAAATACAATTTATAGACTACCGTAATCGGTTCGTTGATGTACGGATTGGTTTTAGAAATATCCGCTACGAGATATATGTTATTGTCTGCTGAAATTTGTGGTGCATTTGGATCGTTAGGATCCGCTTGTTGTTGCACCGGATTGGTTACCGTAACTCGAATTGGAGCGGTTTTATACAATTGGCCATTGAACTCAATTACTGCTTGTTTGATTACCAAATTCCCTTTTTGCAAAGGCAATAAAAAATAGGAATATATTTTTTCGAAAGAACTTCGCCCATTAATCCACGATTGACTAATTTGCTGACTGGGTCCTGCAATTACACGAAAACCTTCGAAATTGGGTTGTACAAAATTATCTCCGTCTACATTCATTATAAAATCTACTCGAAGCCTTTCGTTAAGACCGAGCGAGTTTCTGCTAACTTTTGCCTCAAATTGTACTTGAGCCAGAAGTCCTTGAAAACTGATTAATAATAGTAGTATATATTTTTTCATTGGGTATTAAAGGGTATTCTTATTTCAAATTACTTACCAATCTTTTTCTGTTTGAACTGGTTTTCCTTTTACTTTTTGGGCATTAACTTTATTCTGAACTTTCTTTTCTTCATTATTCACCGCGTCTAATAGATTCTGAACGCGTTGCTGCGAAATTCCGCCAGGATTTGGTTTTGGCTGACCTTGGTTTTTAGAAGGATCGTCTTTTTTATCCGACTTGTTTTTATCCTTGTCGCCGTCTTTCTTATCGTCCTTTTTATCTTTGTTTTTATCCTTATCTTTATTCTCGCCGTCTTTCTTATCGTCCTTTTTGTCTTTGTTCTTGTCCTTGTTTTTGTCTTTATTCTTGTCGTCTTTCGGCGGATTTTCTTTTAGCATTTTCTTTGCCAAAGCATAATTGTAACGTGTTTCTTCGTCTTGTGGATTATTACGAAGCGCATTTTTATAGGCTTCGACCGCTTGCGAATAATTCTTCTCCTTCATAAACACATTCCCTAAGTTGTGAAAAGCTTTGTGTTTTTGAGGATAGGTTTTGATATTTTTTAATGCGTTGGCAAAAGCAATCTTGGATTCCGAAAACTGATTTTGTCGGTAAATGGCATTTCCTAAATTGTAATAGGCTACGGTTCTTCTTGGAAATTTAGAGTGAGAAATTCGGTAATTGGCTTCGGCATCGGCATACTTTTTTGCAGCAAATTCATCATTCGCTTTGGGCAAAAGAGCATCTTTCTCTTGGGCTATAGTTGCCAAAGAAAAAACAAGCAAAATAAATACAAATACCTTTTTCATTATTTTATTGTTCCTTTTCATTAAACAAATTGAGTCGGTTTACCCATTTAGTTTTACGTCCCAACAGAAAAACATCAGCAAATAATAACAGAAAGCCAAAACCTAAAAACCACTGAAATTGCGATTGAAAATCGGCCATTTGGGTGGCTTCAAATTCGGTTTTCTCTATATTATTCAAAGCGTTTTTCACATAATCAATAACCTCTTTGGTATTGGCACCGTTGGCATAACCGCCCTTAGTCGCCTTTGCGATGGCAGTCAAACTTTCTGAGTTCAATTTGGTAATCACCACTTCGTTATTGCTGTCCCTTTTTAAACCTTCAATTACTCCATTGCGGCGTAACGGAATAGTGCCTCCATTGGGCGTTCCTACTCCTATTGTTATGATTTTAATTCCTAATTTATTGGCTTCTTCCGCAGCGGCTTCGGCACCTTCTGAATGGTCTTCTCCGTCTGAAACTAAAATCAACAATTTGCTGGTTTTTTTATCATCAAAATAAGTTGCCGACAATTTAATCGCTTCATCCAAAGAAGTTCCTACAGACGAAACCATATCGGTGTTCATGCTTTGCAAGAACATTTTAGCAACACTATAATCAGTTGTAATGGGTAAAACCGGAAACGAACTTCCTGCATAGGCCACAATCCCAATTCTATCATTGCCTAATTGATTGATAATTTGAGAAACCAATTGCTTGCTTTTATCCAAACGATTAGGAGCCACGTCTTCGCACAGCATACTTTTAGAAACATCTATTGCAAAAACAATGTCGATTCCTTCCCGTTTTACGGTTTCCATTTTGGTTCCAATTTTTGGATTGACCAAGCCTAAAATCAAAGCTGTAAGTGCTAAAAGCAATACGCCTAATTTTAAAATCGGTTTGAATACCGAACTCTCAGGACTCAATCGTTGCACCAATTCTAAATCACCAAATTCGCGTTGTTTTTTTCTTTTCCAATACATATTGAAAACAAAAACCAGCACCAAAAGTGGCAATAGAAAAAGTAAGTACAAATATTTTTTTTCGTCTAATTCCATTTTAAATAAATGATCGGTATACCGTATTTCGCAATCCCAATTCTAGCAACAATAAAAATCCTGCTAACCAAACAAAGGGTCTGTATTTTTCATCGTAATCGTAAAACTTCAGCTCCTCAATTTCAGTAGTTTCTAGCTTATTGATGGCAGCGTATATTTCTTCCAATTTATTATTACTCGTCGCTCTAAAATATTTTCCGTCGGTTTTACGAGCAATATTTTTCATCAACTGTTCATCAATTTCAACCTGCATCATACGAAATAAAAATTGTCCATTAGGCGCAATCGCATAAGGAAATTCGGCCATTCCATTAGTTCCAATACCGACTGTATAGACTTTAATTCCGTATTGTTTTGCAATGTCCGACGCTGTTTCAGGTTCAATAAACCCAGCATTATTAACACCATCAGTCAGTAGAATAATTACTTTGCTTTTGGCTTTACTATCTTTCAATCGGTTTACGGCTGTCGCCAATCCCATCCCGATTCCAGTTCCGTCTTGCAACACATTGTCGTATTTGATACTTTCAATCGCTTGTTGAATAATCGCTTTATCGCTGGTAACCGGAGTTTTGGTATAGGCTTCGGAAGCATACACTACCAAACCGATTCTATCGTTTGGTCTTTCGTCAACAAAACTTGCCGCTACTTTTTTCAAAGCTTCCATTCGATTTGGTTTCAAATCCTTGGCCAACATACTCCCTGAGACGTCAATCGCCATCACAATATCAATTCCTTTTGTGGTCTTAGTTTTATTGCTAATATCTACCGTTCTAGGTCTTGCCATCGCTACAATTAAGGCGGTCAAAGCCAATAAACGAAACACACCTAAAAAAGGATACAGTCTCACAAAAAATGATTTAGAACCAGTAAAACCGGCTGTCGAACTTATTTTCAATGTCGCCGTTTGTTGGTTTCGTTTCAGGTACAACCAAGCTGCTGCTGCTGGAATCAATAGCAACAACCAAAAAAATTCTGGATTTAAAAAGCTTAGTTTCTCCATTAATTACCGGCTTGTCTTAGTTCAACTGATTGTAACATGCGTTCTGCAATAGCGCTTCCGTATTGGTCGCCCTCAGGAAATACAATCATAATTTGTTGTAATCCTTGGTTTTGTTTGAAATATAAAATCTCATAATATACTTTTTCACTCGACTTCGTCAACGGATTTAACATCGACATCGTTCCGTAGCCTTTTAATCCTTGAACACCACTTTCAGTTTCAAAATCTTCTTGTTTCACAATAATATTTTGACCGCCTTGAGCTTCAATTATTTTTAAATTGCCTTCCATGGCTTTCGCCAAATCTATATCGGTGGGCTGTTTGAATTGACTGGTAGATACCATAATATGAAACCCGTTCATCATATCGCCATATTGAAACAATTGCATTTCCTTAATAAGTGCCATGGTGTTTTTTGGTAACACTTTTTCGGCATCTACTCTTTTTAATACTTGAGGCGTTTCAATTAAAATTCCTGGATTTCCGTATTCACTTTTTACCCATTCTCCTTCTAACAATTCCTTGGTTTCGCGTCCAAAAACAGTATCAATGACATACCCAAAACCTCGAGTAGCTACAAAAAATCCCGTGATCAATACCAATAAAAGTAGTGCTGAAACAATCGCGGTGCGAATTTGTTTGGCTCTCTTTTTCTTCAACTGTAATTGGATTTGATGTTGTCTTTGCGCCTCGTTTAAAAGCAAATCTTCTTCTTCCGGGACTTCCACTGGAATAGCTTTGTCCAAAGTCAAAATCGCTTTTTGAATTTTATTTCTGTCATCGGTAATTTCAAAATCGAGTGGTTTTGACTTTGCAAATTTTACCAAGTCGGCTTGTTTTAAAACCCGTTCTAAATTTTCAATTGTTTCTTGCGAAAGCGTCATTTTCTTTTTGACCGAAGCGGCTTTCAAAGCCGTAATCAGCTCCGAAGTGGTGCTTTCCATCGCTGGAATTTCAATTGCTTCTTCGATATAATTTCGTGCAATATCTGTCAATTGACTGTAATATTCTTTGATTTCACCTTGTTGCCACAATTCTTTTTTCTCTAATATAGTCAGCAATGAAGTGGCTTTTTCGATAGGGGTTGTGTAGACTTCTTCTTCCGTATCCTTCTTTTGTTTTTTCTTGAAGTACCAATACCCTAATGCTCCTAATCCTGCTAATAGAATAATTGCTAATAGGTATTTCCACCAATTGCCCCAATGACTTTCAGCCGCAACAATATCCTTGATGTCGTACATTTTCTGTTGTAAAGTATCTACTTTCACATTGGCCACCTCAATCAAAATAGAATCGGAGAAAACCGGTTTTTTGTTGATCAAAATGGACACTCTTGGAATCGTATATTTACCCGAATCAAATTGGGTTAGACCGTATTTTTTAATCAATTCGTAGCGATCATTATTTCGAATCGTATCAATTGGATAGGAACGAATTACTTCTAAAGCGCCAATGTTTTTCAAATTAGGAAAAACCACTCTGGTAGCAGTATCAACGGAAGCTTTCAAAGTCAATTTAAACTCGGCGCCAATTTTAATGCGCGCCGTATCAATTGCCGTGGTCACCTTTTGTGCAAAAAGTGCGGTGGAAAGAAGAAAAAATACTATGTATGCTATTTTTTTCATTGATGCCTTTTAATACAATCTTTATCTCGATTTAAAATACCCTAATAATTTGGTTACATAACTTTCATCCACTCGGGTGTTCACCACTCCGGAACCTGACTTACTAAAGGTTTCTTTAAAATACGTAACGCGATCGTGATAGTATTTTTCATAATTCATGCGAACTGACTTAGAACCCGTGTCCACTAATTGAATCGTTCCTGTTTCGGCGTCCAACATTGGCACCATGCCTAAATTGGGTATTTTTTCTTCACGGATATCGTACACTCGGATCCCTGTAATGTCGTGCTTTTTTGACGCTATTTTTAAAGTTTGCTCGTATTCCTGTGTCATGAAATCTGAAATAACAAAAACGATAGCTTTCTTTTTTTGTGTTCCCGACAAGAATTTAAGGGCTTGTGCCAAATCGGTCTTGTTACTTTTGGGTTCAAATTCGATCAGCTCGCGAATAATTCGCAATACATGCGAACGCCCTTTTTTGGGTGGAATGTACAATTCGATGGTATCTGAAAACAGAATCAATCCTATCTTGTCATTATTTTGTGTAGCCGAAAAAGCCATCGTGGCGGCAATTTCAGTAACTACGTCTTTTTTAAATTGATTTTTGGAACCAAAACTCTCCGATCCTGAAATATCCACCATCAACATCATAGTCAACTCGCGTTCTTCTTCAAAAACCTTGACATGAGCTTCGTTGTAACGTGCGGTTACATTCCAGTCAATAGCACGAATATCATCACCGTATTGGTATTGACGTACTTCGCTAAAAGTCATCCCACGTCCTTTAAAAGATGTGTGGTATTCGCCCGAAAAGATATGATCGCTCAATCTTCGGGTTTTGATTTCTATTTTTCGGACTTTATTGAGTAGGTCTTTTGTATCCATTTTATTGATAAGTTGTTTGTTGTTGGTTATTGGTTGTTGGTAATTACCATCAACTATTAACCCTCAACTATCAACAATTATTAAGGAACCTCAACTTCGTTTACGATTTTGTTGATGATGTCTACTGAAGTTATGTTTTCAGCTTCTGCTTCGTAAGTAACTCCAATTCTGTGACGCAATACATCGTGAACTACAGCACGGACGTCTTCTGGAATTACATAACCTCTACGTTTGATGAAGGCATAACATTTAGCGGCATTGGCCAAATTAATACTTCCACGTGGCGAAGAACCAAAGCTAATTAGTGGTTTTAAGTCGGCTAATTTGTATTTTTCTGGGTAACGTGTGGCGAAAATAATATCCAAAATGTATTTCTCAATTTTCTCGTCCATATACACTTCGCGAACTGCTTCTTGAGCGCGTAAAATTTGTTCGATAGAAACCACTTGATTTACTTTTTCATAGCTTCCGCTCAAGTTCTGGCGAATAACTAAACGCTCTTCGTCCATTTTTGGATAATCAATTACCGTTTTCAACATAAAACGATCGACTTGCGCCTCTGGTAATTGGTAGGTTCCTTCTTGTTCAATTGGGTTTTGAGTAGCCAATACTAAAAATGGCTTATCTAATTTAAAAGTGGTATCGCCAATAGTAACTTGTTTTTCCTGCATTGCTTCTAACAAGGCTGATTGTACCTTGGCAGGGGCACGGTTGATCTCATCGGCTAAGACGAAATTGGCAAAAATAGGTCCCTTTTTGATTGAAAATTCATTCTGTTTGATGTTGTAAATCATTGTTCCAACAACATCTGCAGGTAATAAATCCGGTGTGAATTGGATTCGGCTAAACGAACCAGCTACAGCTTGCGAAAGTGTATTAATGGCTAACGTTTTTGCTAATCCTGGCACCCCTTCTAATAAGATATGCCCTTGGCCTAACAATCCGATTAACAATCGCTCTACCATGTGCTTTTGACCCACAATCACCTTGTTCATTTCCATAGTAAGTAGATCGATAAAAGCACTTTCTCTTTCTATTTTTTCATTAATTGCTCTAATGTCTAAAGTCGATGTATTCTCTTCCATTGTGATATTTTTTAAACCAATTGAATTACGGTTTTCTTTTGCGAGTGCAAATTGAATTTTTTTTTAGAAGTAAGATGTTAAAGAATGGTTAAAACTTCGGCGAAAAGCCTAATTTTAAGGACGAATTGTGATCTATTTTATCTATTTTTAAGATCTTGATACAATTCGGTTAAAAATATTAGATTTACAAATTATAAATACTTCCTATTTTTATGAGCAAAACAACTTTATCTCCCATTATTGCAGGAGCAATGAATTGGGGAATTTGGGACAAAAATCTCAGCACCAAGGAAATGGATAATATCATTCATCTTTGCTTAGAAAATAAAATTACCACTTTTGATCATGCCGATATTTATGGCGATTATACTACCGAAGCTGATTTTGGAAAAGCTTTGGTTTCAAGTAAAATTGACCGTGCTAAAATTCAATTGATTTCGAAATGTGGCATCCAAATGGTAACCAAAAACCGAAACAACTCGATCAAACATTATGAGTATTCCAAAGACTATATTATATGGTCGGTGGAAAATTCATTGAAAAACCTGGCCGCTGATTATTTAGATGTGCTATTATTGCACCGCCCGAGTCCGTTGATGCAAGCTGACGAAATTGCCGAGGCGGTAGCTAAATTAAAGGCCGATGGAAAAATTGTTGATTTTGGTTTATCTAATTTCACTTCATCACAAACCGAATTGATTCGTCAAAAAACCGAAGTTAGTTTCAACCAAATTCAATTCTCAGCTACTCACCATGAAGCCATGCTCGACGGTAGTTTGGACTATATGCAAACCAACGGTATTCGCCCAATGTCATGGAATCCTCTGGGAAGTGTGTTTAGAGAGGATAACGAGCAAACCCGACGCATGAAAAAATTGTTAGCACAATTGGTTGCTAAATATGGAGTGGGTTCTGACACGATTTTATTGTCTTGGATTTTACAACATCCGGCTCAAATAATTCCTATTGCGGGAACGGTAAACGTAGCCCGAATTCAGGCATTGATGAAAGCAACTGAATTGCCTTTGGAAAAAGAGGATTGGTTTGCCATTTGGAGCGGAAGCATGGGTAAAAATGTACCTTAATTACAAAAGAAAAAAATGAACAAAATAGCCTTAATTACTGGTGCTACTAGCGGAATTGGAAAAGCAACTGCCGAAATTTTAGCCAAAAACAATTATAAATTAGTATTGTGTGGCCGTCGCCAAGATCGATTGGACGAGTTAAAAACTGCACTTTCTAAATTCACATCCGTCCATACTTTACAATTTGATGTGCGAGATAAAGAAGCCGTTTTTGCACAAATAAGTTCTCTCCCAAATGATTTTTCAGAAATTGATATTTTAATCAACAATGCAGGAAATGCCCATGGATTGGACCCTATTCAAACTGGAAGCCTTGACGATTGGGATGATATGATTGATGGAAATATCAAAGGCTTGTTGTATGTTTCAAAAGCAATTATTCCAATAATGACGGCTCGTAAATCAGGACATATTATCAACATTGGTTCTACCGCTGCCAAAGAAGTATACCCAAACGGCAACGTGTATTGCGCTACAAAACACGCCGTTGATGCTTTGAATCAAGGTATGCGAATCGATTTAAATTCGTTTGGAATTCGCGTAGGCGCTATTCATCCAGGTATGGTATCTACCGAATTTAGTGCTATTCGTTTTAAAGGAGATGAAGAAAAAGCCCACAATGTTTACAAAGGGTTTACGCCCTTGTATGCTGAAGATATTGCTGATATTATCCATTTTGTAGTATCTAGACCTTATCATGTGAACATTGCCGATTTAGTGGTAATGCCTACCGCACAAGCTTCTTCAGGGATTGTCAATCGTTCTTTATAACATATTAGATGAGAACATTAGTAATTGGGGATATTCATGGTGGCTTGCGAGCGCTACATCAAATTTTAGAAAGAGCTAAAGTCAGCCCAAATGACAAACTGATTTTTTTAGGTGATTATGTAGATGGATGGAGCCAATCGCCAGAAGTAATTGACTTGCTAATAGCCATAAAAGAAACACATAATGTAGTTTGTATTCGTGGTAATCATGACGATTTGCTATTGGAGTGGCTCAAATATGGAACTGATAATCCACAATGGTTTGATCATGGCGGAGAAGCTACCGTTACGGCCTATCAAAATCGAGATGCTGAAACTTTAGCAGCCCATATTGCTTTTATTGAATCCTTAGTAGATTTCCATCTAGACGAACAAAATAGATTGTTTATTCATGCTGGATTTACCAATATGAATGGGGTTGATTTTGAATATTTTCCAAAGCTTTTTTATTGGGATAGAAGTCTTTGGGAAACCGCTTTGGCTTTGGATAAAAACATGAAAACTACTGATTTGACTTATCCAAAACGACTCAATTTGTATACCGAAATTTTCATTGGACATACTCCCGTATCACGAATTGGAAAAACAATTCCTGTTCAAATGGCTAATGTTTGGAATGTAGATACCGGAGCCGCATTTAGAGGTCCTTTAACTATTATGGATGTGGATTCTAAAGCCTATTGGCAGAGTGAAAATTTAGATGTGTTATACCCTAATGAAAAAGGGAGAAACTAAAATTATTTCTTAGCCACAAATCTTGGATCGGTATCCATAATCGTCCCACATTTAGAACAAGTGCGCAAAGATTCTGAACCGTAGAAATGTTCAAAATGAGACAAGAAATCTTTCTCAATATTGTGCAACTCAAAATAGACTTCGTATAATTTGTGATTGCACGAATCACAATGCCAAAGTAAACCATCTGTAAAACCTAGACCAGCTCTTTTTCGTTCTATTACTAGACCGATGGAACCTTCTGAACGAACTGGTGAATGCGGAATTTTAGCTGGATTCAAGTACATGTCTCCGGCCTGCAATTCCATTTCTTTTCGCTCTCCGTCTTCCTGAATAACGACTTTAATACTGCCTTCCAATTGGTAAAAAAGTTCCTCCGTTTCATTGTAATGGTAATCTTTTCTGGCGTTTGGCCCTGCTACAATCATTACAATATAATCTCCTGATTCGGTATACACATTTTTATTCCCAACAGGTGGTTTCAATAAATGACGGTTTTCATCGATCCATTGATTCAAGTTGAACGGTTTTGCAATAGCCATAGTAGTAATTTTTGAAAGCGTAAATTTAGTCAAATATCTTGGCTATTTTTTCTCTTTGATTAAATAAATATAGACGGGAAAATGGTCGCTAAAACCAATTTCGGTAGCCGAATGCCGCAAAGGATATCCTTTAAATTGTCCTGAAAGTTGAATTAGAAAAGGCTTGTTGTAAATCCCTGCTTTCCAAAACTGATAACTAGAATAATCCGATTGCAATAAGGATTCTGACACCATGATCTGGTCAAAAATATCCCAAGCATCGCGATGGGCTATAGTTCCCATTCCATTTTTTGCCATTTCTTCAAAGGGATTGTAAATGCCAAATTGAGGGACTTTTGTTTTTTTTGCCTTGGCACATAAAGCGATTTTCACACTATTATTATATGGGCCGTCATTCAAATCGCCCATGGTGATCACTTTGGCATGTGGATTAATTTGCTGCAGCGAATCAATTATTTTTCGATTTAAGGCTCCTGCCGCTTCCCGAAAAGGACTTGATCGTTGCTCTCCACCTGAACGAGAAGGCCAATGGTTTACAATTAAATGAATTTCTTCGCCTTCTAAAAAACCAGTAACCAATAGTTGGTCCCTGGTATACACTCTTTTGTTCTTGGAACTGACCACAACAATATCATCCGTACTTTCGGCTGTTTCGGGTTTGGAATTTGATTCTCCTTGGAACACATATAATGGAATATTGGCATATGAGGTTGGCTGAAAAAAGTTTTTTCGATACAATAAGGCAACATCAATTCCTCTTTTATCTGGAGAGTCAAAATGGATAATGCCATACATTTTATCTGCCAATTTGGGTTGCTGAATTAGATCTTCTAACACTCCTCTATTTTCTATTTCGCATCCGCCAATGAAAGTTGGTGATTCCGGATTATTGGCGCTCCCAATTTCGGCCAAAACTCGAGCAAGATTAGTTAACTTTTTTTGGTATTTGTCAAAAGTCCAATGTTGAGACCCTTTGGGTGTCCAATCTTCGTCAAATGTATTTGGGTCATTTATGGTGTCAAACAAATTTTCAAAATTGTAAAACGCAACTGTATGAATTCGGAATTTTTTAGATTGTCCAAGAGACTTTGGAGACAAAGACACTAACAGAAGACAACAAAGAATGGGGCAAATTCTCATAAATATAGGATTAAGGACAGTGATTAATGGGTTCAGTAAATCTAAGAAATTAGAACTGCAATTAAAAATGATTTCGGATTTGTCTATATTTGTTTAAAAATAAATACTGTTACACAACAGATTTCATTTATGAGAAAAACTTTCTTCTTATTCATTATAAGTTTACTTTCTATCACTATGCAAGCCCAAACGACTATGATTACACCACCCTATTTACAAAAAGGAGATACTGTTGCCATTTTAGCAACCGCCCGAAAACATATTGTGAAAAGTATGCAACCCACTATTGACTTATTAGAAAGTTGGGGCCTACATGTAGTAGTTGGTGAAAGTATTGGCTTAGAAGAAAATCAACTGGCCGGAAGTGATGAGCAACGTGCTGCCGATTTACAAAAGCAATTAAATAATCCTACTATTAAAGCCATTTGGTGTGCGCGTGGTGGTTACGGCACGGTGAGAGTAGTTGATTTAATTGATTTTACAGCATTCAAAAAATCCCCAAAATGGTTGGTGGGCTTTAGTGATGTTACCGTTTTGCACAACCACCTTAATACAATGGGTTACAAATCCATTCACGGAATTATGCCTATCAGTCTTGCTAAAGCAAGTAAGGAAGCCATCGAAAGTTTGCGTTTGTCTTTGTTTGGAGAACCTTTACAATATTCTATAGACCCGCACCCAATGAATCGATTAGGAAAAGCTAGCGGCGAATTAGTTGGAGGAAATTTATCGATATTGTATAGTTTATTGGGTTCGCCCTCAGCTATCGATTGTACCGACAAAATTTTATACATCGAAGATTTAGACGAATACTTGTATCATATCGATCGTATGATGATGAACCTAAAACGAAACGGCTGTCTGGAAAGTCTCAAAGGAATTATTGTTGGGTCTATGACTGACATGAAAGACAACGATATTCCTTGGGGGAAAAACGCACTTGAGATTGTTCAAGATGTGACAAAGCAATATAATATTCCTATGATTTTTAACTTCCCAGCGGGTCATATTCATGACAATAGGGCCTTGATTTTGGGCAACAATGTAGCTATCGAAGTAACAAAAAATTGTAGTACTGTGGTTTTTGAATAGCTAATCAATTCTACTCTGAATGGCTGAACACAATGAATTAGGGAAACTTGGTGAAGAACTGGCGGCTGAATACCTTCAGAAAAAAGGTTATGTAATTTTGGCAACTAATTGGGTGTTTCAAAAAGCAGAAATTGATATTTTGGCTCAAAAAGAAAACACCTTAGCAGTTGTAGAAGTAAAAACCCGATCTTCAACAAATTTTGGTCTTCCACAAGACTTTGTAAAGTCAAAAAAAATTCAATTATTGGTAAAAGCAGTGCATGCTTATGTAACCGAAAACGATTTAGATCTTGAAGTTCGTTTTGATATCATTGCCATCAGTAAAACAGGTCAAGAGTTTGTTATTGAACACCTTACAGATGCATTTTTCCACTTTTAAAAGCGTTTTTTAGTGTTATATTTGTAACAAATTGTTTTTTTATTTATATTTGCAGCGGTTTTTAACACAACTACAACCCTCTAACTACTATTTAAAAACAACAACTTAACACAACTACTATGAAAACCGTATCGTCGATTGTAGAGAATTACATCAAAACAAAACCCTTTTTATTAAATGCATTATCTCTAGGAATCATCAATTTGACATCTCTTTCACGCAATATAATGAGTGAATTAGAAAATGAATTTGGCAAAGAAGTAAAGCAAGGCGCTATTGTAATGGCCTTGAAAAGGTTAACTGAAGAATTGGACTTTAAATTGAATCACAAAATCAATAAAGTCATCAAAAACATCGGAGAAATTACCGTTCGTTCTGAACTGACTGATTACACTTTTGCCGCTTCAGAAACAGTTTTGAACAAACAAGCCGATTTAATCACAGACATTAATAGTCACTCGGATATTTTTTATACTTCATCAAGAGGGGTAAATGAAACGAATATCGTAGTAAGTAGTAGCGTGAATCATTTAGTTGACAAGCATTTTGCCAACGAAAAATTGATTCAAAAACTAGAAAATTTAGCTTCTATTACTGTAAAATTACCCAAAGAAAATATTGTAGTTCCAGGAATTTATTATTTCATTTTCCAACGATTGGCTTGGGAAGGAATTATTATCAATGAGGTAATTTCAACTTCCAATGAGTTCACTATTTTAGTGAGTGAAAATGAAGTCGATGTGGCTTTCAAAGTAATTAAGGATTTGAAAAACTAAAATGACTTATAAAAAAAGCCTCCCTATTTGGAGGCTTTTTTGTTTAGTCTTGCCCCATCAGTTCCATCAGCTCTAAGGCTCTTCGAATTGATTTTACATTATCAAAAGTCAATAATAATCGCAATCCATTAGGCGTTTGTTTTTCTTTCATTTTGCACAAAGCACTTTGCTTTTGTACAAATTGTAAAACTTGATGAAAACGTCCCGATTGGTAATAATCAGATTGTTGATCAGACACAAAATATCCAATCATTTTGCCTTGTTTTAAAACCAACTTTTCGATTCCTAATCGAGTTGCGATCCATTTTATTTTCATGCTGCTCAATAAAGAAATCGCTTGTTTTGGCAACGGCCCAAAACGGTCAATTAATTTGTTTTCGTAGTCCAAAAGAGCGGCCTCGTCTTTAATTTCGGCCAATTCATTATACAATACTAATCGTTCCGAAACCGTATTAATATATTCATCAGGGAATAACAATTCGAAATCGGTATCCAATTGCAAGTCTTTGACATATTCTTTGGTTTCAATATCATTTTGCTCCGGGTACAAATCCTTGAATTCGTTTTCTTTCAGTTCTTCAATGGCTTCGTTCATGATTTTTTGATAGGTGTCAAACCCAATTTCGTTGATGAAACCACTTTGTTCTCCTCCTAACAAATCTCCTGCACCACGAATCTCCAAATCTTTCATGGCAATATTAAATCCGCTTCCGAGTTCACTAAATTGTTCCAAAGCCTGAATTCGTTTTCGAGCGTCATCTGTCATGGCAGAATATGGCGGACAGATAAAATAGCAAAACGCTTTTTTGTTGCTTCGCCCTACTCGGCCTCGCATTTGATGCAAATCAGACAAGCCAAAATTATTGGCATTGTTGATAAATATGGTATTGGCATTGGGCACATCCAAACCACTTTCGATAATGGTGGTTGCTACCAAAACATCAAACTCGCCGTTCATAAAAGCCAACATCAGTTCTTCGAGCTTGGATCCCTCCATTTGACCATGGCCAATTCCTACGCGGGCATTGGGCACTAATCGCTGAATCATTCCAGCAATTTCTTTGATGTTTTCTATGCGGTTATTGATAAAAAAGACTTGTCCGTTGCGCTGAATTTCATACGAAATGGCATCGCGAATCAACTCTTCATTGAACCCCACCACATTGGTTTCAATAGGGTAGCGATTTGGCGGTGGCGTAGTAATCACCGATAAATCTCGGGCAGCCATCAACGAGAATTGTAAGGTTCTCGGAATGGGCGTAGCCGTTAATGTCAAGGTGTCAACATTGGCAGCGATTGTTTTGAGTTTGTCTTTGACGTTTACCCCAAATTTTTGTTCCTCATCCACAATCAACAACCCTAGGTCTTTGAAAACGACATTTTTGTTTACTAATTGGTGTGTTCCAATAACTATATCTAGTTTCCCTTCGGCCAATTGCTTGAGGGTTTCTGCTTTTTGTTTGGCCGTTCTAAATCGGTTCAAATAACCGACCGTTACTGGCATGTCTTTCAATCGTTCCGAAAAAGTGCGGTAATGTTGGTAGGCCAAAATAGTAGTGGGCACCAAAACGGCAACTTGTTTGCTGTTGTCCACCGCTTTAAATGCAGCGCGAATGGCCACCTCTGTTTTTCCAAAACCTACATCGCCACAAACCAAGCGGTCCATGGGGCGATCACTTTCCATATCGGCTTTTACTTCTTGAGTCGATTTGATTTGGTCAGGCGTATCTTCGTAGATAAAGGAACTTTCTAATTCGTTTTGCAAATAACTATCCGGAGCATATTGAAAGCCTTTTTCCAAACGTCTTTTGGCATACAGCTGAATCAAATTGAACGCAATATGTTTGACGCGCGCTTTAGTTTTTTGTTTTAACACCTTCCAAGCATTCGACCCTAATTTATATATTTTAGGAGGCGTACCGTCTTTGCCATTATATCTTGAAATTTTGTGCAAGGAGTGAATACTCACATAGACTATATCATTATCGGCATATACCAACTTAATCGCTTCTTGAGTTTTGCCTTCGACTTGTATTTTTTGCAAACCGCCAAATTTTCCAATTCCGTGATCTATATGCGTAACATAATCGCCGACCGAAAGCGAAGTCAGTTCTTTCAGGGTAATGTTTTGCTTTTTGGAATAGCCGTTTTTAATATTGAATTTATGGTAGCGTTCAAAAATTTGGTGATCGGTATAGCAGGTAATTTGATTTTCTTCGTCAATAAATCCTTGGTACAAAGGCAAAACTATGGTGTTGTATTGCTTGCGAATATTCTCCGAATTCGCCTCATCTAAGGTTTCGAAAATATCATGAAAACGCTTGGCTTGATTGTCATTGGAGCAGAACAAATAGTTTTTGTATCCATTAAAATGATTGTCGTTCAGATTATTCAACAACAAATCAAATTGCTTGTTGAAAGAAGGTTGAGGCTGGATATGAAAATCCACCTTTTTGGTGGTTTTAAAAATCGGTTTAGAAGCCAATTCCACCACCGAAAAATCCAAAGCGCGTTTAATAAATTGTTCTTGATTCAAAAATAATTGCTCCGGCGTGGCGTGTTTGATCTCTTTGGATAATTTTTCAAAGGCTTCCTCAGCTTTTGCAAATTGCTTGTCTAATTGGCTTAAAAAGCCTTCTGTATTTTGAATAAAAAGCACCGTTTTTTCAGAAATATAATCTAGAAAACTTTCTCGATTTTCCTGTAAAAATTTATTTTCTACATTTGGAATAATGGCAATTTTCTTTTGTTGTTCCAATGACAATTGGGTGGCCACATCAAAGGTTCTTATACTATCAACTTCGTTACCAAAAAATTCAATCCGATACGGATTATCATTAGAAAACGAAAATACATCTACGATTCCGCCTCGAACCGAAAATTCTCCAGGTTCTGTTATAAAATCTACTCTTTTGAATTCGTATTCGAAAAGCACTTCATTGATAAAATCAATCGAAATTTGGTCGCCCACAGCGACTTTCAAGGTGTTTTTATCCAATTCCTTTCGAGTGACCACTTTTTCAAAAAGCGCTTCAGGATAACTTACAATAATAGCTGGTTTTTTGCGTGAGTTGATGCGGTTTAGAACTTCAGCGCGAAGCAACACATTCGCATTGTCAGTTTCTTCTATTTGATAGGGGCGTCGAAAAGATGCAGGATAAAAGAGAACATCTTGGTCCCCTACCATTTGTTCTAAATCGTTCAAATAATAAGCCGCTTCTTCTTTATCATTTAAAATGAGTAAAAATGGCGCTTCGGATTTTTTAAACAAAGAACGAATTACAAAAGAAATCGAAGACCCTACCAAGCCTGAAAGATGCAGTTTCGGTGAGTTATTTTGCTCTAACAGCGCAACAATCTGTTCTGTTTTAGGAGCAGTGTCGTAGATTGAATAGATTGTTTTGCTCAACGTGGTAAAGGGTTTGATTTAATTGTTGGCAATGGGGTTGGAGTTGATGGAATTGCTCTAGTTGTGTCCAACATTTGCAACATATCGGATTCGCCTTCCTCGACAGGAATTTTACTTTTTTCGGTGATTTTGTCCATTTGTCGTTGCAAAGAAACCAACTCGGCATTGATTTCGCTTACCAAAACAATCACTTTCTTATCAGGAATAGCATCCAAATGAATGAATAAATCCAATAATCGTACTTTGGTAATCAAAGTTCCTATTCGACTTTTAATTTGGGGTTGTTGGAATTGATAGGGGATATTATTGTTCAATAGCAAGACTTTCTTAGAAAGTTCTGCAGTTTTTTTCTGATAGCTGTTAAGTGTTTTTCCAGGTTTACGCCCCAATTCGTCTAAAAATTGGCGAAATTCAGTCCAATTAGACACACTTTGTTCTGAAGTAGTGTTGATTGGAACAGCATAAAATTCCCAGCTTTTACTGATGTTATTATATATTACTGCTTTTTTTTGAGCTGCTTTTTTATTTTCGGCATCACGTTGCTGATTGTCCTCTTTACAAGAAGCCATCAGGAAAAAAAGAGAGTAAAAAAAGACAGCTGCGTATTTCATATCAATTTTCGTTGGTGTACAAAGTTACAAACTAAATTTACAAAAGCGAATTCCATATTGAGATTAACAGCTCCTTTTGTTTATTTATATAATAAAAAATTCATTGATTATTTTTTTAATACTTTTATACTATAAAAGATATCATTATGTTCAAAATAAAACACTTTCCCCTTCTGGTTTTTGTATTGATTTTTATTAATTGTGCTAAAGACGAACCTGTAAGTACTGAAGAAACTAAACCCATAGTTTCTGAAGAAATAAAACCTTTGGTATCAGCTGTTGAAATAGGAAATAGTGAATTACCCTATATTAAAATAAACACACCTACTGCTGTCCAAAACGAGCCTAAGGTTGCTGGTGAAATGGAAATCTATATTAATAAAAAAAGGGTTTTAAATAGTCCCATAGGCATTGAGTATAGAGGATCAACATCTTATCGGATTTCTGATAAAAAATCTTTTGGTATAGAAACAAGAGATGCAAATGGTAACGGAAAAGATGTAAGTATTTTAGGTTTTCCGGCCGAAGAAGATTGGATTTTAACTGGAGATGTTTTTCAGGCTCCCAATACCATATTTGATCGAACGTTAATGTACCATTATCTTGGATATGAATTGTTTCGAAATATGGGCAATTATTCGAGTCGCTCTAAATTCGTAGAAGTAGAGTTAAACGGAAAATATATTGGGATTTATGTTTTGATGGAAAAATTGAAAAGAGGGCCAGACCGAATCAATATTGAATCATTAGCGGCTGCTGATACCGACGCAGCAAAAATAACTGGCGGCTATATTTTAAAAATTGACAAAACTTCGGGTAGTGATGTTTTAGGAACGTATCCTCTTTCGTATTACGACAACAACTGGGACGATGACTGTCGCTATACAGAATTCAATAGTTTTAGATCCAATTATGATATTAATCGAAATCGTATCACTTATGCTCCATTTGGCCCACCATATCACAATAATAAATATCTAGAAACCTATTTTATTTATGATTATCCAAAGGCTGAAAATATAAATGCTGCTCAAAAAACGTACATAAAAAATTATGTGAATGATTTTGAAACCGCATTACTTACCGATAATTTTTCTACTAACACCAGAACCTATACTAATTATATAGATAGAAAAAGTTTTGTAGATTTTTTTATTATCAACGAAGTGGCGGGTAATATTGACGGCTATCGTTTAAGTACTTATATGCACAAAGCTCGAGGTGGAAAGTTAAAAATGGGTCCTATTTGGGATTTGAATATTGGTTATGGAACAGGGGGAAGAGTGCCTGTTACTGATTGGATTATAAACTATAATAACTATGTCACAAATGACGCTTGGATGATACCTTTTTGGTGGAAACGACTTATGGAAGATCCGCAATTTAGAAGTGAATTGAAATCACGCTGGACAGAACTACGCGCGAACACATTAAGCACCCCAAAAGTTCTAGAGTTAACTACTAATACGTCCAATTATTTAATAAATAATAATGCTATTATTAGAAATTATACCAAATGGACAGGCATTAACTATAATTATAATAACAGTGTTACTGATTTGAAAAACTATCTCACAAATAGGTTGGCTTGGATGGATTCTAAAATTGCAACTTTCTAGGATTTACGAGTGCCCTTTTTTTATCTTTAACGAATACTCTATATTCGCTCCAATGACTTGAAATAATCTGTCATATTTGACTTTTGCGTAATCAAGACGGTAAATATAAAATAGGTTGAGTTTCATTCTATTTGCCAATTTTATTTTTATTCCTGCTGTATTTCTCCAATTATCAACGGTACGAGTCCCACCAAATTTCATAATTGGTTCGGTAGAAACGTAAAGGTCAAGACGGTCTGTTGGAGCATAATTAGTTTCAAAGCGCGCGCGCCAATACCCTTCTTTCTGATTTTCTTTTAATTCATCATCAAAATCTTGTAATTGATTTTGAATCAACAATCGTAAACCCAATTTGAAATACTCAATTTCTTTTGTCGCTTCTCCCCCAAAACTAATTCGATGATAAGTGCCTTTTTGTACTAATGCTAATCGATAATCCGACTGAATCTCTAGTGTTTTATTGATTTTCTTAGCTGCACCTACGGCAATATAAGATCCGTTATACAACTGTAAATCATTTATAAACCTCGTTTGAAAATCCAAATCGGTTTCCCAGCCATTTGGTAAATCCAATTTTAATTTAGCCCCAAACCATCCTTGATTATCCTTGGGGTCCGTCTTTGATGTTTGAGCTATAACTTTATTTGTATTAACTGCAATAAAAATAATTAGCGCTAATGCTAGATAGTTATTTTTAATTTTCATAGAAGTAAATTGTAATGGCACAAGAATCCTTCAAATAATCAATATTGTCGATAGAAATTCGATGGATCTCAATACCTGTTTTACTTTTTAAGTCTTCGATTAATTCGAATTGTTGGGATTGATTGATACAATCTATAGAATCATAAATTATAATTTTTGACGCTTCTTTTTTGCCCCAAAAAGAATTTTCAAGGAGGTAGGTCAACAAGATGATTACAAAACAAAACAAACTAATTTCTATACCGTCTGACGGTCCGATTGCTGTAAGTAAACCGACAGAAATACTCAGAAACAAATAGGTCATATCTTTTGCCCCAATGCCTTCTGTTCTATACCTTAAAATTGAAAAAACAGCAAATAATCCAAAACCTGCTCCTGTACTAATTTCTACTTTAATTAGCATATATGAAATAAAAAAAATGATGGAATTGAATCCGAAAAAGGTTAAAAACAAATCATTTTTTTTATAATTTTTATAATAAATAAACCGAAATAGAATAAAAACTGTGGTTAAATTCAGCAAATACCGAAAGCCTAATAAATTAAATATAACGTTTAAGAATGTATTATCCATTGTTGTTTGTATTTATAAATTGATTAAAGATCATTTTAAAATTATTCTTCTTTAAAGTCGGGTTCAATGATAGTAATCCCAAACAATATTTACTTAATGACCCAGATCTAATTTTATATTTTTTCATTATTGTGTTAAAATGAATTGTAGAACTATTTTCAGCTTTAACTTCTGCAATTACTAGATTATTGTATTGAATTGATTTTTGTTTTTCAAAGAAAGATAAATTAAAGTCTAATGTTACTTTTTCCATTCTTTCTTTGTGTAGTAATGTAATCCTAGTGTATTCCGAACACAAACTTTGATGCAAATCGGATTCAATTAAATGTGTATGTTCTTGAATAAACTCCTTTGATTCAGACCAATTTTCAATTTGCTTTCTAAATTTGATTGTCTGGTTTTTATTTGTTTTGGTTTTTACCTCAACGTACTTTTGACCCATTTGGGCATATTTTCTTTCTCTGATTTTATATCGATTGCCTCTCCCATTATGATGATCAAAATATAATTTCAAATCAGCAGTATCATAATAAATTGTACTATATTTAAATGCCGTGTTCTCCTCCATTTTTAAAAGGGCATACTCTTTTTTACAATCGTTCAATACCGATTCAAGTAATGCTATTGGGACAATATATTTAATTTCTTTTCTGTTTAACAAAAGTGCCTTGTCTTCCAGATAAGTCAAGGATATTGTATCAAAAAAATGTAATATGTCCCAGTTCAAATTAGTACTATTTAGTTCATAAATGTAATAATAATAAATAATATCAAGTAGACTAGCCCAATTAAGAACTAATAAAAGAACAACTTGTCCAAGTGGTCATCCTATTTAATAGTTAAACAAACTACTATATTAGTCTTGATTTTATTTAAATTTGTATAAAAATTGAAAAGAGATTACTTCAAATAACCAGTATTGTAAATTATAAAACGATTCAATACGTATTTTCATTATGACAATAAAGCATTCCTTTTTCCATTTAAAAAAAGCGTTGGTATTTGTGCTAATTTGCTCTAATTTTAGTTGGTCTCAAGGCCAATTTCAACCATTCAAAAGCAAATTAGATCAAACACTTTCTGAGGATGTATTGTATTTAAACCAAAAAAATAATTCTCTTACTCAATTAAAAGAAAAATTGCTTCACACAAAAGCGCTTCAAGATCGCTATCCGATTTTGGAAAAATTGTACGAAGAATACAAATCCTACCAATCGGATTCGGCTTTAGTTTATGCTAAAAGAAGTGTGCAAATTGCTCTCAAAAATCACAATTCTGTACAAATAACTAAAGCCCAACTCAACTTGGCTTCCATTTTAGGAACTCTTGGGATGTACAATCAAGCCTTGGAGATACTCAATACTATGGAGTCTTCGGTTGTGCCGCAACTAAAAGGAGAATTTTATTGGACTAAAAGAATTGTATATGGAGGCCTTGCAGGTTATGCTACAAGTGTAGAAGAAAAAAACACCTACAATCAATTGGGGAATGAAAATCGTGATAAAGCGATAAAAAATTTGTCCAAAAAATCGCCCGAATACATTCTTGCCGTATCAGGGCAACTTTTTTCTCAAAAAAAACACGACCAGGCCATTGCTTTGTTGCTTCCCTATTTTGATACAATTGAAAAATCAGATCCTAATCGAGCCGTAATTGCCTATTTAATTTCTGAAAATTACAAAGCAAAAAAAGACAACGAACAAGAGAAAAAATGGCTAGCAATTTCTGCTATTTCCGATTTAGAATTGGTTAAAAAAGAAAATATTTCATTGCGTGAACTCGCTTTTAAGCTGTATGAAGAAGGCGATATCGAGTCGGCTTATGAATACATCAAACGTTCTTTAGACGATGCCGTTTTTTGCAATTCGAAACTACGCACCTACGAAATTTCAAAGATGTTACCCATCATCAATGAAACCTACGAAGCCAAAAACAAATCGGCTAAAGCCCAGTTGATCGTATTTTTAGTCAGTGCGAGCGTTTTGGCTTTATTTTTATTGGGTGTTTTGATTTTGCTTTTCAACCAAATGAAAAAAGTGGCGAAGGCACAAAAAAATGTAGAATTGGCTAATAATCAACTCTCGGTCTTGAACCAACAATTACAGGGTTTCAATTCCAAGCTGAATCAAACCAATCTAGAATTGGCCGAAACGAGTTTGCTCAAAGAAATTTACATAGGCCGCTATATGGATCAATGCTCGGTCTACATTGGAAAAATGGAGGAATACAGTCAAAAACTAAAAGTGATGGCTACAGCTGGAAAAGTAAACGACTTGGTGAGCACCGTAAAATCAAAAGCGTTTATCGACAAAGAATTGAAAGAATTCTATTCGCAATTTGACCAAACTTTCGTTCAGCTTTTTCCCACTTTTGTGGAAGAATTCAAAGACTTATTAAATGAACCAGATAGCATTATCATCAAAAAAGGCGAACTCCTAAATCCAGAGTTACGCCTCTTTGCACTGATTCGCCTTGGGATTAAAGACAGTGCAAAAATTGCGGAGTTTTTGCGTTATTCTGCTTCTACGATTTACAACTACCGTTCCCAAATTAAGAACAAGGCCAAAGGACCTCGAGAACAGTTTGAACTGAAAGTGATGTTGATTGGTACAAACTTGGAATAGCAAATCTAATCCAACATAAATACAATTAGAAAAAGCCACTTACACTTTTGTAAATGGCTTTTATAATCAATTATTTTTTTAGGTTGTATTTTTCAGTTCTATCGTCTTTGATTGTTCCTTTCCAGTTCAATCCAAAACCAAAATCGTAAACATTCCCATTGGAATCGCGATACGGAATCATATCATGAGGAACGTCTTCGAATTGTTTTTCAACCGTTGTCATATCGATCGGCATTTGTAATGGTAACAGTCCTGAAGGTTCTGTTTTCCCAGAAACAATGTCTAATAAGGCCTCCATTTGTACTCCAAATTCGCCTATAATGGCGTCCACCTCTTTTTCAAATTCGCCAAAAACCATCGGATTAGAAACGGTTACTGCTACCAAAACCGGTTTGCCATTCATCGCTTTTTTAGTGTCTAAAATAGTATTCAAATCGGGATACGAATTCGATTTTGAAGTCTTGTTCAAATACGAACGATTGGTAATAGTTGGATCAATTACAGGATCTCCAGCTGCCATACTTTGCGCTCTAGCCTCAGTTGCTGTATAGTCTTTTAATTGCAAACTAATTGGCACATATCCATTTCCACCCGTTTCTCTATCGGCTCTGCTGTATCCATTACTAACTGGACTTTTGATAAACACCATTGCAAAATCAGCTTTTGCAGGATCATCAGTTACTGTGTAGTATTTTTTAATCAAATCCAAATTCACTGGATATTCTGTTTTTTCTGGTGTTGGCATTCCAAAGAAATTTACACCCGGCGGAGTCGTTCTTTTAGGAACATATACTGTTTTTCCTGTTGCAATTGGCAAGGTCTTATTTTGATTTTTAATCAAAACAATCGATTTCAATTGGGCATCGTAACCCGCTTTCATATACTCTGGTTTCCCCACAACAGCTTTAGTTTCTTCTGGATCCAAATAAGCGTTTTCAAATAAACCTACTCTAAAGATATTCAGTAACAAACGCACCGCCGATTTTTCAAAACGATTGCGCATAAAGGCTTCTCCGTATTCTTTAACTCCCATTTGATAGGCTTCCAAAACGGGTTTAATGTCATTGTTACCGCCAAATTGATCTACACCCGCCATCATCGCTTTATAGTGTCTTTCGGCAATGGTCATTTTCTCAGTTCCCCAAGATTTACCAGCAAAAACGTCTGGAGTTTTTCCTTCGTCACCGGTAATTAACCAATCAGTACAAACCACACCATCATAGCCGTATTTGTCTCGCAACAAATCAGTAACAATGAATTTACTAAATCCGTTCCCTACATTTTCCCCGTATTTTTTATCTTGGTTATACGAAATGGTATAATAAGGCATCACTGCCGAAGCTTTTTTGGTACCACCGTTCAATTTAAACGCTCCATCCAAAAAGGTTTTCAAATGCGTTTCAAAATTATTTCCTGGATAGACTGCAAATTTCCCATAGGCAAAATGTCCGTCACGACCGCCTTCTTCAGGTCCACCACTAGGCCAGTGTTTGATCATGGCATTTACACTTTGGTTACCCCAACCTTCATAAGCTGCAATGGCTTTTGGTGAGGATTGAAATCCGTCAACATAAGCTCTTGCCATATCAGTAGCCAATTTTGGGTCTTCGCCAAAAGTACCCACAAAACGATTCCATCTTGGCTCAGTAGCCAAATCAATTTGTGGGGATAAAGCTGTCGCAATTCCCAACGCACGGTATTCTTTGGCAGCGATAGTTCCAAATTGTTCTGTAATAGCAGGGTCAAAAGTTGCCGCCAAACCTAATTCTTCAGGCCACTGTGAAATAGCTCCACCTGATCCAGCATTGTATTCGGAATCTTTATTGGCACCATGTCTTGGGTCAGAACTGTTATTGGCTGGAATTCCTACACCAATACTTTCTACTAAGGCTTGTACATTGTTATTCCAAAGCGCTGAAACCGTTGGGTTTTCCACCGATGTCATTAAAACATGACGCAAATTATCCGTTGTCAAAAATGCTTTTTGTTGATCGGATAAATCATGGGCTTTCGCGCCACTTTCTGGAAATGGTTTTCCATTATAGGTGCCTCCAAAGTAACCACCAGCTGCTGTTGGAACCGCTTGGTGGCGACTGTACAACATCAATCCAGCAATTTGATCTAGGGTCATTTGGCTCGCCAAATCTTTGGCACGTTCGGCAACCGGTTTTCTCCAGTCTTCGTAACGATCTAATTTTCCGTTTTTATTTAAATCTTTGAAGGCTAATCCGTCAACCGTTAGGATTTTTACGCCTGAATTTGGCGAATAGCCTAAGGTTTGGCCGCCTGTATTTTCAATGCGATTAAAACTTCCTTTTGGTGTTTCTGACCATTTTTTTTGTGCTTCCATTTGTGTTGCAAGAAGAAGCATCAAAGAAGCTAATGTGATTTGTGTTTTCATTATTGTTGGTTTATCTGGTAGTTAATTGAATTAGCGCGTTACAAATTATATCGTGCCCCTAGGGTCCAATTGAATTTTCCGTTTGAAATCGTCTTGTTGGCAAAGCCTCTGAAATCAATCCTTTTGGTGACTTTATAAGTAATTGTTTCCGAAACTCCATACGTACTGTCTAAGTCAAGACCGTATGCTTGAGTTAAAAAACTAAAATTTCCCTCAACCAATGTAGTACTTAAGGCTAAGAAATTGGTCTTAAAATCGTTGTTTCTTCCTTCACCATGCAAATAAAATAAGCCCATAGACCATTTATTTGACAAAGGATAACTCGCAAGAACCTCTTGTGCAAAAAAGGTATCGACATTAAAGTTTTCGTCGATTTGGATCGCTGGCAAATGAATCCCGAAACTTGCTTTTAGTTTTTTGTTAATAAATTTGTAACGAGACATAAAAATCACACCACGAGGATTTAAATTTTCCAACCGAATAGTAGATAATAAATGAAAGGAAAGTCTTTTAGTATCAGTCGTTCCAGCATTAACAATAATGTGAGGGTCTTCAGAAGTAAACGCAGGAATAAAAGAAAATCCGCCTGTACTAGCTTCAAAACTAGCATATTGTGCCTGCACCAATGTGACACTAAAAAAAGCAAAAAGAGCAATTAATTTAAATTTCATAAAGAAAATTGAGGTTGGTTTTTTATAAATGAAATACAAATATATATTTATTGTGTCAATAGTACGCAATGAAAATTCATTTATTTTACATTCAATTCCATATCAATATAATTTAAACCGTTTTTGAGATAGGGATATCCGTTAGGTTGCATCCCAAATTTTAGATAATACCCTTGTTTTTCAACACGAGCACTACAAGAAATAGAATGTACACCCAGTTGCTGGAGGTAGTTAAAACTATAGTGTAGCAATTGACTGCCATACCCTTTATTTTGAAATTCGGCTAGGGTGGCAAATTTTCTGAAAACTGCATGATGATTCGCTTCGAGAAAAAGAGAAATGCAGGAAACCCATTGGTCATCAATTAAAACACCCAAATGAATCCCGCGATTATCGTTTGGGGTACGCACAAAGTCAAGGTCTTTGTTAGGCCAAAGTACTTGATGTCGTAATTGCAACACTTCTTCTAAAGGAATATCTTGAATCATCTTTTTGAAATAAAGGTAAATATACTAAAAAGAAAAAAGCCTGACATTGCTGCCAGGCTATTGAAAAAATAATTCAAAATAAAGTTGTTGTTAACTTTAGACTATCTTGGCATAAGACCCAATTGTCTTAAAAATTCTAAATTGTCAAAGAAATCTCTTTCCTCGGTAATTTTACCATTGATAATGGTTGCAATGGTACATCCTTCTACGCTTATGGTCTTTCCTGTTGCAGGAATCCCAAAGAAATCTCCAGTATGTTTTCCTTTAAACACCCAATATTTAGTTAACTTATTTCCTTGAGCAAAAGTCTCTTTTACGGTAAATTCACGATCAGAAAATCCAGTTACATAATTGGCATAATACGCTTTGGCATTGGCCGCTCCTTTCGTTTCAGGAACGGTGTGCAACACTACATCTGGCGCATAGGCTTCGTCTAAAATGGAAATATTGCCTTGGTTAATCGCCACATCCCAAACATTTGAATAAAATTTGATGTTGTCTTGTGCAATTTTTTCGTTTTTATCTGCCTCGCTTTTACAAGCAAATAACGATACACTAACTGCTAGTAATATTAATATTTTTTTCATTTTTGTTGATTTTTATTTTAATACTTCCATAATTGGCGCTGAGTCGTATACGTCCCATTCCTCTTGAATTTTTCCGTCTTTAACCGCAAAGTTCATGTTATATACCACAACAGCTGATTTTCCTCCTTTAGAAAAAGTAGCCTCATAATACGAAATTACATAGTTAGTAATTCCGGTTTTTTCATCGGCTTTGTCGTTAACAACTTCCCAAATCAGTGGGTCTTTTCCTAGAGTTAAAGTAGCGCCACTAGCTTTTACACCTTCTAACATTTTCACGTTTTCGTCCAGCGTCATGTCATTTCTATTGTCATGAATAATAGCCGTAGGGGCGAAATTAGATTTAAAATTAACCAAGTCAAATGAACTAGCTTCTGCTACTACTTTTTTTACCAAATCAATATTGGCTGATTTGTCAATGTTAATTCCCGCTTGGTTCGGTTGTTTTGCTACTGCCTCTGTAGCAACTTCTTTTTTACAAGAAACAAATAGTAAACTCGTAAGGGCAATAAGTGCAATTGTTTTTTTCATTTTTGTTTATTTCTATTTTAATAGTTCCATTAATGGTGCGGAATCATATACATTCCACTCTTCGACAATTTTTCCGTCTTTGATAGCATCTACCTGGAAGGTTACAATATCAATTGATTTGTCTCCTTTGGTCCAAGTATTCGTACAATAGGCCAAAACATAATTTGTCACTCCTTTTTCATCTGCTTTAAAATTGATTTCTTCCCAAATCACATCATACTTGATTGTAAGTTTGATACCGCTTTTTAAAAATTCAGAATTAATAGCAACGTTTTCTGCAAGCGTTGTTGGTTTATTGTTGTCGTGAAAAACAACATCGGCTGCATAGTACGATTTGTATTCGGCTACATTTCCAGATACCCAAGCTGCATTGCATTTTTTTAGAAAATCAATGTTTTCTGAAGTTGGAAGTGTATATCCATTAGCAGTTTTAGGAATTTCAGGGGTGGTTACATCTGTTGTTGCTTCTTTTTTGCAAGAAACAAATAGCAAGCCCGTTAAGGCAATAAGTGCAATTGTTTTTTTCATTTTGATTGAATTTTGAATTAATTATTTTACTCCTTGATAGTACTGACTAATAGCGTCAATTTTCATGTCTAAATTGAACATGAAGAATTCGTTTAGTTCTTTTTTCCAAACGGTTCCGTCTTTGCTAACACGTGTTTCAGTTGCTACTACAAAAACGCCCGAAGAAGGATCTGTATCTTTGATTCGGATGGGAACGATAGCATGAATCTCCCAATTTAACGACTGGTATTGTGCAAAATAAGCTTCCCAATCCTTTTTGTACATTACTACTTTATTGCCATCAAAATCAGTAAGATTTACTTTGTCAGCAGTTAAAGAAATGCAAGTAGCAACATCCTTTTTATTATAGGCTGCACTCAATTTTAACATTGCCTCTGTTTCTCCTCTATCAGAAAACACAAAGGGTCTATTATTGTATTTTGATTTTGCATCGATGTATTTGCCGCCTTCCGTTTGTGCGCTCATCTGAGTCATTGAGACCGCCATAGCGATCATAAAAAGTACTTTTTTCATAGTGTTTAAATTTGTTTATTTATATTGATTGATTAATTGTATTCTGCTCTATTCATCCCAATCGTTCCATTTAGCTTTTTGAAAGGGTTTTTGAAAAAAAGCGAATACTTTACTATTAAATTCCTTTTTGCTTCTTTGCATTGTCGCATGTCCAGAAAAGGGAAGAATCCATAAATTAGCTTGTGGAATGTTTTCAAATATTTGAACTGTATGAGACGGTTTAATTACATCGGCGTCTCCTCCAATTACCAATACAGGACATTTTATTTTTTGTAAATCTGTGGTTGGAATATGCGGTTCTAACGCCATCATATTAATTAATTTCAAGGTGTTTTTGATGGAAGCATCTTGTTTTGCAGCCATAAGTTCTTTTTTGGCATCGGCAATAAATGCAACGCCTTGTGGATCTAATACCGAATCATCTGGAATCAAATTGGCACCGCTAATCACTAATTTTTTTACTTTTTCGGGATGATGAATTGCAAGCAACAAACCATTAATTCCACCATCACTCCATCCGATTACCTTGGCAGATGGGATTTGCAACGAATCCAACAAGGCGTTCATATCTTCGGCCATCATTTCATAATTCAGCACTTCTCCATAATCAATTGTTTTTCCTTGTGCGCGACTATCGGCCACAATAACCTTGTAGTGTTTTTGGAAAAATCCAATCTGGTATTTGAAAGCCGAAATTGAACCCCCATTCCCATGAATCATTAGTAATGGCTCCCCTTTACCATAGGTTTCGTAGTACATTTTGATCCCGCGGGTGGTAATGTATTTTCCAACTTTAGCATTATTGCCGTAGTCAATTAATGGTGTGCTTTTTTTACTTTGAGAAAAAATTAATGTTGGCACTAACAGCGCTAAAATCAAAACTAAAATGAAACTATACTTTTTCATAAGGTGTCGTTATTATTTATTTTTTTTAGGGTTAAAAAAATTGGATAGGAAACAAGAGTTATAACTCCAATTATTATCAAACTTTTTTGATCACTGTAGGCGAAGCCAATAAATAAGGCTATGGAACAGCCAATCATTATAAATGTAGTCCATGGATATCCCCAAGATTTGTAGGGTCTTGGTAAATTAGGCTCGCTATTTCTTATTTTAATTAAGGCACAATAGGCGAATCCCCAAACAATAATAGACATGAAAGTGGCTAATGAAAATAACACTTCGAACGATCCGATGAGTATCAATACCAATGCAAATGAGGCAGAAACTAAAAGCGAAACAATTGGAGTACCCCCTTTATTTACAATAGTTCCTTTTTGAACAAAAAATCCGTCTCTACTCATTCCATACAGAATACGTGGTGTAATCATCATAAAAGCATTTAGAATGCTAATAATTGAAAATATGGCGATTAGAGTTACAATGAAAGCCCCTTGATCCCCAAAAATTATTTTGGCTACATCTGATGCCGCAAGAGGTGAGTTAGCTATAGCTGAGGCTGGCAATACATGTAAAAATGCTATATTAATTACGACGTAGATCGTAATTACAATGGCAGCCCCTGTATACAATGCCTTAGGAATATTTTTTACTGGATTTTCGTCTTCCTCAGCAAAAAAGCAACCCGCATTCCAACCGTCAAAACTTCCTAATACCATTTGAAGTGATTTGAAAAAACCTATAATCACTCCGGTCTCAAAAATAGAACTCTCTTTTTCTATCCTATCCAATTGTACTCCGGAATACATAAAACATGCCGTTATAAAACCAACAAAAAAGAGCACTTTAATTACGCTTGTTATCTGCTGCGTGATACTGCCACTTTTAATTCCTTGCGCATGAAGCAATGTAAATGCTATTAAAAACGAAATGGAGATAAGCGTTGTTTGGTTTTTAAAAACCGGTAGTATCGCTACTATATATTCACTAATCACAATACATAAAAAAGCGGGAGCTATTGCATTTGTAAGATAATCGAACCAGCCAATTATAAAGCCAGCATAATCGCCATATGCTCTTTTAACATAGTTATAAGAACCTCCTGCTTTAGGTAGCATTGTGGCTAGTTCAGCATAGCAACCCGCGCCAATTAAGACATAGACTCCACCCAATGCCCAACAGGCTATTATTAGCCAGTTGTTGTTTAGCATTCCGGCAATCGGTCCCGGTGTTCTTAGAATACCAACACCAATGGTTCCGCCAATTAATATTGCGATTCCAAAACCAATACCAAGAGCTTTTTTTAATTGACGCGTGTTTGTGCTTTTCATCTAAATAATTTAATAAATAGTAATTTTTGAGGAAAAAATAAGAATATAAATTCTATTAAGTCTACTATTTATATTATTTAGTAGTTGCGTCTACATACATTACTAATTCATAAATAGGAGAAAATTCAAATCCATTTGGAGTAATAGTACTCATTTTTGAATCCTTAGCAATTGATGCAAATCGAGATTGGCTTGATGGTCTGTATTGAACATGATCCAAGGCTTCTGAAAGTTTCGTAAATCCATCCCAGGTTAAAGCAGAAAATTCTAGAGTATTCCCTTGAGGATAAACTACTGTTTGTAATCCCCAACCGTTTAATTTAAATCCCTTTTTTTGTTCGCTTTCAAAAAATGGTTTCCATAAGTTGATGTTTTCTTCAACAAAGGCTTGGACACTGGTTGGTTTAGCATAATTAATAACAACAAATTTAGGATTTCCTTCTATTTGAGCTTCTGTTTTCATGATGTCGGTATAAAGGACTTTAGAAATAGAACCCGTTTCCATATCGGCCAACTTCATGTTAGGCAATACTTTTTCTGGATTTGCCCATCCGCTTTCCATAGTATCAAAATCAGCTACCGATTTAAAATCGTTAACAAACAAATAATTAGGTTTAGAATCAGGCTCACCCATAACTCCTACTTTTTTCCACAAGCTCCAAGCTTGCATTTTACCCGATTTGATATTGGCTTTGGCAATTTTAGACCAATATTCAGTTTCTCTTTTTACGAATTCGGCTTCATTTTTTTCGGATACATTTCTGTATTGCAAAAATTTGTACTGCGCTTGTGCTTGTTGCATTCCAAAAGCAAGGAATGCCAATAAAATTACTTTTTTCATACTGTTAGGTTTTTGGTTAATTAATAGTGTTTATTATTTTGTTCCATATAAAATGGATTCTGATTTCATATAGGCTGATTCTGCATGGATATTAGACCAAGGCAAAACATTAGAAAAGAATAATACAGCTTTGCCGTTTTTACGGTCAATACTATAAAACGTACATGCCGCTCCAGACCAATATACTGTTCCAGCTGCTCTTATCCCTTTTCGACCCGTTTGATCAACTGCCCATCCTAATCCAAATTTATTTACCCCTACATTTTTTGCATTCATATTAAATAAATAGGTGTGTTCAAGACAAGGATCATCATAAACTGTAAACAATTCACCCATATTATTGGTAAACATCAAATCAATTGTTTCCTTTTTAATAATTTTTTTACCATTCAAAGTACCATCGTTGAGAATACATTGAATGAATTGTCCATAATCGTGAAACGTACTAAACAAACCACCACCACCTTCATATTTAGTAGTTTTCAGGTCTTTGTATTGCCAGTCTTTATCTTGTACAAATTGGTTTCCTTTTAAATGTCCAAATGAGGTAATCTCACTAATCAATTCATCAGGAACACTAAAGAAAGTTCGATTCATTCCAAGCGGACCGGTAATATTTTCTTTGAAATACACTTCAAGTGTTTGTCCGCTAATTTTTTCTACAATTTTACCAATCCAATCAATATTGGTTCCGTATTGCCATTTTTCTCCTGCTTCATAGACTCTCGGAAAATCTTGGTATTTCCAATCGGATGGTTTTTGAAATTTATTTAACCCATTATGTAAAAATGGATAGGCAAACCCCGCTGTATGTGTCAATAATTGACGCAACGTAATGGATTTAGTGGCTTTGACTAACTTACCCTCTTTAGTTAATATTGGTATCTCTGCCATTTCTGGCATAAGTTTGTCCAAAGGTTCGTCTAAAGTAATTTTTCCTCTTTCTACTAATTGCATGGCAGCTAAAGAAGTTACTGCCTTAGTCATAGAATAAATTCTAAAAATATGGTTCTTAGATATGGATTCTTTACCTTCCCACAATTTGTTTCCATGATGGTACTCATAAAACAAGCCATCTTTAGTAAGCCCTCCAACAATAAACGTTGGCAGAGGATTGTTCATAGCAATACTATCCATCACCTTATCAATGGATTGCGTTAATTCGTCATGAGCATGGGGATCTTTTTGAGCATTTAAATTACTACAACTTAAAAACAGAACAAGAAGTACAATATGTTGTTTCATTAATTGTGTTATTTAGTAGCTGGCAAATCAGAATTTGAAATATCTCTGTGAATCAACCATTTCCCGTTTATAGATTTCCAAATAACAATATATTTTCCTTTACCTAAAGTGGCTCCTTCATTTGATTTAAGCTCATACAACCCTTCTTCTGTAATAGTAGCGTTGTCTCCCCAAACTTCGAGTGTAGATAATTTGATTTTATTGGCCCCTGCATTCATAAATTTGGACCAAAAAGATTGAATGGCAGCACGCCCTTCTAATGCAGGTAAATTGTGCTCCATAAATTTAGCGTCTTCAGTATACGAATTAGCAAACCCAACTGAATCATTTTTAGCTAATAATTCGGCTATATTTTTATTGGCTGCTTCGATTTCTTTTTTGGCATTAGCCAAATCAAATTCGGATTTAGATTCTGTTGCTTTGTTACACGCAAATAAAACCATTGCAAGTGCAATAGATAAAATGATTTTTTTCATGCTGTGAGGTTTTTGGTTTGATTTCAAAAGTAGAACCCCAATTGTTTCTAAGCCAAAATCCGTAAGTAAAATCTGTTCCGTTTTAGCATTTAGGAACACTTTGCGATTTATAACAAAGGGTGAAAAAAATAAGTTAGCATAAAAAAAAGGCCTATATTCGTGGTAACACAATCTATTTATCAGCGTTTTATGGAAATGCTTACCCCTTTTTTTGGACTATTTACATCGTTTATTCTCTTCTACTACAGAAAAGACTTTAATCGCTCTAATTTGTATTTAGCCTTGTTTTTTTTATGTAGTAACCTCATTGTCTTAGTGTATTTTGGATTGCATTTTAGCAAAACCCCTTTTTGGGAAGGAGTGTTTTTTATTCAATTCATGCCCTTGTCCTTTGTTATTGGCCCGCTTTTATTTTACTATGTCAAATATGCCGTTGCCGAAAACAAAAATATCGTTCCAAAAGATTATTTGCATTTAATTCCTGCTTTTTTGGTCGTACTATATAGTCTGCCTTATACCACATTGCCTTTTTCTGAAAAAGTAAAAATAGCACACCATATACAAGCGGTAACTCAAGATTATGATTATAACATTTCCTTTTTTTCTTTAAAAAAAATGTTATTCATTAGGCCATTTCATTTGCTTTTATACTGCATCATAAGTATCGTATATTTCAAACGTGATACCAATAAAAGAAAAACCATCTATGGTCAAATGCCCGTTAATTTTACTATAATAAAAAAATGGATTTATGTTTTAGTTGGACTGCAGTTATTCATCTCATTATATTGTTTGCTTGATTCGTATGCCGATTTTATTTTGAACGAATACTCTGGATTTATTAATCAAAAGAATTACTTCAGGTTTTTAGGCATCGCCTTCTCGCTACAAAATATCCTTTTGTTTCTATTTCCAAAAATTCTATTTGATACGATTTCCTATCCTGATCCTACTTTTGCAAAAACAAGACCATCCCAAATAAAAAAAGGGAATTCGTCTGAAACAAATCAAAATATAACGATACAACTGAGCCATTATTTAATAGAAAACCCTTTTTTACAATCTGGATTTAATTTATCTAAAATGGCGTTGGATTTACAATTGTCTGAAAGAGTGTTGTCCAATTATTTCAATACAGAACTCGCCCTTTCATTCAGCGAATGGAAAAATAATAATCGAATTGACTATGCCTGCAAAATGATTGCCGAAGGTAAAGCAGACAAACTAACTGTGGAAGGGATTTCGCAAAATGTGGGTTTTTCTTCAAGGTCAAAATTCATCGATGCATTTAAAGAACGCAAAGGGGTGGTACCCTCAACTTACATTAAAGAATTCAGTTTATAAACTAAGAATGATATGAAAAAAGTAATCCTTGGTGCTGTTTTATTGGCATTCTCAAACTTTGTTTTTGCACAAAAAACAAATACAATCACGGATAATTTAGACACCAAGAAAGAACTGTATGGTTCTATTGCGCAACAAATTTGGGGCTTTGCTGAAATGGGCTACCAAGAAGAAAAAAGTGCCGCTTTATTACAAGAAACTTTAGGCAAAGAAGGCTTCAAGATTACTAAAGGCGTAGCAGGAATTCCAACAGCCTTTATAGCCGAATATGGTGAAGGTTTACCGGTAATCGCAGTTTTAGGCGAATACGATGCGCTTCCTGGTCTTTCTCAAGAAGCAATAGCCGAGAAAAAGTCGGCAGGAAAAAACGCAGGACATGCATGTGGTCATCATTTATTTGGAACCGCTTCTACAGCTGCCGCTATTGAAGTTAAAAACTGGTTAAAGACCAATCATAAAAAAGGAACCATCCGTTTTTACGGTTGCCCCGCTGAAGAAGGAGGATCGGGAAAAGTATATTTAGTTCGTGAAGGATTATTTAAAGATGTCGATGTAGCCTTACATTGGCACCCAGGCGATGCTAATGATGCCAATCCAGGATCGGCTTTGGCCAATAAATCGGCAAAGTTTAGATTTTATGGAGTAGCTTCTCATGCCGGAATGGCTCCAGATAAAGGACGCTCTGCCTTAGATGCTGTAGAAGCGATGGACATGATGGTCAACATGATGCGCGAGCATATTCCTTCGGATGCGCGTATTCATTATGTAATTACAAATGGCGGAAAAGCACCAAATGTTGTTCCTGATTTTGCAGAAGTATATTACTATGTACGTCACGGTAATCGAAAAACAGTACTTGAAATTTTTGATCGTATAACCAAAGCGGCTGAAGGTGCTGCATTAGGAACAGGAACTACAATGAAATACGAACTCATAGGAGGTACACACGAATTATTGCCAAATACCACACTCCAAAAAATGATGTATGCTAATTTGGTCAAAGTGGGCGGAGTACACTATACTGAAGCCGAAAAAAAATTTGGAAACCAAATTATGCAATCATTAGGTATTGAAAATGGTGATTTGAATAAAGCGGAAATCGTTCAACCCTACAAAACGTTGGATCTAAGTTTTGGATCAACGGATGTGGGTGATGTTAGTTTTGCTGTTCCAACAGCAGGAATGGGAAGTGCTACTTGGGTGCCAGGAACACCAGCTCACAGCTGGCAAGCAGTTGCAGCTGGCGGAACCGACATTGGGAACAAAGGAATGATGGTCGCTGCCAAAACGATAGCCTTAACCGCTATTGATTTGATTTTACATCCGGACCAAATTGCAAAAGCAAAAGCCGAATTAGAAGAAAAAAGAGGAAAAGATTTTAAATACATTCCGCTTCTCGGTGACCGAAAACCTGCTTTGGATTACAGAAAGTAATTTGGAATTATTGTATTTCTTTGATTTTGATATTGCGCAGGGCTACTCCTTTTGACCAATCTTGAAAGGCTATTTTCCCTTGAATTGCCTTTCCAAAGGAAGGAAAGTTACCTAATTTACTTCCTGCGATTAATTGTTTCCACCGGTCGGTTTTCATGTCTTCATGCCCTGTTTCAATGCCGTTTAACCAAAAGGTAATGACACCGTTTTGTTGTAAAATTCGAGAATGGTTCCACTGTCCTGAAGGCTTCGGTTGTACCTCTTTCAATAAATGAGATAAACTATATATGCAACCCGCTGAGTGCTTGCCATCTTGCAAATACTCCTTGGGCATATTCGCATTGTCTAACAATTGGTATTCGGGTCCGGTGGTCCAAGCGGTAGGAAATTCAGGTGCTTCTTGAACGTTAATAAAGACGCCGCTATTACCTGCCTCTGAAATTTTCCATTCAAAGCTAAAATCATAATTGGTAAAGTTTTGGTCCGAAACTAAATCGCCGCGCTCCACTTTTTCGGTGTTTGGATCGCAAATCAACTCACCATTTATAACATTCCATGCTGATTTGATTTTCCCTTCGTTGTACAAATGCCAACCCGAAGTAGTTTTGCCATCGAAAAGCAATTGCCAACCTGCTGTAATTTCGGCTGGAGTTAATCTATTTTGAGATGACGATTCTTGAGCAGAGGCTTTAGAAAATCCCAAAGTAAAACAAAAAAATAAAAGGAGTAATCTGATCAATGATTTCATTATTAATGGGATTAATTCGTTTTAAAACTGTACACAACACTAGTCGAAGTATTGGTTCCATCAGAAGTAGCTACGCGCCAATAATAAATAGTGTTTGCGGCTACGGATACTTCTTTCGTTTTAACTGTAAGATTGGTATTGGCAACTAATGGTGTTTGTTTTCCATCAACAGTATCAAAATACAAAGTGTGTGTTAATGTGCCTCCATCGACATCACTAGTATTCCAAGTAAGAATAATTTTTCCATTTGTCGGGGTTACCGTGGTTCCTGGTAGTGGGGCAATTGCCTCCGCCGGAAATGGGGCATAATTAGTCACTCCAACTCCAGCTAAATAGAACTTCCATGTATCGCTAACGGTAGTTGTTGCTCCTTTATTCTTAGAAGTAATTGACCATGAATACGGAATTCCACGAGTTAATGTTGCCGTTGTGCTAGTCGCTGTAATTCCAGTTTGAGTCACTACTTCTGAGTTGTTTAGATTGGTGATTTTTAAATCATAACTATCTGTATCCGAAGCGCCACTCCAACTAAAAGCAACAGTACTTTGAGTTGCAGTAGTATTCGTTCCTGCTTCACAAGTTTTTGCATTTGCTGGTGCAACTAAAATCGATTTACCTGGTGTTTTTATTATTGGTTCAGGTGCTGGTCCTGAATCACCACCACCACATGACATAAGAAAGACAAATATAAATAAAGCTATTAAATTGTGTATTTGTTTCATGAGGTAGTTATTTTTTGATAATTTTTATAGTTTCGTCTAGACTTCTTCCATTCAAATGTAATAGGTATAAACCGCTGGTTAAATCATCTAAATCAAATTGAAGGATTCTAGATTCAGGTACTGTTTTAGAAAAACTCTCCATGCGTTTGCCTGAAAGATCTGTTAGTGTGGCGGTTACTTTTGAATCTGTCCCCGAGCAATATATATTCAACACATCTTGCACAGGGTTAGGATAAAACACTACTTTTTCACTTACAAAAATGAGATCTTCAAATTGGCCTTGGCAATTCAAATCAGTTGTGATCGCAATGGTATTTTGTCCTGGCTCTAAGTTCAACTTTATTTGATTTTCTGTTACCGTTTGCGATAAACCGTTAAACGTAATATTATAGCGTGAAGCACCGCTCAACATATAGGTCACCTCTTTACCGGAACTACTAATTTTATTTGTTACCAATAGCACATTCGGTTCGGTCACCTTTATTGTATAACATTGCACATAGTTAGTTTTGCCTTGAATTGTTATGCATATTTCATAAGTTCCTGGCGCTAAGTTTTGAAATTGATTTTTAAAATTATTAGCTGTATTCAATTGAAAACCAGACTGTCCATTAATTGTGACTATATAAGTATAATTGGTATTGGTTGCGCTTACACTTATGGCCCCGTTTTGTTGACCTGCGCAAGAAGTAGCTGTTGCCTGAACAGCATAATTATTTAATGGCAAAATAAACAGTTCACAGCCGTTAAAGTCTACACTAGCTCCTGCTGTAGTGTTAGGACACAAATCGACTTCATTACGAATTCCATCCCGATCCGAATCGCCAAGAATTGTGATTGTAAAAGCTTTTTCATAAGAAAGTCCGCCAGCATCTGTCACACGAACTCGGATCGCATAACTAGATTTTGTTTGTGCGTTAAAAACTATCACTGCTTTTAAACTTGTATTAGCAATGTTAAAACTAGCATTGTCTGTACTCCCTGATCCATTAACCAAAGTATAGGTAAAAGTGTCATTTATATCCGTATCTGTGGCGGAAAATGTTCCAATAGTTGCTCCAACAGTATTGTTTTCTGCAATTGAAGCGGAAGACAAACTAATATTTGTTGGCGATACATACGGATAAGAAAAAGCGGCTGAACTTAGGTTACAGGAATTGGTTACAATCACATTTCCTCCAACAGCATTTGGCGGAACAGTAGCCGATATTTGAGTATTAGTTGCTGTTGAAACCATGGTTGACAAACCACCTATAGTTACTGTTGGTGTACTACCCGTAAAAAAATGATTTCCATTAATTGTTATTGAAGCACCTACAGCAACCGTTACACTAGTAATTAGGGGTGTTCCGCCAATTGTGATAGTTCCTGTAGCCGTTGCAGTATCGCAGGTAGAGGCAATTTTTACAGAATAGTTAAAAGTACCAGATTGGGTAGCCGTTCCGCTAATTGTAACTACGCCTGAGGCCCAACTTCCTGTAATTCCTGTTGGTAATCCAGTAAAAGTAGCACCCGTAACTCCTGTTGTAGTATACCTAATAGGTGTAATTGATCCCCCGCTACAAAGAGTTTGATTATTTGTTGATGCCCCTGAGCTTAAAGTCAAAGTAGGGACCTCAGAAGCAGGAGTTCCATAAACCACCGGGCGTATTCTTAAGTTGTAGTCCGAGTTCCATGTTGTCCCATCAGAAGAAATTACTGATCGATTGCTATTTGTTGCTTCATGACCCAATCCAAAAACGTCTGATGAGGCTCCAAATAATACAATAAAATAATTGGTAGTATTTGTAACGGGTATAGAAAGACTGCTTAGATCTACATAATTCCAGGTATTTTTTGAAATTGATGCCGGTACAACCTGATATGTCCCAATTAATGTTCCAGGATTATTTGCCACAGCGGTTCGCACTTCAATAGTAAATTGGCTCAAAGTTTGGGTTCGAACCGTTTTAAAATATACACCTCCTAAAAGTCCATTAGAAGTAGCTGTAAATCGGATAGCGGCTCTTTTTCCGTTCAAGCTAAGGGTGTAGTTTTCATTACTTCCATACTGTTGCTCATAGTTATAAGTTGTTCTTGTTAGGGGTTGGCAATACGAAAAACTAGATGCTGCTTTAAAGACATCTATTTTACCACTTCCCCAAGTTGAATTTTCGACACTTCCAGTAAGCGCATCTTTTGTAGCTGTCGTGGTAATGGCGTTCTTAATTTCAGTAAATGTTGCTGTTGGTTTTTTTTGTAATAATAAAGCAACGCAACCTGCTACTACAGGTGAGGCCATACTTGTACCCTGTTCTATACGGTACAAATTATTAACAACCATATACGGAGAGCTGGCTTCTAGTCCAGAATCTGAAGATAAGCAGGAAACAGCGGCCTGACCGTTGGCAGTAATGTTGGGTTTGATTACATTGTCTCTTCGAGGTCCCACAGAGCTAAATGTACTAATTCCGTCTTGCATACCTACAGTGTAATTGTATCCATTTCCTGAGGCGGCATACCAATCTATCTTGGCCATATAAGCGCCTACTGTTATTGCTTTTGTTGCACAACCTGGAATGGAAACTAAATAATTACTGTCGCCTCCAGTTAGTGAAATATCTTTATAATCTTCTCCTTTGGTATCTAGCCAACCATCTATCGTAATCGAATTTGATGAGACGTTATCAACAACAATATTCCAAGTCCCGGCTACCGAAGTTGAAGAAGTTGTACGTGTTAAATAGACTTGTACTTTTCTATCGCCACTTTCAGGATCAATAAAATTAGACATGTACACTTTGGCGTTACCCGCCATTACTAAAGAACCACTACTTGACAAAGACGTGGATTGCGATCCATCAGGTGCTATAACTTTTATGTTTATTGCACTTGTATCATTACCATATGCTGTAAATTGAAAAACATTTTGTGAACTACTGGTATTAGTGGTAGGGACCTGTAATGAAATGATTTCTGTTCCTCCAGCAGCTACAACAAGTTGCTTATGAATATTGTCACCGTTTTCATTACCTGCGGCAACAACAACTATTCGGCCTGCGGCTTTATCTGTAAAATCATCAATTGCAAGTTCTAGAGGGTCTGTACCGTCGTGTGCTCCAGATTGCGAACCCAAACTCATATTAACCACAATGGGTTTCCCTAAACTAGTAGACAAGTTTTTTAAATAATCTAGCGCATCAATAATATTTTTAGTGTCAAAAGAACCGTCACCCGCTTTGACAATTACTATATCAGCATTAGGCGCCAGACCAGTGTACTGACCATTTAGTGCAGCTCCATTTCCTGCAGCTGTTCCTGTAACATGAGTCCCATGTCCATCGATATCCTTTTCCCTTACAAATCCTGCCGGAGTGCCATCAATTTCATTTTCTATTTGAGCTTGAGTATATTCTACTCCAAATGTAAATCCGGCTGGTGCGCTTTCACCTGTTACTGGTGAAAGTGTTTGGTCCCAAATACGTAAAATTCTACTTTTCTTTGGGTTTGTAGGGTTTCTAAAATCCAAATGATCCCAATCAATTCCTGTGTCAATAACAGCTATAATTACGCCATCTCCTTTATAAACGGTGTTGTCTAAGCGGCCAGCATGCAATAATGATGCTCCACTTGTTGCCACTGAAATATCGTTAGTGGGTTTTAATGTTTTAGAAATGTCAACATAACTTACCTCAGGTAAAGCGGCTGCTTGTGCTATTTCGCCCAAATTCAACCAAGCAGTACAAAACGTAGGTTGAATGGTTTGAATAGCAATTCCATTAGACTTCAAAACCTCAGGCGACTTAGTATAAATAATACAATTATACCCCTGATCTATTTTTCCTGTAATTTTGTTTAGCCTTGAAGATGCAGCTTTTGTAAACAAAGGAGAAATGGATGAAGACTTACTATTGCTTTTTTGCTGTTCTTGTAAATACCGGAAAGAGAAGGCTATTTTTTCATTGTTTTGACCAAATAAAAAAGAGACAAATATTAAAAATATACAACTGTAAAATACTTTGATTTTCATAATAGGTGAATTAGGCGGGAAGCAGATTGGATTAAAATTAAATAAAAACAGCTATTATAAAAGCACTTCAAAATTGAACCAAAAAGTAAATTTATAGTTTTTATAATAAACTGCACCATAGTTCAGCAAAAAACAAAAAGCGACTTGAATTTATCAATAAGTCGCTTTTTTAAAAAATATGTAGCTTACCGCTTTATAAAATGAGTTTAGTATTATTTGTGTGAGTATCTCAACAAAAAATTAAACTTATTCAACAATTCCCCCACGCCCAAACTCGACCAAAGAACAAATAGTCCCAATAGAATTAAAACTAAAGCCGGAATTTTTCGGCCGGTCTTTTGTTGAAATACCAATCGAAGGGGAGGATAAAACAATAGCGACAAAAGCAAAATAAAAACCCCAAATTCAGGATCGTTACCAACAACGCAATTCACTATTCCTATTGTCGAAAACAGAACGGCAACAAACCAGTTCAATAAAAGAGTTATTCCTTGTTTCATATTAATTGATATTTTTGATTTTTTTGGCAGGAACTCCGGCTACAATAGTATTGTCGGCTACGTCTTTATTGACAACTGCTCCAGCGGCAACAATAGCATTTTCACCAACAGTTACGCCTGGCAAAATAATCGCACCTGCTCCTATCCATGCGTTCTTTTTAATAACAATTTTAGCTAAGTCCAACGACTTGCGATTAGCCGGATCCACCGGGTGATTTTCGGTAATTAAACTCACTTTAGGCCCTATTAAAACATCGTCTTCAATAGTAATGCCACCCAGATCTAAAAAAGAACAACCGTGATTGATAAACACATTTTTTCCAATGGTAGTGTGTTTCCCAAAATTAGTATGAAAAGGTACAAAAACGATGGTGCTTGTGTCTATAGTGCTGCCTATAATTTTACTTAATTGAAGTCTAATTTGATTCGTATCTGTGGCGACATTCAAAGTCGATGACAAGGCGATGGTTTGCGAAACCTGTTTCCAAAGTTTCGGTAAGTCTGGATCGTTATTGTCAATAATTCCTCCGGCTAACATTCTGCTAAAAATATCCATAGCTGTTTTTTCGTTCCATTTATTTCGTTCGATAAATATAGGAAATTAATTAAATTCTATATTTGTGGCTATGAATTCGATTGCAATTAAAAAAATAGGGGTGGAACAATTGGTTCCCTTACAAGAAATAGGACGTAAAACCTTTTACGATACTTTTTTTGAATCTGATTCAGAAGAAAGTATGAATGCCTATTTAGCCACTAGCTTTTCAACCGAAAAACTAACCGCCGAACTCGAAAATCCAAACTCAGAATTTTATTTTGCAACCCAAAACGAAGTTGTAATTGGCTACCTAAAAATCAATTTTGGACCAGCTCAAACTGAACTTAAAGATGAGAATTCACTTGAAATTGAACGCATATACGTGTTACAAGACTACCACGGAAAGCAAGTAGGTCAGTTGCTATTTGAAAAAGCCATGACTATCGCAAAAAATAAGCATTGCGATTATATCTGGTTAGGCGTTTGGGAAGAAAACCACCGCGCGCTTCAGTTCTATACCAAAAACGGCTTTGTGGCTTTCGACAAACATATCTTTGTCCTTGGCGACGAAGCACAAACGGACATTATGATGAAACTAGTGTTGTAATACGCTATTATTTATCATTCCAGCCTATAGCATAGCCCAATAAAGCAACTGCTACTCCCAAATGAACGAATAAAACCGCTTTTTGCCAAGTAGGTCTGTCGTTCCATTTTTGGTCTTGATCAAATGGATCAAAAGCCAAAGCGATGCCTATAGAGGAACCTGCTTGCATATAGTCTTTAGAGAATAAGGCTTGGAATACTCCTAAAAGTATAAATCCGATGTACAGTATTTTGTTAAATGATGTTTTCATAATTAGTCTTTTGGTGATTCAAAAGTGTAAAAAACGTCGAATGTAAAAAATAATTTATTTTCCATTCCATCCGTCCATAATTCCAGATTTAATAGCTGTATAACTTGTAACAAGCCAAATAATAATAACAATTAGTGCAATTGTTTTCCAATTGCTTTTAATTAGCGTTTTCAGATCATTAATTAACTGATTCATATCATTGATTTAAATGGTTAAATTAAATTCATAGGGTTTGGTTTCAGACGGTAATGTAATTTTTGGTAAAGTCCTTCCAATTTTGTTTTTTGCAACACTAATTGATCTCCTTGTATGCTGGCTTTTTTAGCATCCCAAAAAGTAGGAATTGCCAATTTTCCTTGTGAAAGGGAGTACATCCAAAATAAATCTATCCCATTAATTAAGAGATTAATTCTATAGAACAAAGAGGCTTTTTCTATTTGGAACCCCAATTTTAGTATGGTCCTATCGTTAAAAAAATAGGAAGTCCCCACGATGTTGACCGATTCTGGAATACGTTTTTCTTCAATTAACTGAATCAACTGTAACAAACCTTCTAAATGATACAATAAGATTCTGTTTCTCAACGGAGTCCCCGATGGGTATTTTCTCAAAACAAAGAGATGGTCAAAACTTGTTCCGCTGTGTAAATCAATTTGTTTGTCATTGACCATATACCCAAGAAGCATGGGCGAATAATAAGTGTAACCCCCGGTCAATGTATAAATTGGTGTAAAAAGAAATTGGCTTACAGGTACATAGAGGAAGAAACCCAAATAATACATACCGTTGTCGTTTCCTTTTACAACAAGTAAAATGCCTAATGCTATTCCAAGTAATAACAACACAATGGATTCGATCCAAACTAGTATTTTAGGCTGTTTATAAAAATGATTCATTCAATTGTTTGAGTTTCTTGATAAAAATAGAGTCTAAAAATAATCAAAAAAAATAAACTCAAAAAAAACTCACCCAAGTATACCAACATAAAAAAAGCCCTTACATCGCTGTAAAGGCTTTTTGTGAAATTTACAATCTGTCAATTAATAATCCTCTTTTTGTAACCTTGCAATTAATTCAGTATCTACCAGTTCCAATGACAAAACCATGTCCTTAACTGTTTCTTTGTATCTTTTAAAATGGGGGGTCGCAATATGCGATTTATAGGCTTCAAGGCTAGCGTACACTTCAAAAATCGTAATAGAGTTTGCGTCTTTTTTATCAGCGACCACCGTATATGATAGCACTCCGGGCTCCAATTGTATGGCTGCATTCATCTGCTCTTTTAAAGCAACTTGGTAAAGCTCTAATTGATTCGCATCGACTTTGATTTTGGCAATTCGGTGCATCTTAGTATTGACTTGTGCTGTAGCGGTTAAAGAAAAGAAATTAAATATACTTAAAAATACGGTAGTTAGTAAAATTCGCTTCATCATAAAAAAGGTTATACGACAAAAGTAACATCTTTTTTAAATAGCGGACTTATTTTTATACCCCTTATTGACAGAAGCTATAACTACAAATAAATTAAAAGACTGAACGTTGTGCAAAATTACATGAAGTCCAATTAATTTAAACTAATTCCCCGCAAATGGGGTGTCAAAAATACCAACAGCTAATTCCACCCAAATTAATATAAATACAAGTAAAATCATTCCTATTATAAGAATTCGATAGTTGGTGTTTTTTGTTGTCATTACGACTTGCTTAATACCAAAACTCATAGAAAGAATAAGTATACCCATAACAATGAAGTCAAAAAAACTCCAATTGACTTCATTGGACACCAATGTTCCTACCAATGGGAAAAGTAACAATAATAAGGGGGAGAAAACACTCCATTTTTTATTCATCATACTGTCTATTTTTTATATTCTAATATATCCGAAGGCTGACAATCTAACACTTCACACAATGTCGCTAATGTTGAAAATCGAATTGCTTTGGCTTTACCCGTTTTTAATATGGAAAGATTAGACAAGGATATTCCTACTTTCTCAGACAATTCATTTAATGACATTTTTCTTTGCGCCATTACTACGTCAAGATTCACAATAATTTCCATAATTATATGGTTAACTCGTTTTCGGATTTATATCCAATGGCATTGATTAAAAGTTTCTGTAAAATATAGGTAAAAACTCCAACAGAAAATGGGCCCATAATTAAAATAATATTAATTAGTACGACTCCTGGAGCATCGTCTTGCTGGGCAACATTGAAAATAAATGGCGAACCAATCAAATACATTAAACTGATTATAAACGAACACACTTTTATAATTCGTAAAGAATTAACAGAGGAGTCAGTTAATGATAAATTGTTATCAATATTGTTTAATAAGTTATACGCTTGATAAAAAATATAGATTAACGGAATTGCGGAAATAACTAAACCCATCAATATGGGGCGGTAATACCCTAAAGAATCCGATTGTATAATTTGATACAGTAAGAATCCACAGAGAACTAAGACACCAATAGTTAAAACTAAGAGAATTAACCTTAAAAATAGGGTTGAGCTTCTTTCAAGTAATTTAAAATTTTGTATAGTCATTTTTGTTTTTTATTAAATTTATTGACAAAAGTAATAAATTTATTGAAAAACAACAAAAATTGTATGAATAACAATTTTTTTTTAAAGATTGTATTTTTTTAAATGAAAAAAGGGTTACGATATTTTAGTATAACCCTTTTACTTTGTTATTTGCTCCCCTTATTGACAGAAGCTACAACTTGATTGAAGTTTTCTTATAAATTGTAACTTTTTCTAACCATCAAAAAGTACAATTTATCCGAAAGCCATTTTCTAAGCACTAACAACATCGGCCCCGGTTTACCAACAGCATATCGCATTTGATTACTATTGTCAGTTGCCGAATTGTAAATCATCTTTGCTACAACTTCAGGACCTTCAGCGTCTTTCATCACTATCGCCGCAGCATCATTAAATTTTGCAATAAAAGTGTCGTACTCATTCGTATTATCTGGCTTAATGAATTGACGACTTCTTCCGTAGAAATCGGTTACAATCGGTCCTGGTTCTATCAATTTCAATTTGATGTTGAATTGTGCTAATTCATAATGCAACGACTCCGTAAAACCTTCTACCGCAAATTTAGTAGCGTGATAAATACTGTATAATGGGAATGTGATTTTACCTCCCATACTTGAAATTTGAATAATCATTCCGCCACCATTTGGTCTCATATGCTTTATCGCTTCTCTTGTCACACGCATCAACCCAAAAACATTCGTATTAAATTGTTTTTCAATAACCGCATCAGTCATCGCTTCAAAAGCTCCATCAACGCCATAACCAGCATTGTTAACCACTACATCTAAAGTGGCATATTCTTCTTTTACTTTTTTAAATACAGCGATAATGCTTTCAAGATGGGTTACGTCCAAAGCATAAAGCTTGACATTTGGATACGCCCTAAAGTCCATTTCACTTTCAGGATTTCTTTGGGTAGCAATTACATCCCATCCCTTTTTCGCAAATTCAATAACGGTTGATTTTCCAATTCCGCTTGAGGTTCCTGTAATCAATATGGTCTTTTTCATATGTTTAAATTTTATTTGTTAGCGGTAACATATGGTATCGCTTTATAATCATTGATGTTTGCTTGCGCAAACTTCTTGTTAATGGCGATTTCATAGGATTGTGTTTTAAATTTTGAACAAACGTAGTAGTATAAATTGGAACCCACAACCTTAGAGCGTAGTCTATAGTTGTTATTTTTTTATAATTTTTTATATTTGCAACATGTTAATCAATGAAATAGCTAAAATTACTGGGATTTCTGCCCATACCATTCGCTTCTATGAGAAGTCTGGACTAATTGAAGGAAAACGCGATGAATCAATTACCTCTAACAATTATTTTCACTATGACGAGGAAACAATTGAAAAATTAGAATTCATTAGTGATGCTAAATCTGTTGGGTTCACGATAAGAGAAATAGGGCAACTCATCGATGCTTGGTATAATAATCGACTCAGCAAAGAGGAAAAATTAAGTGTTCTCGATGAAAAATTACTTTCTCTTGAACAGAAGATGAAGGAGATTAAAGAAATGAAAAAGCAAATAGATGCGTTCAAGAAAGATGTCCTAAACGATAAGTGTTAATTCCAAAATAAAAAAGCCCTTACATTGCTGTAAAGGCTTTCTGCTTTTGCTCCACTTATTGACAGAAGCTGCAAATTTTATTCTGTTAAAAATTACTTAACCCTAATAAAATCAATTTATTAAATTTATAATTGCTCTATTACACACTATTTTTAAACTCTTTCAACATCATGAATTTTTTAATTTCTTTTTCTGAAATTTCAGGATTAGCACCTTCTTTTGAAGCAACTAGTGCCCCTATTGCACATGCAAAATTCAACGCTTTTTGTGGAGAATCTCCACGCAAAATTTTTGTTACTAAAGAAGCTAAAAACGAATCCCCAGCCCCTACTGTATCTGCAACTTTTATAAAATACCCACTGTTATAATAAAACTTGTCATTATAAAACAAAACGGCCCCAAACGCACCTTTCGTTACACATATTTGACTAGCTCCCATTTGGGAAGCTATAAAACGAATATTCTGTTCAAATGAATGAAATGGTGAATTTAGCATTTGAGATATTTCAAGCAACTCCTCATCATTTAGTTTAATAAAATCAGAGGCTTTCATTAATTCTATTAAATTTTCTTTGGTGTAGTAAGGCTGTCTCAAGTTTACATCAAAAACTGAATAATTTGAATGATGAATAATAGTAAACAAGGTATTTCTTGAAACCTCATCTCTGCAAATTAAACTGCCAAAAATAAGCACATCTGTGTTTGAAACTAAAGTAAGTAAATCTTCGTCTTGTTCAATTTTATCCCAGGCTGATGGGTAGGCAATATCATAGGAAGCGTTACCTTTTTCATTAATCATTACATGAACCAGTCCTGTCCTATAATCTTTTGATTTTTGGATGTAATTTGTATCTATTTCTTTAGATTGCAAATAATCAATTATCTCTTGACCCTCTTGATCTAAACCAATTTTACTGATTATTTTTGATTGTACGCCTAACGATTTCATTCGTATTGCTACATTAAGTGGAGCCCCACCAATTTTTTTATGAGTTGGAAATAAATCAAATAAAACCTCGCCATAACTAACCGCACTAAGTGCATATTTTTTTTCCATTTTTAACAAAAATTAAAAATTAAGGGTAAACCGAAGTCTACCCCTAACCAAATTCAAAACAAACCTATTTATTAAACATTTAAAACTCAAAATAATACTCCTAAATAAACCCACTTCTTTATATAGATATAAAAAATTATATTGGGTTATAGGTTTTCTAATTATAAATAATAATTTATAAAAAATTTATAACGGCAGTTCTAAAATTAATTACACTGCCGTTAAATACGTTACTAGTTTGCAAGACCTAAATCAGCTAAATGACTTAAAATATTTTTAGTAATGATCTTCATATTATTGCCATTAGGCACACCACCTAGTTCCCAGTCCCAAGTACCCCCTATGGCACAAACTACAGTTCCAGAATTTCCTTTTGGAGCCCATTCTACTCCCCAAACTTCATTTCCACCACAATTACCCCAAAGTATATTACCTCCAACCATAGATTCAAATTTAGATCTTGTTTGCTCTAATGTCCCTGTTTTCCATGGGCCAAAATCCATATTATATTGAGCCACTCTGTTTTTCTTTTTTGTACCAGCTGCTAACGTTTCAAAATTTGTACCTGCACAACTACTTGTACTAGTACTTACTCCTGAAAAATATGGGCTTGAAGTACTTGCCGTCCAAGTACCTGTCCATGCGTCTGCTGTTGCCCAAGACTCATATCCGGTTCCTCCCCAAGCTTGATTAGGGATTCCATTAGCATCAACTACTCCAATATCATCCAAAATAAAAACCGCAAAATTACCCACAAGTATATTACCACCCGCTTGATAATACGACTTAACTTTGTTGATTAACTTATCTGCTAAGTCTGAACATGGAGGACCATCTGCAGGGCCTTCGCCAATAATACAGTTGGCACCATTTTTAGGGAATTGGGCAACTCTATCTCCCCACCAGCCACCATCGAACTGTATCCAAATTGCATCATAAATACTTAAATCTATTTCACCATTAGCTACGTCTGTAAATGAATGATAATAAACCTGTGTTAAATCATTTGCCAAACTTGGAAACCATTGTGCAGCTGTTTCGTCATCATCAAGTGTAAAATCACTGCCGTTTACATTATTCCAAGCCTGTGGAGTATTCTCAGCTGCAGCGCCTAAAAATGCAATTTTTCTAATCTTAAAACTTACTAAAAAGTCTAATTTTCTTGAAGGAGAGATAACATCCGTACTATTGAAAACATTAATTTTAAGAGCATAATTCCCCGCGCTTACATTTAATACCTTGTGTGAAGTTGCTGTGCCAGGAAGTGTTACTAGACTTCCATTAATTAATAACTCAATCTTTTTAAGACCTGACTGAGCCAAATCCCATGTTAAAACCAAATCTTTTCCTTCCTGAACAGCCTTAAAATTTTTAACTGCTTCAGGTCCCTCTCTACGCAAATACACTGTTTCGCCTAAAGATAAATTACCATCTACATCTTTAGTTTTTACAGTAAAAAAATAATCTTTATTTACATCAATTATACCGTAACTCCAAGTGGCAACAGCTTCTTCTACTGTACTAGTCCCATTTGAGTGAAGTATTACTATACTTTTAACATTGGCTGGATTAGTCCAAGTCAGAACTGCATCGTCGCCTTTTAATTCAACCTTCAATCCACTCACTTTTTGTGCAATTGTTGGTGTTATTGAGGCTAATTCTAAATTGTCACACGATGATACTATCGATAACAAGAAATAGAATGTAAAAAACATCGATATTCTTTTAATAATTTGATTCATAGTTTTTCTTATTTAGTTGTTAATTTATTTTTTATATATCCTTAGTAAATAGTCTAAGGCTTAGTCACTGTTATTGTTTTAAAAACAACAGAACTATTATCTGCAAATACACCCCAGGATGTATTTGGTGCTTTGTAAACTCTTGATGTTAGGGCAACTTGATTATTAACATAGATTACCACTATGGAATTTTCAATAACCACTTTAACATCATAATCTATATTTGGCTCTAATTGGAAAGAAGTTTCATTGTATGAAGTTGTTGTACTAGACAAGGATGATCTTGTTGTTTTATCTAATCTTATCTTATTTTCTCCAGGTACAAAACGCAAACTTATCACGTTGTTACTTTGGTCACAAGCTCCAAGAAAAAAGCCAAAATCCCTATTAGAATTGGAAAAGGATACTGTAGTTGATATCAAATACCTCGGCGCATCAATTGGTTCATAAAAAATAGCGGAAACATTGTTAGTTGATGTGCTAGTTAGCTTATACGACTCTTTATTTGCGTCTACTTTTTCAAAACCACCAACCTTCCTGTTTATTTCTAAAGAAAGATTAGTTGAAATACCATTCCTAATAGCATCAGGTATACTCAAATTCAAATCTGTATTTGATTTTTGTGACAATTTATGAACTACTAGATTGCCTCCCCAAGTTTTTACACCAGAATCCAAATTGTTTTCGGTTTTTGGAGTCCAACCCATTATGAATGCATCTTTTCCGTTGCTTACAGCTTTTGCTGCATAAAAATCTTTCCCATCTAAAAATTCAGAACCGTTGGGTTGTACCCATGGACCGGTAGCTGAGCTACTTTTTCTATATACAACTCTTCGTGAATCAATATCAGAATAGAGTAAATAATATATACTACCCATTTTGAAAACTTGAGCTGTTTCCATAAAAAAGTAATTCCTTGTACCACCATCGTAAAAAATACCGTCGTATTTCCAAGACATTAAATCTTTGGATGTATAGTAGACTAATACCCCTTTAAAAACTCCACCAACCTTTGCTCTGGCACTCACAAGCATATAGTAGGTTCCGGCATCTTCAAAAACATAAGGATCTCTAAAATTATCTTGTTCATCAAACTGAAGACCCTTAGGCGCATAAATGGTTGTAAACGATTTGTTTTTAGTAAATCCCGCTTCAGGATTAGTTGAAGTTGCCAGCATTATACCTTCTTTAGTAGTAACACAACTTGATGGGAAATTAGGATTATGCCCCGTGTAAAAACCATAGTAAACTTTGTCTTTTACAAAAATCGAACCTGAACCGATCGCAAAATCTTGATCGCATCTTTGCGAACTAGAACTCAATATTTCTTGATTTATCTCATTATAGGATGAAAAATCAACTGTTGATAACGTATGCCATGGATGTCTTTGGTTTGAATTATCATCCCAAATATCCTTTAAATAATATAAGTAAAACTTATTAGAAGCAGCATCATAAATAGGCATTAAATCCCCAATACGTTTATCATTTGATCCCATTTTATAAATAGAATAATCTGATTGTTCAATCTGAGGCGTACATTGCAAATTTTTAAGTGTTGGCTCAGTTGGATTAGGTTTAATTGGGTTTTCAGTGGTTTCTTTAAGCTCATCATTAGATGTACAACTGCTCGACCCAATAAAAAGGTGTAACAGAAGTACAGTTATAAAGAATTTTATTTTATTTTTTGATTGCATAATTTCTTTTAATGATGATTGGATTTTTTTAATACCCAGAAGAAACTAGTTGTATTAAATCTCTTCTGGGATTACTAAAAAACTCAAAAAAAATATTATTTCAATTAATACCCTGGATTTTGTTTGTACAAACCTCCAGTTACGTCAATTTCTCTTTGTGGAATTGGATAATATTCGTCTCTACCAGCTGTAAAGCGTGCAGTAGACAAAAAGCTTCTTTTTGTTTTCTCAACTTCTATATAGCCATTTAAAACCTCCGCAGCTTCACCCCATCTCACTAAATCAAAAAATCTAAACCCTTCCATAGCAAACTCTAATCGACGTTCAAACTTTAAGGCTTTAAGCGCCTCATCTTTAGAAAGTGACAATGGATAAGTTCCAATTTTGTAAACATCAGAAGCTCCAGCATTAATTGGTCTATTTTTACTATTATTGGCTCGAGTTCTAACTTGATTTATAATTGTTAATCCTTCAGATATTTGATTAAGTTGGATTAAAGCTTCTGCTTTCCATAATAATACATCTGCATATCTAATAAAATCGATATTTTTTGATGTTCCAACAAATGGACCCTCTTTTACATAACAAGTACAGTCTGGCGCTTGTTGTTCTTTCATGTTTCCGAAATACCCATAAACACCTGGATCTCTTGCCCATGAAAAATTGTATATCATGTCATTTGTATCTTTAACTTTATTGCGGTATTTAAAAGGTCTTCCTGGAATTCCAACAGTATGGTCAATTCTTGGGTCTAATGTTACCCCAGAAGCTAGAGGAGCTTTACCTCCTCCATCTATTTCGTTAAAAATATCAACCTGATTAAAAGTATCCAAAAGTGGTAAACCATTTGAATTTGTTTTAAAGGCATTCACCATATTTTGACTTGCTAAGTGAAAACCACAACAGCCATATAATCCTGTACCATGAGGTGAATTTAGCCCAGTAACAAAACTTACTCTACTAACCAAAGTTCCGTCATTTTTAGAAAATTGAGCTGCCCAAATAGACTCTGCTCCATTATCATAACCAAATAAAAAATTATTTCCAAAATCAGGTTCTAAGGCTCCTGTAACATCATTAGCGTACTTAATCACCTCTTGTAACCTAGAAGCGTTTATATTAGTTACTTTATGTGTGTCGTTTTGTTCATATGCTTGGTATAAACGTAACTTTGATAAATAAGCTGCAGCTGCGCTTTTATCAGCTCTTCCTGGTTCAGTTTGTGATTGTGGTAAAGTATTATAAGCAAATAAGAAATCCTCTGCTATCATATTCCACAATGCTTCATTGGTCATATCGTTAGATGCTTTTGCTTTTTCATCAGCCGTCATAGTTTCCACTATATAGGGCACCTTTTTAAATAACAACTTCAACATAAAGTGACTATGAGCTCTTAAAAAACGAAGTTCTGCTTGTCTTATCTTTTTCTTAGGATAAGTTGCTTCTGTTGTTTCGTTTATCAATTCCAAGGCAAAATTCGCGCGGCTTATTGCCTTATAATAATTCACCCACGTTTTAGGTGTCATCCAATCTCCATAATCAGGGATAGTTAGATTATACATTTCGTAACGGTGAATTACATCTACATCACCTATTCCTCCTCCGCCTTTGTAGGCATCGTCAGCGCGTACACTACCATAAACCCATTGATGCGTTAACGGACCTACCATTTCATCATTAGCTATACCTGCGTAAGCTGCTATAACTAAACCTTCTAAATTCTCGGCGGTACTAACATCGTCTTTAGATAATAATCCTTCTGGTTTATAATCAAGAAGTTCTGAGCTACAGGCTGACAATAAAATCATTGCTAACAGCCCAATTAAAACTATTTTATTATTTCTCATGATTTATATTTTTTAAAAATTTAAGTTAAATCCTAAAGAAAGGACTGTGGGTACTGGTATTCTGTTTACATCTGTTCGTTCTGGGTCTGGACCGATATAATCTTTGTGAGCTATCCAAAGTAAATTTTCACCTTGTAAATAAAATCTAGCGCTAGTCATACCTCCAAGCCTTGTGATAATATCTTTTGGTAAAGAATATCCAATTTGTAGATTTCTTAATTTGAAATAAGAATTTTTTCTAAACGTATAATCTGATGGTCTTGTATCGTTAAACGCTAAAGTTGCAGAAGGAATATTCGTGTTTTTATTCTCTGGAGTCCAAGCATTTAATAGCCCAACACCTCCATTTTCTCTACCTGATACAAAATTGTTCCAAAATATATATGGATCCTGTCCTATACGACTTGTTACACCCGATCCAAATAAAGTTAAATCGAAATTTTTGTACGCTAAGTTTACTGTAACACCATACTCAAATTTAGGAAGTGTTGTACCTAACCAGTCTCTATCATCTACGTCTATAACTCCATCTCCGTTGATGTCAACATATTTAATACTCCCCGGTCTAGCCAAACTTTGAGTTGGGCTATTGTTTACATCTTCTTGACTTTGAAAAAGACCATTTGATCTGTACCCAAAAATAGAGAATAACGAACGTCCGATAATTGAATTATCAACGGTACCTCCAAAATCTGTTTCTCCTCCTTTATTAAGTTTTGTTATTTTATCAGTAAAATGAGATACATTAGTTGATATCCCTAATTTAATACCATTATCAAAAGATTTGTCATAAGCTAATGATAATTCCCAACCGCGTCCTTCTGTATCAGCAATATTTAATACAGTATTAGCTCCTTCACCTTGTGTTGCAATTGTTCTAGGAGCACGCAAAATATCTTTAGTTTTTTTGGTATAATAATCAAATGACCCTGTAATATTATTTTTGAATAAAGAGAAATCTATACCATAATTATATTCTGCAGTTTCTTCCCACTTTAAATCTTTATTCTCTGATTGAATTCTTACAAATCCTGAAGGCAATGTACCGGTATTATTACCATTAATATCATATGCAGTTCCCACATTATAATAGATATTGAAGAAATCGGGAGAATATACATTTTGGTTAGGTCCATATCTTGTTTCGAATAAACCAAAACGAGCACCATCACCAATTTCTTGATTACCTACTATACCATAACCAGCTCTTAATTTCAAACTAGAAACGATATCATTTTTCTTAAAAAAGTCCTCATTGCTTATTCTCCAACCAACAGTTGTTGCAGGAAAAATACCAAAACGAGTGTTTTCACCAAAACGGGAAGAACCATCACGGCGTAATGTAAATGATGCCAAATATCTGTCTGAATAAGCATAATTAATTTTACCGAATTGTGAAAGAGTGGTATTTGCAGTTGAGTTTCCTCTAGAAGTTCTAGCTCCAGTAGCTGCATTTAAAACAAAAAAGTCTTCCGTCTCAAAAGGGAAATCATCCGCTTGAGCTACAAATGTGTCAAAGTCATTTCTAATATACTCGTAACCTAATAAAGTTGTGATTTTATGGTTTTTCCCTATTTCTAAATCATAGTTTAAAGTATTAGAAAATACAACACTTGAAAACTTATTAGTATCAATAATTAAACGATTATTAGCTCTAACAATAAAACCATTGTTAACTTTTCGTTCAATATCTTTTCTTTTAAAATCGCTAAAATCTAAACCTGCATTTGTTCTAAACTTTAAACCTTTTAAAATATCAATTTCAGCGAAGACATTACCAAAAAAACTGTTTTTATCCGCATTATCCCATTGATTTAAGGATTGCATTAACAATGGATTATTTCTATCGGAATAACCCGCTCCAATTGGACCCGCAAATTCACCCTTACTATCATAAACTGGAATTGTTGGTGCTAAAGTAATTGCTAAACCTGTAGTTGGGGCACTACCAACATCTGGAGAAACTAATGTTTCATTAGAAGTGAAAAACTGTGTATTAACACCGACTCTAACTTTGTCATTAAATAACTTTGTGCTACCATTTATTTTTGCGGAATATCTGTCATAATTGGTGTGTTTTAACATCCCTGTATTTTTTAAATAGCCAAAATTCATCATTAAAGAAGATTTTTCGGAATTTGCAGAAATAGTTACCTCATTATTATAAACGAATCCTTTTTCATACATGACGTCTTGCCAATCAGTATCTCCAACTGGGACATTTTCATCCCCACCAACAAATGGCTTTGGTGTTATGCTGTTTAATACAGGATTTTTAAAATTCCCGTTCCAATCAAAATTGTAAATTGAACCATAACCCGAATTCGGATCTACTCCATCGTTAATTGACGCTTGATATAGAACTTGCCCTCTTTGAAGTGAGTTCATCATTTCGTAACGTTGTTTTTTCTCAGATTGAAAGGATGTGTTTGAGTTAAAGCTAACCGAAACTCGGTCTTTCTTGCCTCCACTTTTTGTAGAAACTACTATAACACCATTCCCTGCTCTAGATCCATAAAGAGATGATGCTGATGCATCTTTTAATACTTGAATTGACTCTATTGATTCAGGATTCAAACTCGCAAAAACTTCAGACCTTTTGGTTGGAACTCCATCAATCACATAAAGAGGGCTGTTGTCTCCTAGAGTACTAATTCCACGAATTAATATATTACTAGCTGCACCTGTTGGATCTCCTGTTTTTTCAACAAAAAGTCCTGGGACACGTCCTTGTAAAGCCTGCATCGCATTTCCAGAACTCATACCCTGTCCTTGAATTGCTCCAATATCTACAACACTAATAGCTCCAGTGACATCTACTTTACGTTGTTTAGAATATCCTGTTAACACAACTTCATTTAGTTGCGCCATATCGCTTTCTAATTGAACATTAATTGTAGTTTTACTATTTACTGGAATTTTAAATGTTTTATAGCCAATATAGCTAATCATTAATGTGGCGTCTTTTGATACGCCATTTAAAACGTATTTTCCGTCAAAATCTGTTGTGGTACCTTGCTTTGTACCAGATACAATAACTGAAGCTCCAGGCAATGGTACTCCGTCCTCTTTTGAGGTAACAGTACCTTTTATCTGTGCTTGTGCCAACATACTACAAAGAGCAAATACTGGCAGAAATAAAAGTTTTTTTAATTTCATTTTAATTTAGTTTGGTTAATATTTAGTTGGTGAAGTTCTAGGTTGTCAAGAATGAATTCTTGTGATTTGGGTTCAATAATTAATTCGCTGAATGGAGATCTTGGAAAAAATATTTCAGTCATTACTGTTTCTCCATTGTCAAAAAACAGTTCTATAGACGTTTTGTCAAGAATAATTTTTGCCTCCAAATTTGGGTTTAACGATGTTCTTTTTGCCATAGAAACTCGATTTGCAAAATTTTCTGAATAATCTATTTTGCCCGATTTTCTTCTGTCAATAAAAAAATTGTTATTAGTATTATCATACCCAAAAATCAACGTGTCCCCTTGTTTGTTAGAAAGTTTGAAGTTGAAACCACTATTTTTTAAATCCAAGATTTTAAAATTGATTTCAGTACTTGATAAGTCAATTGCTTTGGAATCAATTATTTTTTCAGTTCTCTTTATAGAAATAGCATCTTTTTTATATTTTACACTTCTATAATTGGATAATTCTTTTACTGGTTGAAATACTAATTTGTAATTATTATCTATTTTTCGAAGCTCAACAGATCGAGCCACTGTCATTGCGCTTCTCCATTTGAACGTTGGTACTTTTTGCGAATAATCCCAATTTGACATCCATCCTATAAATAATTTACGCCCATTGGTATCAGGAATATTAGCCCAGGTTACTCCAGCATAATTATCCCTTCCATAATCAATCCAAATTGACTTATGCTCAGAATTACTTAGATCTTTCTCAAACGAAGGATCTAACTTAAAATGAGTCCCGTCAAAATCTCCCACAAAATATTGTGTGGCACTGCCTCCATTGGGTCCGCCTGGATTAATACTTACAAATAAAACCCACTTAATTTCATCTGTTCCTTGAACTGCCATTGGAAATAAATCAGGACATTCCCAAACACCTCCATGAGCGCCAATTCCATCTCCAAAATCAGATTCTAAATTCCAATCTTTTAAATTCGAAGAACTATAAAACATAATTTTTTGGCCTGCCGCCAAAACCATCAACCATTGGTTATGTATTGGATCCCAAACTATTTTGGGATCTCTAAAATCTTTTATACCAGGATTTTTAATAACCGGATTTTCAGAATATTTAATAAACGTTTTACCTTCATCTAAAGAATAAGCTATGGCTTGCGATTGATAATCATTTTTGCCTGCTTTTTCCTCTTTCATATCATGATAAGTAAACATAGCAATTATGGGTTCAATGCCATTTTTAGAAAACCCCGAACTATTATTTACGTCTACGACAGAACTTCCAGAAAATATATATCCCTTTTCATCAGGATATAGTGCTATTGGCATCTCTTTCCAAGTGATCATATCAGTACTTATCGCATGTCCCCAATGCATCGGTCCCCAAGTGTTTCCATCAGGATAATGCTGAAAATACAAGTGATAATATCCATCTTTGAAAAACATCCCGTTAGGGTCGTTCATCCAACCTTTTTTTGGTGTGAAATGAAAATTAGGTCTGTATATTTTTTCTTCCATTAATATTTTTTTATCTAATTGTTGCTGCCCTTTTACATTCAAAGAAAAAATCAAGGATCCTATTAGAATAATTTTTATTTTTTTTATCATAATCTATCTATTTGTTAATTGTTCACTTAGCTCCTCTAAAGAAATTCCTTTGGTTTCAGGCATTAAGACAAAAACAAAAAGAAGTTGGAAAACCATCATAATTGCAAAAACTAAAAAAACTATTCCTGGTCCTATTGTAGCAAACAAAAAAGGAATCATTGAAGGAATAATTGCGGCCAATATCCAATGAGTAGTGCTTCCAAATGCCTGCCCAGATGCTCTTAAATGATTCGGGAAAATCTCAGAAATGAAGACCCAAATAACGGCACCTTGTCCAATTGCATGTGAAGCAATAAACAAGAATAAAAAGAGAGGAACTGCTAACCCTTGCCAATGGAAGAAAAATGCAATTGCAACTAAACTGAGTGAAATAATGTATCCTATAGATCCAATATACATTAAAACTTTTCGCCCTAATCTATCTATCAGGAAAACACCGATTAAAGTAAAAACTAGATTAACCGCTCCAATACCAATACTGCTTAATAAAGCTGTACTTTCACCCAAACCAGCTTCTTGAAAAATTCTAGGCGAATAATATAAAAAAGCATTAATTCCAGAAAGCTGATTAAAAAAAGCAATCAAAAATGCCAAAAGTAAAGGGGTGCGGTATTTTTTAGAAAAGATAGTATCATTTGTAACAGCCGAAGTATTGTCCTGTTCTATCTCTCTTTTTATTGCTTCAAAATCAGCCAACTGTCCCATTGAGGCCAAAACTTTTTTCGCTTCCTCATTTCTGGATTTAGACAATAACCATCTTGGACTTTTTGGAATGGTAAAAATAAAAAGGGTGTAAATTAAAGAAGGAATTGCTTGTACTCCCATCATCCATCTCCATGAATTCTCACCTGCATTCCTTAATAAGTAATTTGAAAGAAAAGCAATAAGAATTCCTAAAACTATATTAAACTGGTAAAAAGCAACTAATTTACCTCGGTCTTTTGCAGGGGCTATTTCGGAAATATAAGCAGGAGCAGCTATTGTTGAAGCGCCAACTCCAAGTCCGCCGACAAATCTGAAAATAGCAAAAACTATTGGGTCATTGGCTAAAGCAGATCCAATAGCTGAAAAGAAGAATAGTACTCCAATCCATATTAAAGTATTTTTTCTCCCTATTTTATTAGCTGGTATTCCTCCAAATATAGCTCCAAATACAGTACCCCATAAAGCCATTCCCATAACAACTGTTCCATGGAAAGCATCGGATGAATTCCAAAGTTCTTGTAACTTTTTATCGGCTCCTGAAATAACTACTGTATCAAAACCAAAAAGAAATCCTGCTAAGGAGGCAATCAAAGACCAAACAACAATTTTGTTCATTATTAAAATATTAAAGTTCGAATGCTAAAATATTTGTAAAATGAATGTTAGTTATTTGTATATGTATCAATTACATATAATTTGAATAAAATTTACATAAACCGCTATATTTCAGAACATTATGCTGATAAATTACAAAAACTATTTCGTTGTAGTTACAATGATGTTACACAAGTTATACTGATGTTACAACAGATAGTACTAGAAAAAGAATTTTTACGGCCCAAATTTTATAATATATCTTTTTTCAACACTGGTAACGGAAAAAATGTTTTTTCGTTGAGGAATTATTGTTAATAGTAAAAATTGGATTTGAGGAGGTCAATTAGTACAATATAGTTAGCATTGGGTGTGGTTTGGATTCTTTTAAAACAACACGATTAGGTTAATTTAAAAATTGACATTAAACAGCAGGTCAAGCAGGTTATATTTGAAAACGGATATCTTAATTACTTAAACTATTGAATCTAGTTCATTAATTACAAACTTGTGTTTTGAATTAAAATATCTATTGTTAAAAACAAAATTTTATAGATATACCAGTTTTCTTATAGAAGCATTTTGACTATAAAATAAATGGGATAGAGTAAAAACTACTCAATGAAAATTATTAATCCCAATTTGAAGAATATTAGTACGCTCTAAATCACACTATCTCTATAACCAATATTGGGTAATTAAAGTGTTGGGTCATGATACAAGGTTTTAAACTCTTTAGGGGACATTCCAAACTTATTTTTAAATGAAGAAGAGAAATAATTAGGGGTTGTAAAACCAACAGCGTAGGCAATTTCTGAAATTGAAAGATTTGACTTTTTAAGCAACTCTTTTGATTCGTGTAATCGTAAATTATTGATATGATCACTAATGCTAATTCCCATTATAGCTTTAACTTTTCTGTATAGTTGTACACGGGATATGGCTAAATCACTTGCTAACTCCTCAACCGTGTAAGACGAATTTTCTATGTTTTTTCCAATTAAATCGTTTAATTTTTTCAAAAAATCTTGTTCAGAAATCCCAAAACTACCTTCCTCAATATTGACAATATTATTGGAATAATAGTACCTTAGTTTTTCTCTGTTGAAAAGTAATCCTTTTATAGACTGTGCAAGAACTTTTAGATTGAACGGTTTAGTCAGAAATATATCTGCGCCACTCTCCAATGCCTTTAGATAAGAGTTTTGATCGTCTGAAGCAGTCAATATTATAATAGGAATATGTGATGTTCTTAAATCTTTCTTAAGTATTTCACATATTTGCAAACCACTCATTTCTGGCAAATTCAAATCACATATAATAATGTCTGGAATTAACTCTAATGCTTTATCAACCGCATCGGTCCCATCCGACAAGAAAAAAGTATAGTCCGTTGAAAATTTAGCCGAAACAAAATCTAAAAGATCTTTGTTGTCTTCAATATATAAAATAGAATATTTATCTTCAACGTTCTTAAACTCTGATTTTTGAATCACCTCTAAATCCAGATAATCCGACTGATGGACATAATCTAAAACTGGGTCTTTTATAATTTCTTTTTCATTGAGATGTGCCGAGCCTAAGGGTAACGTAATTATAAATTCAGCACCGTTTTTTGAATGAATCTCGATACTCCCTTTATGTAGTTCAACGAAACTTTTTGATAAATGAAGTCCTATTCCAGATCCATTCCTGTTGCTATTAGACCCCTGATAGAAAGCATTAAAAACCTCGCCTAATTCATGATCTGGTATTCCAATTCCAGAATCCTTAAAATAAATTATAACGGCATTTTTACTTTTATCTTCTTTAATAGTAATAGAAATTTTTCCTTTTTCAGGAGTAAATTTAAAAGCATTAGATAACAGGTTAAAATAAACTTTATCCATTAAATTACGATCCAAATACACTTCTAAATCAGGATTTGTTGTTGTTAAAGAAAAATCAATATTCTTTTTCTTTGCCTCCCTATCAAAATCAGAAATAATACTCTTTGAAAAATCTAATATATTCGTTTTGGATGCTCTTAAAGTAAATTTCTGATCCTCCATTTTTCTGTAATCTAATAACTGATTAATAAGACGCAATAATCTTCGCGAATTATTGTACATCAAATTAATTTCCTTAGTTACAGAAATTCCTTTATTTTTAAATTCCGTTTCTAAAGATTCTACTGAACTTAAAATTAGTGTTAGTGGTGTTTTAAATTCATGAGACAAACCAGTGAAAAAATTTAATCTTGCTTCATTACTCAATTTTAATTCTTCCGAATAACTTTTAATTTGATTACGTTGGTTTTTAATTTTTAAGTTTTTTGTTTCTAATTCTTGTTTTTTACGACTAATTATGATTCTAGAGTAGACACTAAATAATGCGAGACCCAAAACAATTAAAAATAAAAAAAATAAAAGTTTCAAAAGATTATTTTGAGTTGAGTACTTTATCTCTTGATTTTTAATAATATTTTGTTGCTGCTCTATATTCGATTGCTGAACAGTTATTTTATCAAACTGACTACTCATCATATCGGCATTCAGTGAGTCAATCATCGTTGTATTAAGCTTATTGTTTTTTGGAACAATTTCTTTATTTATAATTTTTAATGCTACCTTAATAGCTTCACTTCCACCGGTTGGATATAATACGGTTCCAGATAAAACGCCATCTTTCACTAATTGTAAACCTCCGTTTGGACCATTAAGGCCGTCAACTCCAATAAATTTGATTCGATTATTTGGAAATCTTTTTTTAGTTATTTCCCATGCTTTGTATGCTATTATGTCATTAAAAGAAAAAACATAATCAATGTTAGGATTACTAGTTAACAATTTTAAATATTTACTGTTTGGGGAGTTAAAATCGTCATAATCAACACTAGATGATTTTATATTCGGATATTGGTCAATTATTTTTTTAAATCCAAGACTCCTTTCTGTACCAGGTGAAGTAATTGATTCTCCTCTAATCTCAATGATGTTTGCTTTACCTTTAGATAATGATACTATTTGCTTTCCAGCTATTTTACCAACCTCTATATTATCGGCCCCTATAAATGCAGTGTAATTAGATGTTTTTACCTTCCTGTCTACTATAATTACCGGAATACCAAGTGTATTAGCTTTTTCTAAAACTGGGACTATTGAGTCAGACTCATATGGCGCAACAATAATAACATCAACATTTTGCTCAATCATATTTTCGATATCCCGAATCTGATTTTTAGCTCTACGGTTTGCATTATAAATTGTTAATGAAACTCCTGGATGAAGTGAAGCTTCTACCTCCATAGCATGATCCATCGATTTCCTCCAAATATCATTATCAATACTTTGAGAGAATCCAATTTTAATCTTCGGACTTTTATCTGAATAATTTTCACATGAAACTAATACAATCGTTAGAATGAAAACTATTACTAAATACTGATTTTTTTTCATTTTTTGTGAATATGCAATAAATTCAATTTATAATTTCAAATATATAATTTAAAAATAACTAGCTGATATTAAATCGATTTAAAAAATATTTTATAACTATAAATTTGAATTGTGTTTGAAATTTTATTTTTTCCCTATTTGAATATATTTAATGTAAGTATTCCCTTAAGTGGATTTATGATAAGTTGTCTCGGCCAATGAATTTAATACTTCGTAAAATATAATTAGAACCCTCATTAAATATAAAGATGTTAAATATATAAACTCTTTATGTTATATACCGGTTTTACCATACTTCTCGAAAAGAAAAACGGCTTCTTTTTTGACCACCGGGGTATGAAAAATTAGAAATAGTTTCAACTTTTTTAGGTTTTTATACCTACTAAAACAAAGGATGTTGGATAAATGGTTGGATAAAAAAATATCTGTAAAAAGGAAAAGCCCCAGCTAGTAATAGCTGAGGCTTATAACCTGCTCCCCTTGTTGACAGAAGCTGCAGCTATAATGCGATGATTGAGTATGTAACTGTAAGGAAATTGAAGGGTTGAACTTATTTCTTTTCAGCACTTAATTTTTTCGCAACGCTGTCATAATATTCTTGAGTTAATTGCTCTGTCCAAACAGTCGGTTTTGAACCATCATATAAAGCTAAATAAGTAATCGGGTTTTCCTTACTGGCTGTGTGCCAGTGCTCGGTGTCTTTACCACATCTTATAACATCTCCTTTTTTTATAATAATGGCATCTTTTCCTCTTTCTTGATAATAACCTTCCCCATCTACAACTATAAGCACTTGTTGTGTTGAATGTTTATGCCAATCAAGGGTGGAATTTTTTCTAAAAGTTGCTTTAGTAATATTGAAATTCAATTCGGCATCGCCTTGAAGTACGTTATTTAACCACGCTTCACCAATATAATGCGTGTTTGGTGCTTTTGGTCCTTCAAGCAAATACGAAGATACCGTATAATCAGACTTTTGTGTAAACCCTAAAAATGGTATGAACAGGAAAAAAAGTAGTGTTGATTTTTTCATTTTAATGTTAGTTTGAAACAAATATAACGTAATAAAAAGTAAAAGATACAACATTTCTATTGCTTGCAGTAAAAGAAAAAGCCATCATTTCTGATGGCTTTTTGCTTTTTGCTCCCCTTCTTGACAGAAGCTGCAGCACAAATTCGATTTATATCTATTTAACCATTTGGAAATTAAACAGATAAACTTCGTGCAACTTTGCAGGAAGTTGAATTATAGATTGTAACTTTTTCTAACCATCAAAAAATATAACTTATCCGAAAGTAACTTTCTTAGCACCAATAATAAAGGCCCTGGTTTACCAACAGCATATCGCATTTGATTTCTGTTGTCAGATGCAGATTTGTAAATCATCTTTGCTACAACTTCAGGACCTTCAGCGTCTTTCATCACTTTCGCCGCCGCATTATTAAATTTTGCAATAAAAGTATCGTACTCATTCGTATAATCTGGTTTGATGAATTGACGACTCCTGCCGTAGAAGTCAGTTACAATAGGTCCTGGTTCGATTAGTTTCAATTTAATGTTAAATTGGGCTAATTCATAATGCAAAGACTCTGTAAATCCTTCAACTGCAAATTTAGTAGCGTGATAAATACTGTATAATGGGAAAGTGATTTTTCCTCCCATACTTGAAATTTGTATGATGGTTCCGCCTCCATTGGGTCTCATATGTTGTATGGCTTCTCTTGTTACGCGCATTAGTCCAAACACATTGGTGTTAAATTGCTTTTCAATAACCGCATCGGTCATCGCTTCAAATGTTCCATCAACACCATAGCCCGCATTATTTACAACTACGTCAATAGGGCCAAATTCCTCTGTTACTGTTTTAAATACTTGAGTGATGCTTTCAAGATTGGTTACATCTAAAGGATATAGCTTGACATTATCAAAAGAATTAAAGTCAGTTTCCTTTTCAGGATGTCTTTGGGTAGCGATTACATTCCATCCCTTTTTTGCAAATTCAATAACGGTTGATTTGCCTATCCCGCTTGAGGTACCTGTAATCAATATGGTCTTTTTCATAAGATTGTGTATTAAATTTTGAACAAACGTAGTGGTATAAATTCAAACCCACAACCTTAGAGCGTAGTCTATAGTTGTTATTTTTTTATAATTTTTTATATTTGCATTATGTTAATCAATGAAATAGCTAAGATTACTGGAATTTCTGCCCATACCATTCGCTTCTATGAGAAGTCTGGACTAATTGAAGGCAAACGCGACGAATCAATTACCTCTAACAATTATTTTCACTATGACGAGGAAACAATTGAAAAATTAGAATTCATTAGTGATGCTAAATCTGTTGGATTTTCAATAAGAGAAATAGGACAACTCATCGATGCTTGGTACAATAATCGATTCAGTAAAGAAGAAAAATTAAATATTCTCGATGAAAAATTACTTTCTCTTGAACAAAAGATAAAGGAGATTAAAGAAATGAAAAAGCAAATAGATGCGTTTAAGAAAGATGTCCTTAACGACAAGTGTTAATTTAAAAATAAAAGCCTTTACATTGCTGTAAAGGCTTTTGATTTTTGCTCCTCTTATTGATAGAAACTTCAAGACAAATTCAATATATGAATATATAATTGTAAGTAAGTTAACACCTTGTGTTTTGTTAAGTCACGATATCATGTAACTACTTTTTTTTCTAAAAATTAAATTGTGCTTGCAATCTAAGTAAACTTCCTTTTTGTATGTTGTTTTTCAAAATTGCATCTTCATATTGACGATTAGAAATAGTATAATCTGCTACTAATTCAAAATTCTTGATTGGTTGCCACTCTAACCCAATTTCTAAATCATTTACGTCATAACTTCTTGCGTCTAATTCATGCTTTTTTCCTCCGTTATATGTTTGATACTTTACGAATGGAAATAAGTTTTGTTTATTTATTTTAACATTATACATTGCTTGAATATAACCTCCACATAAATTCTTTTGTTGGATAGAATTTGTGATTTTATCATACTCAGGTCCTGTACCAATATTATATTCCATTTGAATACCAAAAGGTTGAGGATATACAATTATAGAAGCCGCAATTCGATCATCATTATATTCCGCGTTACTTAAAGTGGTAACTCCAGAAGTTTTTGTGTTTACAACATATTTTCCTTTATATCCTTGAATACTTGTTTCTAAAATTTGACTGTTTTTTAATTCAAAAGGATAACTTATTCTTGCAGCTAAATGCTGATTGTTATTTGATTCTGGTCTATTAGCGGTTTGTCCGTTATAAAATCCTAAACCAAAAATTCCATAGTCACCAGATCCTTTCAAACCTGTATTAACCAATTTAGAAAACAATTCTCTTTTGTTTTTTGGTGCCCAATAAAAGAATACGCCTAAATCACGTTCATTTGATACAGCACTATTTAATGCGTCGTTTCTATCTAAAGCAAGTCTATTTTGTGATGATTGCATGTTTTCAAAACCATATGGAACTTTACTTTGACCAAATCTAAATCTATATTCTTTCTTAGAATCTAATGAAAGGTCAAAATAGGCGTCTCTAATTTGAAATATCATATTTGTTGTACCCGCAGCAGAAGCAAAGTCGGGTTGCACATAAATATAAACTCTTTCATGAACATCGCCAGAAAAAATAATTCTGCCCCTTCTTATAAAAAAACTATTAGTTCCACCCCATGATTTATCACATTGTTCACATCCTAAATTTGAATTAGTTTCAAATAATTTATTATATCTAATTTGGGCATATCCTCTGATATTAATGTTATCATACCATTTTTTGGCTTTTAAAGTTTCGTCTGCCTTAACTTCACTTTTTTGAGAAAATGAATAGTTTGCTGTAAAAAGAAAACAACATACTAAACAAATTAAAATTTGCTTTTGAAAATTTGATGTAAAACTCATAAAAAAAATATAATACAATAATTTAATGTTAAATAAACAATTTGGTAACGTTATAAAAAAAGGTGTAAAAAAAGCTAACAAATGTTAGCTTTTATTTTCGAAGCATAAAAATAACTTAAATAAACATTTTCAGTAAATAATATACTAATGCAGCCAAAACAGCAGAAACTGGTATAGTTAATACCCAAGCCCATAGCAATTGTACTGTAACTCCCCATCTAACAGCAGAAACACGCTTTGTAACACCTACGCCAATAATTGAACCTGTAATTGTATGAGTAGTTGAAACAGGTATTTTAAAATGCTCCGTCATAAATAATGTTAGTGCACCAGCAGATTCGGCAACTACACCTTCAAAAGCAGTAACTTTAGTTATTTTTGAGCCCATTGTTTTCACAATTTTCCATCCACCACTTAAAGTTCCTAGTGCAATTACTGTATAACATGTTAAAGGAATCCAACCTGGCATAACACCGTCAATTTTAACTCCATCTTTTTCTGATGGTAAAACTACATTTAAGTCTAACCAACCACTTGAAAGTTCTACGTTAGGATTCATTCTTACATAAACAGCTACAGCAGCGGCAATAATACCCATTACTTTTTGAGAATCATTTCCTCCGTGTCCTAAACTAAATGCTGCGGAAGATAATAATTGCATTTTTTTAAGTACAGCTTCAGCTTTTGCAGTAGAAAATTGACTGAAAAACAAATTAAATATAGCTAAACTAAAAAATATAAAAGCTACCAAAAACCATTTAATATTTGCTGGTTCAGATATAATACTCCAAAAATGACTTTCAAAACGAGGCTTTTTAATATCTTCATATGAAACTAATACAGTATTTAAAAACAATACTGCCAATATCATCAATGCAATAGTTACAATTTTTGGATAAATATTTTTCTCTGAAGAATACATTAACCATAAAGAAATAAAATATGATATTATCATCCCTATTAATGGTGCAAAAACTATAAATAGTATTACTATAAAAACTCCAGAAGGCAACAATTCACCTTCCTTTGCAGCCTTTAACCAGTTTACAATTTTAAATCCTGCATGTTCAGGGTCTGAAACGTTAGATAGACCATGGGCAATTGCAGCTCCAGCAAAACCTCCAATTAATGTATGTGATGATGATGACGGAATACCCTTCCACCAAGTAAGTAAATTCCAAATAATTGCTGCAATAACTCCAGCCAAAATTACAGTTAAATCAATACTACTTGTATGCGCGGTTTTTGCAACAGTATCAGCAACTCCAAACCCGAAAACCCAATACGCTAAGAAATTAAAAAAAGCAGCCCAAAGTACAGCTTGAAATGGAGTAAGCACCTTTGTGGCGACAATTGTTGCAATAGAATTGGCAGCATCATGAAAACCATTGATGTAATCAAATATCAGCGCAAGTACAATTATTATTATAAGTAAAGTAAAATCCATAAAAAAAATTAAGGTTAAAATTTATGAATGTTTGACTGATATTTGCTCCATTACATTTGCAACACTTTTACATTTATCAGAAGCAGATTCTAAAGCAGATAATACTTCTTTGTACTTAATAATGCTTTTCGCATCACTTTCATTTTCAAAAATATCAGCAACTGCTTTATCAAAAACAGAGTCAGCTTTACTTTCTAATTTATTTATTTTTTTACAAGTATCTTTAATCGCTTTTTGGTTTTTCATATCCTTAAGCTCTTTAATACCGACACCTATCAACTGACAAGCTTCTAGATTAATTTCAGTCAATTTTCGAATCGATTTTGTAATCTTATCAACTTGATACAACTTCATTTTACTAGCAGCACTGTGCATATAATCAGCAACATTATCAATCGATTTAATCAAAGAATGAATGTCTTCCCTGTCAAAAGGAGTAATAAAATTTAAGCTTAATTCTAAATGTGCCTTATGGGTAATTTCTTCAATTGTCGATTCTAGTTCTTCAATTCTTATATAATAATTCTCTCTTTCTGAACTTGGAACGTTAACTGCCTCATGCAAAGTTTCTGCTAATTCTATTAATTTTGAAGATGCTTGTTCAAATAAAGGAAAGAACTTTTTATCCTTAGGAACTAAAAACTGAAAAATACTGTTTAATGACATAATTAATAATTTTAAATATGGTGCAAACATATTGTTACAATGTTAATTTATTGTTAACGATAAAATAATAAATAGTTATGTTGTTAGTGTAAAACGTTAACAATAGATTAATTTATTGATCAATATTAATTTGATTTTGTATTTAATATCAATTAATACAACATATTTTTTAATTTACTTCCTTATGTATTTATTTTAATAAAAATTAAATTAAGATCATAACAAACTATTACTTTCTAATTGCGCAAAAAATTAGATGAAGTGAGACTAGGAGGCAGTGAAAAACGTATCTAAAAATTACATCCAGAAGAAAAGATATAAGCACGTGAACGTATTGATTATTTAATTGATGCTAATTGTAAAAGCATTGAGATTGGTGCCTTAGCGTGCGAAAGAATGTACAAAGTTAATTTTCAATTATTTAAGTAATTTGTTTAAAAGGATATTTTAGTCTTTTCAAATACATACAACTCCAAGGCTATATCCCCATTTTACAATGGCCTATGTAAAAAGAAAACGATTCTTTTTTGACCACTGGGGTATGAAATAGCAGAAATAATTTCAAGTTTTTTAGGTTTTTATACCTAGTAAGATAAAGAATGTTGGATAAATGGTTGGATAAAAAAATATCTGTAAAAAGGAAAAGCCCCAGCTAGTAATAGCTGAGGCTTTTAACCTGCTCCCCCTCTTGGGCTCGAACCAAGGACCCTCTGATTAACAGTCAGATGCTCTAACCAACTGAGCTAAGGAGGAAAGTGTATTTCACTTTTAAAGCGGTGCAAATATAGGGCTAAAATTGTTTTTCGCAAATAATTAGCCGTAAATTTTAAAAATTTTTTACTTGCCTACAATTGCTTTATAAATATCATTTCCGTTAGCAAACAACAACAAGCTGATAAGTAAAACAAAACCAACCATTTGAGCATTTTCTAAAAATTTGTCGCTTGGTTTCTTACCGCTAATGATTTCATACAACAAGAAAATTACATGTCCTCCGTCTAATGCCGGAATAGGCAATAAATTCATCACCCCAAGCATGATCGATAACAAAGCCGTAATGTTCCAAAACACTTCCCAACTCCATGAACTTGGGAAAATATTAAATATAGCAGCAAACCCTCCTACTTGTTTGTACGCCTTGGTTTCTGGATTGAAAATCATCTTCAATTGCTTGCCGTAGCCCACTAATTGATCGGCTCCTTTTTGTATCCCAACCGGGAACGATTCAAAGAATCCAAACTCTTGTTTGCTTACTTTGTAATAGCCTAATTTTTCAAGCGATTTTAAATCCAATCCGCCAATCTGAACTCCAAGTTTACCATCAGCATCCACCTGAACCGGCACTTGCATTTCACGGTCGTTTCTCATGATTCCAGCTACAATCAACTTGTTTTTATTCTTTTCCAAAATTGATTTAGCTTGATCCATATACTTGGCTGGCTCTTCGTTCAAACGCAACACAATGTCTTTGGGCTGCAATGCAGTATTTTTGGATCCCTCTGAAACAGCTCCTACTACAAACGGCATACGAATTGAAGCTAAGGATCCTCTTTCTAATTTAGACAATTGGTCTACAAAATCAACTGGCATCGTAATTGTTTTTTGGCTTCCGTTTCGTTCCACCAAAACCTCTTTTGCCATAAGAATTTGACCATTCATTTGACCATCAACACGATCCAATGACTCTCCGTCAATCGCTATAATTTTATCTCCCGTTTGAAACCCCGCTTTTAGCATCACTGGATTTTCAATTAACAACCCATCTTTCAAATCGGCTGTAGATACAAACATTTCGCCATAGGCAAAAGCCATCCCGATATAAATGATAAAAGCCAAAATAAAATTCACTGTAACTCCACCTAACATAATAATCAAACGTTGCCAAGCCGGTTTCGAACGAAACTCCCATGGCTGTGGTGGCAAAGCCATTTGTTCCTTGTCCATACTCTCGTCGATCATACCCGAAATTTTTACATAACCACCCAATGGCAACCATCCAATTCCGTATTCAGTTTCGCCAATTTTTTTCTTTAAAAGAGAGTATTTAACATCAAAAAACAAGTAGAATTTTTCTACTCTTGTTTTGAATAATTTGGCAGGAATAAAATGTCCTAATTCGTGTAAAATAATCAGTAATGATAAGCTCATTAAAAATTGTGAAAGCTTGATAACTATGTCCATGTTGTGGGTTTAATTCTATTTTTGATGCACAAAAATAGGGTTTTCTTTTCTATTTCAAATACTTTAAAAACCCATAGGCTGCTAAAAGTTTGTTAATTCAATTAACGAAGTCCTATTTTTGAATCACGAATCCCGGTTTTCGAATTATTATTTACAAACTTCAATTTACAAAAGGCTACACGTTCCCCTCTTGAGAGGGGTTAGGGGTGTGTTAAAATTTCTTATTAAAAAATCATGCATGCATTTCTCCTTCACGGCAGAAAAAACTTTACTTTGCATACGCATCCAAAACAAAAAATTATGCAGAAAATCAAAACCGCCCTACTCTCTTACGGCATGTCTGGCAAAGTCTTTCACGCGCCATTTTTGAATCTTCACCCAGGATTTGAACTACTGGGTTCTTGGGAAAGAAGCAAAAAATTGATTCAATTGGATTATCCAGAGGTAACGAGTTATGCTAGTTTGGAAGCCGTTTTGGAGTCGGATGCCGACTTAATCGTGGTGAACACTCCAGTGGGAACGCATTTTGAATACGCCAAAAAGGTCTTGCTATCAGGTAAACATGCTTTGGTCGAAAAAGCCTTTACAACGACTCTTGCCGAAGCCAAAGAATTAACTGATTTGGCTAAAGCCAAAGGATTAAAACTGGCTGTTTTTCAAAACCGCCGTTGGGATAGCGATTTTAAAACGGTTCAAAAAATAGTACAGGACAAGGTTTTGGGAGACATTGTAGAAGCCGAATTCCATTTTGACCGCTACAACCCTATTTTAAGCCCAAAAATCCACAAAGAAACCGCCAATGCTGGCGCTGGAATATTAAAAGATTTAGGTCCGCATTTGATCGATCAAGCCTTGTGTTTGTTTGGAATGCCCAATAGCGTTTTTGCCGATATTCGCATTACTCGCGAACAGTCCATCGTAGACGATTACATTGACATCTTGTTATATTATTCAGGCAAAAGAGTGCGTTTAAAAGCTGGATTTTTTGTGCGCGAAGCCAATCCTTCTTTTGTGCTGCATGGCAAAAAAGGGTCTTTCTTAAAAGTGCGCGGCGACATCCAAGAAGATGAATTAAAACTCGGGAAAAAACCCAACCTAACGACCTGGGGAACAGAGCCCAAAGAGAAAGAAGGCCTAATGCATACGGAGGTAAACGGAGATATCTTACGTGAAAAAATACCAACGCTGCAAGGCAATTATTACGATTATTTTGACGGGGTATACCATTCGATAGTAGAAAACAAGCCCGAACCGGTAACGGCACAAGAAGGCACCAATGTCATGCAAATTATTGAAGCTGCCCTACAAAGTAATGCGGAGCAAAAAGTAATTACAATAGGTTAGATATACAATTTACAAATCCTACATATTCCCCTCTTGAGAGGGGTTAGGGGTGTGTTTCTGCTTTCATCATTCAATATTGGTTTGGACATTCAAAATAAATACAACGAATCGCTTAACTCTTTTCTGTACCTGCCTGGGACTAAAAAAATTATAAACAATAACGTTGTAATTCTGGGTCATTTCAAATTTATCGCTTTTGAATCCGGGGTTTTTGTATTTTTGACACAATGAAACCCTAAAAACACCATTTTGATTGATTTAAACTTTTTAGGCCGATTCAAAGGCAAAGGGAAATACAAAAAAAGTTATCGCGAGGCCAAGGCATCGTACTTAAATAGAATCCGATTAGGAGTCGGTTCTTTCTACTTCGGAATGGGATTGTGTTTTGCTTCATGGGCTAGCCGTATCCCGGATATTAAAACGACTTTGCATCTTAGCGAAGCTACTTTAGGATCTGTACTTTTTGCCGTTCCGGTAGGTCAATTGGCTATGATGCCGTTTTCAGGAAAATTAGTCACTCGTTTTGGTAGTCACAATACACTTCTTTTTGCTATCATCATGTACACCATAAGTTTAGCCAATTTAGGTTTGGCTTCCAATCCTTGGGTACTAGCCTTAGGCTTGTTCTTCTTTGGGGTTTTTGGAAATCTTTCGAATATTTCTGTAAACACCCAAGGTGTATATACCGAAGGATTGTTCAAAAGAACCATTATGTCTTCTTTTCATGGGATGTGGAGTTTAGCTGGTTTTACCGGCGCCTTTGTCGGACTCGGAATGTTAGCGCTGAAACTAACGCCTTTCCAACATTTTGTTTGCGTAGGCATTCTTGTTTTATCGTTGATTTCGTTCAATATCAAATACCTCATCAAAGCAGTAGAAAAACCACAGCCCAAAAAAGAAAAAGGTTTCAAAAAACCGGATAAATTATTGTTGTGGTTAGGTATTATTGGATTTTGTTGTATGGCAAGTGAAGGCGTGATGTTTGACTGGAGTGGAGTCTATTTCAAAGATGTCGTGAAAGCACCTGGACCATTAGTAATATTAGGCTATACTTCCTTTATGATTATGATGGCTAGTGGTCGTTTTTTAGGCGATCGCTTCATTCAAAAATTTGGGCGAAAAAGAGTCATGCAAATCAGTGGCGTAGTCATAACAACAGGATTATTTACAGCCGTATTTTTCCCTTACATAATACCTTGTACCATAGCGTTTATGTTTGTGGGGCTAGGCGTTTCCACCATTATTCCTACGCTCTACAGTATTGCCGGCAAACATCCTGAAATTCCTACTGGCGAAGCTTTAACTGCGGTTTCAAGTGTAAGCTTCTTAGGTTTTTTAATGGGTCCGCCAATTATTGGCTACATCGCCGAAGCTTTTGGATTGCAATTTTCTTTTGCTTTCATTGGCGTTTTTGGCGTTTTCATCTCGTTTATGGTATCCAAAATCAAAACAGAGGAATAAAAAAATAAACGGATTCATTTTTTTCCTATTTTTAACTTCAAATTGGAGAAATTACAAAGGCCTCCTTTTTTAGTTATTGCTTTTCTAAACAATTAACCCCAAGTTGTTCTGAAAAGATACGTTTTTATTAATCCCAAATTCTATGAAAAACCTCTGCCCCAAAGTGTTTTTTCTGATGTATTCGTGTCTGCTTTTTGCTCAAAAAGAGGCCGTTATATCCGGAAAAATAATCGACTCAAAATCACAAATTCCATTAGCTTCTGCTTTAGTCAGCATTCAAAACACGACCCTTCTCCAATTGACTTCGTCCAATGGAAAATTTCAATTCAAAACCGATTTAGAAGGCAATCAATTCCTTTTGTTTCGTTATCAAGGATACAAAGACAAGTTAATTTCAGTGCCAATTTTAGAAAATAAACTAATTGACTTAGGCACCATTACTTTGGAAGAAATTGATGAATCAGTTGAACAAGCTGCTGTCGTTTCAATTATAGAAAATGATTTGAACGATGACAACGGAGGTTCCGAAAATACATCGGGATTATTACTAGCTTCTAGAGATGCGTTTCAACAAGCCGCAGCTTTCAATTGGGGGCAAACTCGCTTTAGAATGCGGGGTCTCGATAGTCAATATGCCAAACTCTTAATTAATGGCTTAGTGCTAAACAAGATGCATGACGGCAGACCCCAATGGGGCAATTGGGGAGGGATCAATGAGGTGTTGCGCAATCAAGAAATAGCTATTGGCACTAGTACTTCCGATTTTACATTTGGAGGAATTTTAGGCGCTCAACACATTAGTACACAAGCTTCGAGGTATCGAAAAGGCACACGTATCTCTTTTTCGGGAACCAATACCAATTACCGAGGCCGAACCACCATTACCTATGCTACTGGAATGAATGAGAAAGGCTGGGCATTAGTTTTCTCAGCGGGAAAACGTTATGCAAACGAAGGTTATTTTAAAGGCACAAGTTATGACGCCAATTCTCTTTTTGCCAGTATAGAAAAGCAAATTACCCCTCGAAATTCAATCAATTTCACCGCTTTTTTTACTCCCAATTCCCGCGGGAAAAATTCCCCCAATACCGACGAAACTACAGCTTTAACGTCAACAAAATACAATTCCTATTGGGGTTTTCAAAACGGAAAACAACGCAATTCCAGAATCAAAACTGTCGAAGAGCCCATATTCATACTAAACGATTACTTTAAGATTAATCCTGTTACCCAAATCCATTTAGGTGTTTTGTATCAATTTGGAAAAATAGGCAACAGCGCCATTGACTATCAAAATACCAACAGCCCCATTCCCTCTTATTATCGAAAAATGCCGAGTTATTTTAGTTCATTATATGCCAAAGATGAGGGGGAATTTTCGGGTGCTTTTACTCCCGATAGTGTGAATGCCGAATTCAGCAAATCACTTTTTTTAGCTCAGCCACAAATGAATTGGGAGACACTATATCAAGCAAACCAAAGCCCGATTGTAAATGCTTATGGAAAAATCACAGGGTATGAGCCCGCACAAAGTAAATATATTCTGTATGAAGATCGCACAGACGATCAAACCCTGGCGTTCAATGCGCTCTTAAATACTGAAGTAAATGACAATATTCGGCTTACTGCAGCGGTTTCGTTTAATAAATTACACTCTCATAATTATCAAACCGTTTTGGATTTATTGGGCGGTTCGTATTTTAAAGACATCGATCTGTTTTACAAAGGAGATCAAGCGCAATCGGATTTAAACTACCCAAACCGACAAGTGAAAGTGGGTGATACCTACGGATATAATTTTAATTTGATGGGCAACCGACTGGAAGGATTTTCCCAATTTCAATTCCGGTATAAAAAAATTGATTTTTATTTGGCACAGGAATTTTCAACCTCATCCTATCAGCGCGAAGGATTGTTTAAAAACGGAATTTATCCAACAACCTCTTATGGCAAAAGCGCTATCGTTCACTTTGAAAACTTTGGGTTTAAAGGCGGGGTTATTTGGAAATTATCGGGCAAACAGTTACTACTATTTAATGGCTCACACGGTACTAAATCTCCTAATTTGAGGGCTGTGTTTCCGAATTCAAGACTTAATAATTCAATTGTAAACGGAATCGTAAGTGAAAACAATAGCAGTTTGGACGCGAGTTATGTCTATCGATCCCCAAAGCTAAAAATGAGACTTACAAGCTATTTTAGCCCAATTAAAAATGCTACCGAAACCTCCTTTTTCTATGCCGAAGGGATTTTTGACAACGGTGCAGGCAACAACAGTACGAATGCCTTTGTAAGTCAAACCCTAACCCATTTAGATAAATCCAATTGGGGAACAGAACTGAGTTTTGAATATCAAATTAACCCCGTCTTGAAAACAACTTTGGCAGCCGGTTTTGGCGATTATCGTTACACGACTAATCCAAATGTTACCATTACCAACGATGCAAAAGCATCTGCCGAAAACACATTGCCTATTTTTGATTTTGGCACCTCCATACTTAAAAACTACCGCCAAGCTGGAATGCCTCAACAAGCCTATTCCTTCGGATTGGAATACCAAAATCCAAAATATTGGTGGGTGAGCACTAATGTGAATTATATGGCTAGTCGATTCGTTGACATTTCTCCCATTGCACGGACTTCGGTCTTTTTTACGAATCCTGTAAGTGGATTTCCTTTTCCGGAAGCTACACAAGAACGCGCTAAAGTCTTGCTACAACAAGAAGAGTTGGCCCCTGTTATGCTATTAAATGTAGTTGGTGGAAAGTCATGGCGAATTTTAAAAAAGAACCTTAATTTGTTTTGTAGTGTGAACAACGTTTTGAACACTACTTTTAAAACGGGCGGTTTCGAACAAGCTCGAAATGCCAATTTTAGACAACGAAACCAAGATGTCTCTAGCGGAACACCCAATTTTGGCAACAATTATTTCTATGGCTACGGAAGAACCTATTTTGTGAGCCTTTCTATTCAACTATAAATCCCAAATTATGATGAAACTCTTTTTTTCAAATCCCTCGTTTTGTGTTTTTTTGATCCTGCTTTTCTCAAGTTGTATTATAGAGGAACCGGCACTTCCTCCCTTAGAATGTAACCAACCCTACCTTACCGTAAACCGAACCGTAGCTCAAGTTCGCGAAGCTGCAGACGCGATTGTAGCACCGTATAAATACGACGACATTATTGAGGCCTATGTAATTTCAACCGACGAACATGGCAACTTTTTCAAAACCATTTCATTCCAAACTTTAGCAACCACATCACAGCCAGCCATTGGGTTTAGCGTACCGGTTGATGTGAGCAATACCTACATTGATTATCGATTGGGCAACAAAGTGTACATTCATCTCAAAGATCTATACACCGATGTTTATTATGGGGGTTTACGAATAGGAAATATTTACGTCAGTTCGTTCAACGAAGGAGGTGTGGGAAGACTTTCTCCTAATGTTTATAAAAAAGTATTGCTATCCTCTTGTACCAATTTAAGCGAAAGCTACTTAACCAAAAAAGTTGGTGTTGGTGAATTAATGGCCGATTTCAATATCAATACCTTGGTCGAAGTGGTAGATGTACAATTCTCTGGCGACGCTATTGGAAGGCATTATTATGAAAGCAGTAATGATGTCGGCGGGGGCACTAACTGGAATTTAGAAGATAAATTAGGTAACAAAATCTATTTTAGAACCAGCAATTTTGCAGATTTTTCAACCAAAGAAATTCCAATTGGTAGCGGGACAGTAAAAGGAGTTTTGACTAAATATGGAACCGATTATCAATTGGTTGCCCGATCTGAAAAAGACGTCAATTTATCCGGTAAGCGCAATACCCCCTTTTTCACAGAAAATTTTGAAACGGTTGAAAACAATACCAACATCAACTTAGTGGGATGGACAAATATAGTACAAGCAGGAAGTTTATACTGGCAAGGCGCTGTTTTTTCCGGTAATGGTTGTGCCGAATATGCCATTAGCGGGACCAAAGTGACTTCCAATATTGGCTGGTTAATAACTCCCAAAATTGATTTAGACGAATACAAGAACGAACTGTTAACGTTTCGCGCAGCACAACACCACTTGGATGTAGATTCGCCATTAAACGCCTTAGACATCTATATTTCAAATGATTTCGACGGAATAAATGTGGCGACAGCAACCTGGATTCCGCTTAAGGGAAAGTTACCGTCTCAAGCCACGCCATGGTATCAATTTGTGGGTTCGGGCAGAATTGACTTGTCTTCCTATACGGGGAAAGTCAATATCGGTTTTCGGTATACCGGTTCTGGAAAAACGGTAACCCTTGACGGGGCTTTCCAAATAGACGACGTACAGATTTATGGAGATAAATAATAACCCGGCTTGAAATTTATTATTTTTGAAATTCATTCTAAAAAACAAAAACATGGCAAAAATTAATCCTCATATCAACTTCAATGGCAATGCCGAAGAAGCGTTTACTTTTTATAAATCTGTTTTTGGTGGAGAATTCGCCATGGTAATGCGTTTTTCCGCTTTGGCGAGTCCCGAGTTTCCTGTTGCAGAGCATGAAGCCAACAAAATAATGCACATTGCCTTACCGATTGGCACTTCCGTATTAATGGGCAATGATGTTCCTGAAATATTAGGCAAAACCAATGAAAACGAAAACAGAAGCAAAATAGCTATCAGCGCAGCAAGTAAAGAAGAAGCAGATCACATTTTCAACGGACTTTCAGTAGGCGGATCAGTTGAAATGCCGATTGGCGACAGTCCTTGGGGTTCCTATTTCGGAATGTTTAGAGATAAATATGGCATCGAATGGATGGTGGATTACGATCCAAAATACAATTAATTAGTACGATCGAAGCAGCACTATTTTCAATACAAATCTTTGTTTCATTTTGAAAGTCGATACGTTGCGGATTTAACGGAATAAGTAAAAGCAAATGATTAAATTTGTCGCTCATTCAAAGTTATGCTAGAAAAAGAAGTATTAAATTTCGAAAAAACTGCCATTGTAGGTATCGTTACTCAGAGTCAATCCGAGGATAAATTAACGGAATATTTAGACGAATTAGAGTTTTTAACCTTTACCGCTGGAGGGCAAGTGGTGAAGCGCTTTTGGCAAAAAATGGACAAGCCCAATCCAAAAACTTTTTTGGGTACCGGAAAAATAGACGAAATCAATTTGTATGTCAAAGAAAACGAAATTTCAACCGTAATTTTTGACGACGAATTAACGCCCTCACAACAAAAAAACATCTCTAGAATTATTGATTGCAAAATTCTAGACCGAACCAATTTGATCTTAGACATTTTTGCGCAACGAGCCGAAACTTCTTATGCGAGAACGCAGGTAGAACTGGCACAATGTATATATTTATTACCTCGTTTGTCTGGACTTTGGACACACTTGGAACGTCAAAAAGGAGGTATTGGAATGCGTGGTCCTGGAGAAACTGAAATTGAAACTGACCGTCGTATTGTGCGTGATCGTATTTCTCTTTTGAAAGACAAAATCAAAACCATTGACAAACAAATGGGAATTCAGCGAAGTAACCGCGGTGCTATGGTACGTGTGGCTTTAGTGGGATATACCAATGTAGGGAAATCGACCCTGATGAATGCGGTGGGGAAAAGCGAAGTATTCGTTGAAAACAAACTGTTTGCCACTTTGGACACTACTGTTCGTAAAGTGGTCATTAAAAACTTGCCTTTCTTACTTTCGGATACGGTAGGATTTATTCGAAAATTACCAACGCAACTGGTAGATTCGTTCAAAAGTACATTGGATGAGGTTCGTGAAGCCGATTTGTTATTGCATATTGTCGACATTTCGCATCCTGATTTTGAAGATCATATTGAAGCGGTCAACCAAATTTTACAGGACATCAAGGCCAATGACAAACCGGTAATTATGGTGTTCAATAAAATTGATTCGTACCAACATTTGACAATTGACGAAGACGATTTAATGACCGAAAAAACTACCCGCCATTATACCCTTAACGAATGGAAATCCACTTGGATGAATCGTGTAGGTGAACAAAATGCCTTGTTTATTTCGGCTACTCAAAAAGAAAATTTTGAGGAATTTAGAGAGCGAGTGTACGAAGCGGTGCGACAAATACACATTACGCGTTTCCCTTACAACAAGTTCTTGTATCCGGATTACAAGGACGCTATCGAAAAAGAAGAATAAAAAAAGCCCTTTTGAAAAATCAAAAGGGCTTTTTTATATACTCTTTACTCCTTATTTTTTAGCCTTATATAACGGTACTGCCGAACAAGCTTCGCCAAACATTACGCTTTTAGAAACCTTGATTAGCTTTTGAATGGCCAAAGTATACACTTGATTTGGAACCGCTTTTTGGGAACAACCTTTCAATATAACTGGTTTTTCAAAATAGTCCGTATAATCGAGTTTGTTTAAAATGTCTTGGTACCATTCAATAATGGCTGATTCTTTAGATCCATGAATAATTTTTAAAGCAAATGGTGCTAAATGAACCGTTATTAAAGCAAACGCCCAAGCCGGCAATATCGCATCAGTAGCACAATACAAAGCCACATATTTATCTTCAAATGGAGACCAATCGTACTCTTTTAATTGGGCTCTAAAATCATTTTCTCTCAAGATAAATCCTTCGGTCAACCATTGCGAAACATCCAAATCAAGCACATGTTCGTCTGGATAGTAATCTTCTAAATCGAATACCATCAAGGAACTCTGGGCTACTTTGTTTACTATTTCTTCCATACTGAAATTATTGTTTAGCCTTTAACTGATCGCTAAAAAGTGATTACTCAATACTTTTCATTACAGCATTCCCAGCTCTAATTTTGCTTCTTCACTCATCAAATCTTTGCTCCAAGGCGGATCAAAAGTAATCTCCACATCGGCCGATTTAACATTTTCAATTGACTTCACTTTTTCTTCTACTTCTCTTGGCAAACTTTCAGCCACAGGACAGTTAGGAGAGGTTAATGTCATTAAGATTTTTACTTCATAATCGGTATTTACCATTACATCGTAAATCAATCCTAATTCGTAAATATCAACAGGGATTTCTGGATCGTAAATCGTTTTTAATTTTTTTACAATCGCTTCGCCTAATTCGTTAGTGTCTATTTCTTTTGTCATAATCATTAGTTTTTTGAGTGGAATGCCAAGGCATACATTTTTATATTTTTAATCATCGAAACTAGTCCGTTAGCGCGAGTGGGAGATAAATGCTCTTTTAATCCAATAGCATCTATAAAATCCATGTCGGCTTCCAAGATATCCGCTGGTTTTTGATTGGAAAAAACCCGAATCAAAATAGCAATAATTCCTTTGGTTAATATTGCGTCGCTATCAGCTGTAAAAACAATCGCATCGCCATTTTGTTCCCCTTGCAACCAGACTTTAGATTGACATCCTTTGATGATATTCTCTTCTGTTTTGAACTCGTCTTTAATTAAAGGGAGGTTTTTACCCAACTCAATGATGTATTCGTAACGTTGCATCCAATCGTCAAACATAGAGAACTCGTCTACTATCTCGTCTTGTATTTCTTTAATTTTCATGTTTGTTATTGCTGTTTTACTTTACAAAAGAAAGCATTTTATTCACTATTTTTTCTATTGCTTCAGGCGGATAGCCGTGATCAAAACTTGGAGATTCGACTGTTTTCCCTTGTTTTGTTATTTTCAAATTGGCGGAAGCCGCACCATCAAACAAACGTTTGTCAGTAGGTGCTTTCCAATTGGGGAACGATACAAGATCCAATTCTTGAACCATCGTTTGCAAACTATTCCAATCATTCGTAGAAAACTTCATTACTTCTGGCTTGCCTTCCCTGCTTTTAGTTACAAAAACCGATTGGTTTTCTACTCGAATCATTTGGTAAAAACCTCTTGAAAAAGCTTTGTATTCTAATTTAACCGAATTGTCTTCTATCCTTTTTTGTCCTGCGCATGCCGCAAAAAACAAAAGGGTCAACAACAAAACAATCGTCTTTTTCATTTTTGTGTCAAATTAAGACAGCATCATTTTGGCTTTCTTCACCGCTTCCACCATGCTATCGATTTCTTCTTTGGTATTGTAAAAGGCAAATGAAGCACGAATCGTTCCCGGAATTTCAAAGAAATTCATAATCGGTTGCGCGCAATGATGTCCTGTTCTAACGGCAATGCCTAATTTATCTACAATCGTTCCAATATCATAGGGATGAATCCCATCAATATTGAATGAAATCACCGAAGTTTTTTCTTCAGCCGTTCCATAAATTTTTAATCCTTCAATGGCTAATAACTGCTCGGTAGCATAGGTCAACAATTCCAATTCTTGTTTTTGAATGTTCTCAAAACCAACTGAATTCATATAATCTACTGCCGTTCCTAACACAATTCCACCAGCAATATTGGGTGTTCCCGCTTCAAATTTATGGGGCAATTCAGCATAGGTTGTTTTCTCAAAAGTAACTTCCTTAATCATTTCACCACCACCTTGGTAAGGCGGTAATTTATTTAGCCACGCTTCTTTCCCGTACAAAATTCCCGTTCCTGTTGGTCCGCATATTTTATGTCCTGAAAAAGCATAAAAATCACAATCCAATTCCTGTACATTCGGTTTCAAATGCGGAACCGCTTGCGCTCCATCAATGAAAACGGCAGCGCCAAATTGATGCGCTTTGTCAATTATATACTTAATTGGATTGATGGTTCCCAAAGCATTGGAAATATGATTTACTGTCACAATTTTCGTTTTATCCGATAACAATTGATCGTACTCGGCCATCACCAACTCTCCTTTTTCATTCATCGGAATGACTCTCAATACCGCTCCGGTTTTCTCACACAACATTTGCCAAGGCACAATATTACTATGGTGTTCCAAAGCCGAAACTAGCACCTCGTCACCTGCTTTCAAAATAGAAGCAAATCCATTGGCCACCAAATTGACACTATGAGTCGTTCCTGAAGTAAAAAGTACTTCATGAGCAAATTGGGCATTAATATGATTTTGGATTTTGGTTCGAGACGCTTCATAAGCATCGGTGGCTAACTGACTCAAAGTATGTACGCCGCGATGGATATTGGCATTGATTTCCTGATAATAGGTTGCAATCGCATCAATCACTACTTGTGGTTTTTGCGAGGTCGCCCCATTGTCAAAATACACCAACGGCTTTCCGTTAACTTGTCTGGAAAGTATTGGAAAATCGGCTCTTATTTTTTGAATGTCAAACATTTATTTAGAATTTTTCTAAATACAAAAGTAGTAAAATTGCGGTGGATTTTTCAAAATTATTTTGCTTGTTTTTAGGAGCATTTGTTTTGATTTTCTATGGGGTTTTGTCCCGCTATTCGCTTTATCTTTTGGGCCTAAAGTCCAAAAAGGATGCCGCTGCTATCGGGGCTAGACTAGGCAACTGCTTTTTCAGTTGGAAATAATTCCCTTTTTTTATTTACATTGCATCAATTTCAAATTACTCCAAATGAAAAAAGCAGTCCAATTAATTGGTATTGCAGCAGTTATCGGGCTGTTGTATTTTGGGTTTACCACCTATCCTAAACTCGATTTAATTTCTGGTTTCTCCGCTAAAAGTATTGCCTCTGGGCATTTTATAGACCATCGTTCACAACAAATGATTGAACAAGGCGACAACGATATTGACCTCATCGATTTGGCACAAAACACTATCGACGATGCGGGTCTGTTTGCCACGGCTTCGGTTAAAGGTTTAAAAGAACGCAAAGCCATTTATCGTGAAGGTTTGGGCGCCACTTTAATCAACGATGATTTTGATACTTCAAAGCCATATTTGGTTCCAAAAAGAGATCGATCAAAAGTTAACTTAGTATATCCTTATGGCGATGCGGAGCAACAAGACACGGTTTTTTCCAATATCGATTACGATCAATTGAACCAAATAGTAGCCAACGCTTTTGACCAAAAAGGGCAAAAAAACAAACGTACGCGTTCTGTCATTGTAATTTATAAAGACAAAATTATTGCCGAGAAATACGATACGGGATTTACAAAAAATAGTAAAATTTTGGGCTGGTCTATGACCAAAAGTATCACAGCTACGCTATTTGGAATCCTAGAAAAACAAAGGAACTTTAACATTTACCAACCCGCTCCTATTCCAGAATGGGCAAAAGACGAACGCAAAAAAATCACTACCAACGATTTATTGCACATGAATTCTGGATTGGAATGGAACGAAGATTACGGAGCGATTTCGGATGTGACGTCAATGCTTTTTCAAGCCGAAGATATGACGCAATCGCAACTTGAAAAACCATTGGCTTTCCAGCCTAATACGCATTGGAACTATTCATCAGGAACAACAAATTTGCTTTCGGGCATATTGAGAAAACAGTTCAAAACGCACCAAGAATACTTGGATTTTTGGTATTCGGCATTAATAGATAAAATCGGAATGCACTCCATGTTAGTAGAAACCGATATGGCAGGCAATTATGTGGGTTCGTCTTACGGATGGGCTACTACCCGCGATTGGGCAAAGTTTGGCTTGTTGTATTTGCACCAAGGAAATTGGCGCGGAGAACAGCTTTTTAAACCCGGTTGGGCAAAATATGTTGCTACACCAACCAATACATCAAAGGGTCAATACGGAGGCCAATTTTGGCTGAATGCTAGTGGGCGTTTTCCGGATGCGCCAAAGGATTTATATTTTGCCAGTGGTTTTCAGGGACAAATGGTTGCAATATTCCCGAGTCATGATTTAGTTATCGTTAGAATGGGACTCAAAGAAGATCCTGAATTTGATTTTAACGGGTTGCTGGGCGGAGTTGTTCGCAGCATCAAAAAGTAAAAAAAAAGAGCGCAAAGTAAATCCTTTGCGCTCTTTTTAAATATGAGATAAGTTCGTTACCTGTGACGACTATAAATCGAATCCTAATTTTACTCCTAATTTAGTAGCAATAATAGCGGTGATTCGGTTTTTTAATTCCGGGATTTTGATGCTTTCAATTACGGCATTAGAAAACGCGTACATCAATAAGGCTTTGGCTTCTTTCTTTGGAATACCGCGTTGTTGCATATAGAACAAGGCTGTTTCGTCCAATTGACCCACTGTACAGCCATGAGAACATTTCACATCATCTGCAAAAATCTCTAATTGTGGTTTCGCATTAATTGTAGCCTTATCGCTCAACAAAATATTATTGCTTTTTTGGAAAGCATTCGTTTTTTGCGCTTCTTTTTCTACATATACTTTCCCGTTAAACACTCCTGTCGAACGGTCAGAAAAGATGCCTTTGTAATCTTGGAAACTTTCGCAATTAGGTTGTGCGTGGTGAACCAAAGTATAGTGGTCTACATGTTGCTTGTCGCCAATAATCGTAATTCCATTTAAAGTACTCGTCAAGCGTTCTCCAAAATGATAAAAGTTCAAGTTGTTTCGAGTCAAATTTCCTCCAAAAGAAAAGGTTTGTACCGAAACGTGGCTTTCTTGTTTTTGAGACACATAAGTGTTATCTATCAAGTTGGCTTCCAATTCGTCATTTTGAATTTTGTAGTAATCTACAATCGCTCTTTTTTGGGCAAAAATCTCAGTAACCGAATTGGTCAATACCGCATTTTGGTTCAAACATTGGTGTCTTTCAATGATTTGCACATGTGAATTTTCACCAACAATCACCAAGTTTCTTGGTTGAACCAAAAGCGCTGCTTCTGATCCAGTTGAGAAATACATAATCTCAATCGGTTTGTCGGCCACTTTGCTTTTCGGAATGTTGATATAGGCTCCTTCATTGGCGAAAGCCGTATTCAAAGAAGTCAAACTTTCGTCTTTGTTTGCAATTTGATTGAAATACGTATCAATTACCATTTTGTATTTTGGTTTGGTTAATGCCGATGACATCAAACAAACATCAATTCCGTCGTGCGTGGTAGAAGACAAATTTGAAGCAAAAACACCATCAATAAAGACTACTTTATGAGTGTCAATTTCGTGTAAAAAGTATTTTTTTACGTCTTTAAACTCTATAGTCGCTTCATTTTTTGGGAATACACTAAAATCTTTTTTTAGAATGGCATTCAGCGAAGTATATTTCCACGCTTCGTCTTTCTTGGTTGGAAAACCTTTATGTTCAAAGTTTTTTATAGCCGCTGTGCGCAAGTCGTGAAGTTCGGTTTGAACATCCACTCGAGCTTCAAAAGCCATAAATGACGATAGTAATTTTTCTTTTAATTCCATTTTTTTGGTTGTCATTTGTCGGTCGTCCGTTGGGCAACGGAAACCAAAAAATAGTTTAAACTAATTCTTCCTTAATCCAGTCGTATCCTTTTTCTTCTAGTTCCAAAGCCAAAGCTGCAGTACCTGATTTTACGATTTTTCCGTCCATCAATACGTGAACAAAATCAGGAACAATATAGTCTAACAAACGTTGGTAGTGCGTAATCACTAAAACCGCGTTGTTTTCGTTTTTCAATTTGTTAACCCCGTTGGCAACAATTCGTAAGGCATCGATATCCAAACCTGAATCGGTTTCGTCCAAAATAGCAATTTTGGGTTCCAACATCGCCATTTGAAAAATCTCGTTACGTTTCTTTTCTCCTCCCGAAAAACCTTCGTTTAAAGAACGGGACAAAAACTTTCTGTCCATTTCTAACAATTCTGATTTTTCACGAATCAATTTCAACATTTCATTAGCGGGCATTTCCTCTTGACCGTTAGCTTTGCGTTTTTCATTAATCGCCGTTTTGATGAAATTAGTCACCGAAACTCCTGGAATTTCTACTGGATATTGGAACGATAAGAACACTCCTTTGTGCGCTCTTTCCTCAGGAGCTAGATCCGATAAATCTTGGCCGTCCAAAAAGATTTCTCCTTCCGACACTTCGTAATTTTCGTTTCCAGCAATGATAGAAGAGAGCGTCGATTTTCCGGCACCGTTAGGTCCCATAATCGCGTGTACTTCTCCTGCTTTTACTTCAAGATTAATTCCTTTTAATATTTCTTTATCGCCGATTGAAGCGTGTAAATTGCTAATTTTTAACATTTTATTCTTTTATTTTAAACCGATTGGTATTAAGATTCATTTCAATTATCCTACGCTTCCTTCAAGCGAAATCTCTAGTAATTTTTGTGCTTCAACAGCAAATTCCATTGGTAACTTGTTCAAGACGTCTTTACTAAATCCGTTTACGATTAACGCAATGGCTTTCTCTGTTGGGATGCCACGTTGATTGCAATAAAAAACTTGATCTTCGCCAATTTTACTTGTCGTCGCTTCGTGTTCTATTTTAGCTGTTGGGTTTTTGCTTTCGATATAAGGAAAGGTATGTGCACCACAACTATTTCCCATCAACAATGAATCGCATTGAGAAAAGTTACGCGCATTATCAGCTCTTGGGCTAATTTGAACCAATCCACGGTAACTGTTTTGGGATTTTCCAGCCGAGATTCCTTTGGAAATAATCGTCGATTTGGTGTTTTTGCCAAGATGGATCATCTTGGTTCCAGTATCGGCTTGTTGGAAATTATTGGTAACAGCAATCGAATAGAATTCGCCCACTGAGTTGTCGCCTTTTAAAACTACAGAAGGATATTTCCAAGTTACTGCCGAACCGGTTTCTACTTGTGTCCAAGAAATTTTAGCGTTTTTCTCGCACAAACCTCTTTTGGTTACAAAATTAAAAACCCCACCTTTTCCTTCTTTGTTTCCAGGATACCAGTTTTGAACGGTAGAATATTTGATTTCAGCATCTTCCATGGCAATTAATTCCACTACCGCTGCGTGCAGTTGGTTTTCGTCACGGCTTGGTGCCGTACATCCTTCCAAATAACTCACATAACTTCCTTCGTCGGCAATTAGCAATGTTCTTTCAAATTGTCCTGTTCCAGCTTGATTGATTCGGAAATAGGTAGACAATTCCATTGGACATTTCACGCCTTTTGGAATATAGCAAAATGATCCGTCTGAAAATACCGCCGAATTCAAAGCAGCATAAAAATTGTCTTTTTGCGGAACTACGGTTCCTAAATATTTTTGAACCAATTCTGGATATTCACGAATGGCTTCGGAAATACTCATAAAGATGATGCCTTTTTCAGCTAATGTTTTCTTAAATGTGGTAGCTACCGAAACAGAATCTACCACAATATCCATCGCTACATTGTTCATCATTTTTTGCTCATCCACAGAAATTCCGAGCTTTTTGTACATCTCAAGAAGTTCTGGATCTACATCATCTAAGGTTTTATTTGGATCTGCTTTTTTAGGTGCCGAATAATATGAAATCGCTTGAAAATCGGGTTTTTCATAATGCACATTAGCCCATTCCGGTTCGATCATTTGTTCCCAAGCACGAAAAGCCTCAATACGCCAATCGGTCATCCATTGTGGCTCCTCTTTTTTCTTAGAAATGGCACGAACGATATCTTCATTCAAACCGATCGGAAAAGTTTCCGAATCAAGTTCAGTGTAAAATCCGTACTCGTACTCTTTGTTTTCGAGTTCGATTTTTAAATCGTCTTCAGTATATTTACTCATAATTTTTTATCGTTTAACCCTTGTTTGGGTTGAAACCCTTGAGGGGTTTTATAAAGAAAAAGACTCTCCGCATCCACAAGTTCTACTTGCGTTAGGATTGTTAAACACAAATCCTTTTCCGTTTAAACCGCCCGAAAATTCCAAAACCGTTCCTGCTAAGTACAAAAATGATTTTTTCTCTACGGCAATTTTTACATTATTGTCTTCAAAAACTTTGTCGTTTTCGGTAAGTTCTTTGTCGAATTTCAATTCATACGACAAGCCCGAACAACCACCGCTTTTCACGCCCACACGAACGTAATCTTGGGCAGCATCAAAGCCGTCTTCGCTCATCATGTCGATGATCTTTTTACTGGCAGTATCTGAAACTTTAATCATGTGTTGAATTTTGTTATTTTTATTTTTTCTAAATAAAGCGCAAAGATAATACCTTTTAAAGTAAATGCCATGCGCAATCAAATTTTTATAACTAATCTTAGTATAGAAAAAATTGATTTCAAGAATTGGAATCAAACTATTTAGTAATTTGCAGCTGTTTTAATTTAAAAATCGATGAAATTATACCCTATAGAAACCGGCAATTTTAAACTCGATGGAGGCGCTATGTTTGGCGTGGTGCCCAAGTCCATTTGGAACAAAACCAATCCGGCAGATGACAACAATTTGATTGATATTGCTGCCCGTTGTTTATTAATTGAAGATGGGAATCGGTTGATTTTGATCGACACCGGAATGGGCAACAAACAATCGGACAAATTTTTTGGGTATTACTCCCTTTGGGGAAGCCATTCTTTGGATAAATCTCTGGCAAAATATGGATTTCACCGAGATGATATTACGGATGTATTTATGACGCATTTACATTTTGATCATTGTGGCGGAAGTATTCAATGGAACAAAGACCGAACTGGATACGAACCCGCATTTAAAAATGCTGTTTTTTGGAGCAATGAAAACCATTGGCAATGGGCTACGGAGCCCAATGCAAGAGAAAAAGCCTCTTTCTTGAAAGAGAATATTATTCCGATGCAAGAGAGCGGACAACTTCGATTTGTACAACGGCCGGAAGAGGATTTTTTAGTAAAATCGGAATTGGGTTTTGGAATTCTCTTTGTGGATGGTCATACCGAAAAACAGATGATTCCACACCTACAATACCAAGACAAAACCATTGTTTTTTGCGCTGATTTATTGGCCACTGCTGGACATATCCCTGTTCCCTATGTAATGGGTTACGACACCCGACCGCTTTTAACCATGCCGGAAAAAACAAAATTTATGAACGAAGCAGCAGAAAAAAATTACTATTTGTTTTTAGAACATGATGCTTACAATGAAATCATTACAGTGGGAAAAACAGAAAGAGGTGTTCGACTAAAAGATGTTTTTTCTGCAGATGAAATATTAAAATAAAGTTAATCGTTACGATTAATTGCCCAAAATAAAAGTATTTTTGAATAATCATTAAAAATCAATCCAATGAAAAAAATAAATATTTCTCTTTTATCACTTGTTGTGATGGCTGGTTTGTCGTTTTCGGCAACAGCACAAACACTTACTAAAAAAGCAAAACTTACTGAAACTGAATTGAACCGATGGAGTCATTTAGATTTAGTGAAAGATACCATACCAGGCATGAGCGTAGATAAAGCCTATGCTGAATTGTTAAAAGGCAAAAAAGGAATTCCGGTTATTGTAGGTATTGTTGATTCAGGTGTAGATATTGAACACGACGATTTAAAATCAGTGGTTTGGACCAATAAAAAAGAGATTGCTGGAAACGGAATTGACGATGATAAAAACGGGTATATCGATGATGTACATGGATGGAATTTCCTTGGCGACATTACCAAAGAAAATGTAGAATACGAACGCATTATCAAAGACAAATCGTTGGTAGATGAAAAAACCTATCTAGCCGCCAAAGCCATAAATGATAAAAAAGTAGCTGAGGCTGCTCAAGGAAAAGCGAGAGTAGAACAAATGTTGGTTACCCTTGCAGAAAGCCAAGCTGTAATTAGTAAATTTTTAGGAAAAACGAGCTACACTATTGAGGAAGTAAATGCTATAAACACTGTAGATGCTGCTATTTTGAAAAGCAAATCGGATATGCAACGTATTTTGTCTTATAAAATGCCAATGGCTGAACTCAAAGATGTGGTTCAAAAACAATTAGACGGACACCTAGCCTTGTTAAACGGGGACAATCTAAAAACAGATTACCGTAAAATAGTTGGCGATAATCCAAAAGACATTGCTAATACTAAATACGGCAACAATAATGTTATAGGCCCAGACAAAGACGAAGCACGTCATGGAACACACGTTGCAGGTATTGTCGCTCAAGTACGAAATAATAATATCGGCGGTGATGGAATTGCCAACAATGTTCAAATCTTAACCGTTCGTGCTGTTCCAGATGGAGATGAATATGATAAAGATATTGCATTGGGGATTCGTTATGCAGTTGACAATGGCGCAAAAGTAATTAATGGAAGTTTCGGGAAAGCATTTTCTCCACAAAAACAATGGGTGTACGACGCTATTAAATATGCAGAAAAGAAAGACGTATTAATTGTTCATGCTGCTGGTAATGACGCGAAAGACATTGATTATAATGATAATTTTCCAAATGATTCTGATGACAAAACAACTGAGTTCGCCGATAATTTTATCACGGTGGGTGCATTGAACTTCGAGAATGGAGAAAAGGTAGTGGCGCGTTTTTCAAACTTTGGAAAAATAAATGTAGATGTTTTTGCTCCTGGTGTAAAAATATATGCTACAACGCCTAAAAATACCTATAGCTTTTTGCAAGGAACATCAATGGCATCGCCAAATGTTGCAGGTGTAGCTGCTTTAATTCGCTCTTACTATCCTAAATTAACTGCAAAACAAGTGAAACATATTTTAATGGATTCAGGTGTGGCATTAGAAAACAATGTAATTGTAGGAGGAAAAGCCGCTGATACAAGACCTTTTTCTGCTCTTTCAAAAACAGGAAAGATTGTAAATGCCTATAACGCTTTGCAAATGGCTGAAAAAATGTCAAAAAAATAATTCGGAAGAATCACTAACACGGAAGGGCTTCTGCCCTTCCTTTTTTATTTTACACTTATGAAGAACCTCTTTTTAATAGCTGCTTTTTCTTTTGGAATAACTGGATCAGCTCAAAACACAACCTATTGGCAACAACATGTTGATTATAAAATGGATGTGAAAATGGATGTGAAATCCTATCAATACAAAGGAAAACAAGAATTGGTATACACCAATAATTCGCCAGATACTTTACGAAAAGTATACTATCATTTGTTCAACAATGCTTTTCAGCCAGGAAGCGAAATGGACGCGCGCATCCAAAGTATTAAAGATCCGGACGGAAGAATGGTGCACAAAATCAAAGTGGGGGAAACAGAGGTTAAAGAGAGCAGAATCAAAAGCTTAAAACCAAATGAAATTGGGTATTTACACGTTGCTAATTTCAGACAAGACGGACAAATTGCGTTAGCTAAAGAGGTAGGAACAATTTTAGAAGTAACTCTTGCAAAACCCATTTTACCAAATTCTAAAACCACTTTCAGTCTTGATTTTGAAGGTCAGGTTCCTGTTCAAATTCGTCGTTCAGGAAGAAATAATGCCGAAGGTGTGGAATTGTCCATGTCACAATGGTATCCAAAATTAGCCGAATTCGATTTTGAGGGTTGGCACGCTGATCCTTACATCGCCAGAGAGTTTCATGGTGTTTGGGGTAATTTTGATGTGAAAATAAGCATTGATTCGAACTATATATTAGGAGGTTCAGGCTATTTGCAAAACAAAAACGAAATTGGTTACGGCTACCAAGACTCCGGAATTACAGTTGTACATCCTAAGAAAAACAAAACATTGACCTGGCATTTTATAGCGCCAATGGTACACGATTTTACTTGGGCCGCTGATAAAAACTATTTGCATGATGTGGTGGCGGGGCCAAATGATGTGGCAATACACTTTTTGTACAAAAACAACCCTGCAATTATTGATAATTGGAAAAAACTTCAACCACTAATGGTTAAAGTAATGGGCTTTTACAATACTTATGTTGGTAATTACCCTTATAAACAATATTCATTTATTCAAGGCGGCGATGGTGGAATGGAATACGCTATGTGTACCTTGATGCTAGGAAATGGAAGTTTTGAAGGGATCTCTGGTACTGCCGCACACGAGTTAGCGCATTCTTGGTTCCAACATATTTTAGCTTCTAATGAGTCTAAACACCCTTGGATGGACGAGGGTTTTACATCATTTATAGAAGATTTGGCCCTAAACGAATTTGCTGAAAAGAAAGTTGCTAATCCATTCAAAGGAAGCTATATGGCCTATGCTAAATTAGTAGATTCGGGAAAAGAACAACCACAAAGCACTCATGGCGATCGTTACGACGAAAACCGCTCCTATAGTATTTCATCCTATGTAAAAGGAAGCATTTTCTTGTCACAATTGGGTTATTTGATTGGGGAAGAAAAATTAAAAGAAACGCTACACCGCTATTATGCCGATTTTAAATTCAAACACCCAACTCCAAATGATGTAAAACGTTCTGCAGAACGTGTTACTGGTGCAAATTTGGATTGGTACTTATTAGACTGGACAGAAACTACTAACACTATCGATTACGGTATTAAAGAAGTAAAAGATAATGTCGCTTCTACGACAGTGGTTTTGGAAAGAATAGGCAGAATTCCAATGCCAATTGATCTGTTAGTAGAATATACTGATGGCTCTTTAGAAAGTTTTTATATCCCGTTGCGTTTAATGAGTTTTGAAAAAGAAAACCAAACACCAACGATTAAAAGAACCGTATTAAACGACTGGGCTTGGGCGTATCCTGCATTTGAATTTAGTATTGCAAAACCTAAAGCAAGTATTAAAAAAATTACCATTGACCCAAGCGGTTTAATGGCGGATGTGAAATTGGAAAATAATAGTCTTGCCTTTTAATTTAATTACAATTCAACATAATTTTGAAAAATAAAGAAATTGTAAAACAGTTTTTAGAACAGGTTCGCTCAGGAAAATTTCCTGAAAAGGCCTCGTTGTATATGGCCGATTCCATTCTTGCGCACCAAATGAATGCCGAAAATGAAACGACTGTGATTAGAACGCCGCAAAATTATTCAGAACATATGGAAGATTTTGTGACTATGTTTGGCCAATTCACTTTTGAAATAACCGAGCTAATTGCTGAGGATGATAAAGTCTATGCGCGTTGGAAACAAATAGGAAATCATCTTACTGAAATAGACGGTTACCCGCCAACGAGTGATACTTTAATTGAAATTGCTAGTTGCGTATACCGACTAGAAAACAATAAGATTGCAGAATATTGGATTCAAATTGACCGTCTAGGTTTTGAAAAACAATTGCATCAAAACGGTTAATTGATTAAAAAATAAAAAAGAACAGAAAGCTTGTGAAAATGAAGCAAACTTTGCGAAATTTGCACACAAGAAAAACAACCATGGCAAAAATACTTACAGGAGTTCAAAGTACAGGTACTCCCCATTTAGGAAACTTATTAGGCGCAATCATTCCTGCAATAGAATTATCCAATAATCCAGCAAACGAATCCTTTCTTTTTATTGCTGATTTGCATTCAGTTACCCAAATAAAAAATGGCGAAACCCTACGTGCCAATACCTATAGCACGGCTGCGGCATGGTTAGCTTGTGGACTAAATGTAGATAAAGTAATTTTTTACAGACAATCAGACGTGCCTCAAACGGCAGAATTGTCTTGGTATTTGAGTTGTTTTTTTCCGTTCCAACGCTTGACATTGGCACACTCTTTCAAAGACAAATCGGATCGTTTAGACGATGTCAATGCTGGATTGTTTTCTTATCCTATGCTAATGGCAGCCGATATTTTATTGTATGACGCCGAGTTTGTTCCTGTAGGGAAAGACCAATTGCAACACCTTGAAATTACGCGCGATGTGGCTTCGCGTTTCAACCATCAAATGGGTGAGACTTTTGTCATTCCAGAAGCTAAAATTCAAGAAGACAGCATGCTAATTCCGGGTACCAATGGTGGAAAAATGAGCAAATCAGCCAATAATGTGATCAACATTTTCCTAGATGACAAAGAGTTGCGCAAGCAAATCATGAGTATTGAAACCGACAGTACTCCGCTTGAAGATCCTAAAAATCCAGATACTTGTAATGCCTTTGCTATTTATAAACTCTTGGCATCCGAAAGCGAAATCGAAATCATGAAAGCCAATTACTTGGGCGGAAATTATGGCTACGGTCACGCCAAACAAGCTTTGTTTGAATTAATTGTAGAAAAATTCAAAACCGAAAGAGCGCAATACAATTACTATATGAACAACCTCGCCGAAGTAGATGAATTACTTCGAAAAGGCGCTAAGAAAGCAAGCGCTGTAGCTAATGGCGTTTTGGCAAAAGTAAGAGCAAAACTAGGTTTCGAAAATTAAATTGCCTCAAATAACTTGCCTGGCAAAGGTCTTATAACACCTTTCAATTCCATATTGAGCAAAATTCCAGAAATTTTGTAGATAGGAAAATCACAGTGTAAGGCAATACTATCTAGTAATTCTTTTCCTGAACGTAAAAGGTAATCGTAGATTTTTTGTTCGTCGTCATCTAAGGCAACAAAAAGCTGTTTTTGAACCGATTTGACTTCTTTCTCTATATCCCAATTCAGCATGTAAACTAAATCGGCGGCACAAGTCAACACATTCGCTTTTTGAGTTTTAATCAAAGTATTACATCCTTGACTGTATTTATCGGTTACACGGCCGGGAACAGCAAACACATCCCGATTGTACTCGTTGGCTAGATTAGCAGTAATCAAAGACCCTCCCCGCTCAGCCGATTCGATTACAATTGTCACTTCAGCCATACCGGCTACAATTCTATTTCTTCGCACAAAATTCTCCTTATCGGGATTGGAGGTACTCCAAAATTCGGTGATAAATCCCCCGTTTTCTTCCATTCTTGCGACATATTTTTTGTGCGATTTGGGATAGATTTGGTTCAGTCCATGAGCAACAACGCCAATTGTTTGTAAGTTATTTTCCATGGCAAATTGATGTGCAACAATATCGACTCCATAAGCAAATCCACTAACGATTACCGGATTCAATGGGGCTAGTTCTGCTATAAATTTGCGACAAAACTCCAAGCCATAGGAAGTGATTTGGCGAGTGCCCACAATACTTATAATTTTCTGATTCTTCAAATTGATAGTGCCTGAACTAAACAGTACCAAAGGGCTGTCAAAACAATGCTTCAATCGTTCCGGGTAATCGAAATCTTGAAAAGTAGTAATAGTAATTTGATTGGAAGATATGAATTCCAATTCGCGTTCAGCTTTCGTAAAAACAGATTGATCTTTGAAATTCTTAAATAGTGCAGATCCTATTCCGTCAATAGCGTTTAACTGCGAAACTTTGGCTTTGAAAACCGCTTCAGCAGAGCCAAAATAGGTGAGTAGTTTTTTGGCAATAATATCGCCTACGCCTTCTACTCGCTGTAAGGCAAGTAAGTAAAATAATTCTTGGTCATTCATTGGGGGTCAATTTGGAGACTAAAAGTAGTTATAATGTCTGAAATGTATTTAGTTTTTGATAAAAATTAAAGCCAAAATTTGATTTTGAACTCTTTTTTAAAATAACCGTTAGTTATTAACTTCCTGGAAAAGAAATAGGTGGAAAAATAATTCCGATTGTTAATAAAAATTGTGAATAAAATTTTGATAACTATTTTGGTTGCATAACTTTGTTACTATGAAAATCGAAAATTACATCGCACAGCTTTTATACCGTTACCAATGCGTAACTGTTCCTGGATTTGGGGCCTTTTTAACCGAAATCCAATCAGCACAATTAGTAGAAAGCGCTCACTCCTTTTTCCCTCCAAAGAAATTAATTTCTTTCAATGCCTATCTAAAAAACAACGATGGGTTATTGGCAAATCATATAGCACAAACTGAAAAAACTTCCTACGAATATGCCGTTAGCGCAATTCAATACGAAGTGTTTAATTGGAAAAAAACATTGCAAGAAACGGGGATTTTCTCTATCAAAAACGTAGGGGATTTTCGCCTGAATGCAGACAGTAATTTAATTTTCACTCCATCTGAACAAACCAATTATTTGAGTAGTTCTTTTGGTTTGAGTCCATTTGTTTCTCCGCTAGTTAAAAGAGAACTATTCGAACAACAATTGGAAGCCTTAGAGGAAACTGATACAATTCAATTGGTGCCAGAACACAAAAACAAATATAGTTTCTTAAAGTATGCTGCTGTTTTTGTATTGGGATTAGGCTTGACCGCAACGGTTGGTTATCCTATTTACCAAAATGAAATAGAGACTCAAAAAATCATTGTAGAAACGGCTGTTCAGAGACAAGTTCAAAACAAAATACAAGAGGCAACTTTCTTTATTGAAAGTCCTATACCAGCAGTAACATTAACGGTTAAAGAAGGGAAACTACCCTATCACATTATGGCCGGAGCCTTTAGAGATGAAGCTAATGCGCAACGTATTTTTGAAAATTTAAGCGAAAAAGGATACAAGGCTAAGCGAATAGAGCGCAATAAACACGGTTTGTACCCTGTGCTTTACGGAAGTTTTACTACCTATGCTGAAGCTGAAAAATTGAAAAACGAAATCAGAGCAAAAGAAAATCCTGAAGCTTGGATTTTAATTGAATCATTATAAAATACAAACCGCCTAAATGGCGGTTTTTTTATTTATTGTATGTTTAAACTAGCTTTAAACATTCTGGCCTCTTCCCAACTAAATTTATCGCCATGCTTTTCCATTAAAGCATTTAATGATTCTTCTTTATAGCCCTTAAATGCCGCGGCAAGTTCATCTAATTTATCCGATGGAATAATGTCTTCAACAGCTACTTTTTCCGATTGGATTAGTTTGACAAAATGCCCATAAATAGTTTGTTTGGTTAATACCCTAATAGCGGCAATTTCGGCAATTGAATTATTTTGTTTCCACAAATCATAGGTTTCTTCTATCGTAGTTTTCTTTGTAGCTGATTTTGTTTTCTTTTTTGGAAGGTAGCGTTCTTCATCTAAATCGTCGTCAATCAAGTTGGCATTCACCTTTTTAAAAGTGGCTTGAATGGCTGCTAGTTTGCGGCTTACATATAATTTTATTTCCGGAGAAGTCAATTTTTCTTTTGAAATAGTTTCTCCTGCCACGACAATTTCTATCAGTAATTTAGCTTTCATCAAGCGCAAAACCGATTTAGTTTGAAGCTCTTCTAAAAGTACTAATTCATCAAAATACGCTTTCGCTTTTTTAAGACGCTTTACTTCTTCTAATTTCCATAAAATCTCAAAAACCAATTCATCCATTGGACTAAAAAAATAAGTATAAGCCGCTTGCATTCGTTCGCTAATGTGATTCAAATCAACCGTTTCCTGACTAAAAAGCACATTCAATTGCTGGATAAATTTTTTAGCCGGTTCAACAACTTTCTCCATTCTTTCAGTTTGTTCTTTGGCCCAATATGAAAATTTAGCTTTGGAGGAAACCTCTGATTTTTCGTTATAACTAAACTGATGGTTGCTCCATTCTTGAGCCAAATCTGCCCATTCAAAGGTTTCGATCAAATACTGATGAATAAAATTTTTGGTTTCAAAATGTAATGCATTTTCCAAGTGCGTTACCGAAGCTTTGTTCAAAGAATAATCCATCACGTCTTGATCGTTAGAAATGCCATTCATTTGAAGGGGAGAAAGCAAAACTAGCCCTTTTAAAGAGCGCAAACGCGATAAAGCAACATAAGCTTGTCCCGGAAGAAAAACTTGCGAAACATCGAGTGCTGCTTTGTCAAAAGTTAATCCTTGACTCTTATGAACCGTAATTGCCCAAGCCAACTTAATAGGATAATGCACAAACGTGCCTAAAACTTCATCTTCAATGTCTTTAGTTGTTGCATTTACTTTATAACGTATGTTTTGCCACTCGTATTTTTCAACTTCAATCGTTTTATTTTCTTCTGGAAAAAAAACTAGAATTTCTTTAGCCGAAAGCGATTTGATTACGCCCATTTTTCCATTAAAATACTTTTTGTCAAAAGACAAATCGTTTTTAACAAACATGATTTGAGCGCCAACTTTCAGTTTCAAAACTTCTTCTACCGGAAATATTTTATCCGGAAAATCTCCCGTTAGCTCTGGTGAATACAACCATTCTTTTCCTTCTAAAGATTCCAAAGCTTCAGTGTTCATTGTGTCTGCTTTGGAATTGTGGGTGGTTAAAGTGATAAAGCCTTTATTGGTTTTTAAATCAAAATTAGGCTGTACATATTGATTTAAGGTTGCGATATCTTCTTTTGAAATTTGATTGTTACGCAGATTGTTTAAAACCGATATAAACGCATCGTCAGATTGACGGAATATTTTATCCAACTCAATATACAAAGGCGGGTTTTGTTGCACTACCTGTGAGTGAAAAAAGAATTTTCCTTTGTAATACTTTTTCAAAGTTTGCCATTCATCATCTCGTATTACGGGAGGCAATTGTAATAAGTCTCCAATAAACAATACCTGCACTCCGCCAAATGGACTGTTTTTTTTGCGGACTGTTTGCATCATAAAATCTATTGCGTCCAATAAATCAGCACGCAGCATACTTACTTCGTCAATAATTAATAATTCCAAATTTCGAATTACCGATTTCTTTAAACCACTCATTATAAAATGGCGGCGTAACGAAGTTTTAGTTTCAAACTTTGTGTTTTCAGAAAAATCAGGTGCAGAATTATCTGGAAGAAATCCGCCGAAAGGGAGTTGAAACATGGAATGAATCGTAACTCCACCAGCATTCAAAGCTGCAATGCCGGTGGGTGCAACAACAACTGTGTTTTTGTGGGTCGTTTCAATAATTTCTCGAAGTAGGGTTGTTTTACCGGTTCCCGCTTTTCCTGTAAGAAAAACAGACCGTTGCGTCTGATTGATAAATCGTAACGTGTAAGCGGCGGCTTCAGAAATAGTTTGCATAGGGCGAATAGAATTGAGAATGCTAAAATATTGAAAATAAGTTTTACCAAAGATAGTTGACAAAAAAAGCCTTCGATCTCGATTGAGATGAAGGCTTTTTGTAATAGTAAGCTTTAATTATTTTTTAGCTGGCGCTTTTTCTTCTTTAGCTCCGCCAGCTTTGTATTTTTCATTCAAAGCAATAATTAATTCTTTGGTAATGTCATATTTATCTTCGGCATATAAAACTGACGCTACATCTCCTGTACCAAAGATATAAGAGTATCCTTTTTCTTTTCCGTAGGATTTGATGAATTTTTTCACTCCAGAAACCAAAGAATCCATTTCTTTTCCGCTTTCTTGTTGTAATTGTTGAGACAATTGTTGTTGCGTATAACCCAACTGTTGTTCTCTTTTTTGTAATTCAGCACCTTTTTGTTGAGCCCAAGCTTGCCCATTAGCCTGTGCTTGCGCTTGAAAACTTGACGCTTCTTGTTTGAAACGATTAATTTCAGCTTCTAAGAGTCTACCTTTCTCTTCTGCTTGTGCTTTGTATTTAGCCTCTAAGTCTTTTGCTTCTGTGTATTCGCTCATCAATTTAGAAGTGTCAACATAAGCGGTTTTTACTTCTTTAACTTCTGATTTTTTGTCACAAGCAATAACTGAAATTGAAAGTGCAATAATTACTAATACTTTTTTCATTTTGTGGATTTGTAAATTTTTTAAGTGTATGTGACAAAAATATAAAAAAATAGATAGTCCCAACAAAAACTTAGAAAATTGCTGTAACATTTAGCGCATCAGTTTTTGTTATATAGATTGTTTGTTCTATAAACAGCAACTATTGAATTCGGATTAAAATTAGCTTGTTTGGGGAGTGTTCTTTAAAAGTTGGTTCAAATGTATTTCGAAACAAAAAAACACCCTAAAGATGCTTTAAATTGTTTTTACCAATTTTTTAGGATATAAATGTGTGAGGAATACTCCATATCGGATTTAGCTTTGATGTTGGACCACAATCCAATGAAAAAAGCTTTAACATAATTCATTCTACCTGATTTGTATTTTTCGGAAAGTAAACTCACGTAAAACGAATCGAATTTCATTGGTAAAATTTTGACTAATTCCATCTGCTCTTTTTGAAATAATTTTTGAATAGCCGTTTTTGAAAAATGCCAAAAGTGAATAGGCACATCATATGCTGCCCAAAACTTTCCGTAATGCTGAGCGTCAAAAGAATTGAAATTAGGAACGGCTACAATTAAATAACCAGATGGTTTTAGTAAACGTTTCAATTCTTTTATTTGGTGGTTCAAATCAGGGACGTGTTCTAAAACATGCCACATAGTTATAACATCAAAGGTGTGGTTTTCTAATTGAGCGAGAGCCTCTACAAAAGAAACACCTTTATTGATTGCAATTTTTTTTGCTTTTTCACTAGGTTCTACTCCAGTGGTATTCCATCCGTTTTGTTGAGCTACAAAAAGAAACTCTCCTGTACCAGCACCAATATCAAGAATTTTACCTTTATTGGGTTGCAAAGAATTAATTAAATTTAATTTGTTTTTTAAAGCTATGCCTTTTATAAAATGATAAACCTTTTCAAATAGAGATCGCTTACTATCGGTATGCGAAATATAATCTGCACTTTCATAATACCTTCCTAAAACATCTAAACCAGGTTTTGGATGTGTAATTAACATATCCAATTCTTCGTCTTGATATAGATCAAAAACTTCTTTAGAAACAGAATAATCAGTTACCGTTAGAAAATGTTTTTTGTTTGAAATGTCCATTTTAATTCTCCTCTTTTATTATAATCCTTTTAAAAATAAGCTTTCGCGTCGTAGTTTCACGTGGAACAATTTATCTTCCCATATAAATTAATAATACAGAAACGTCGCTTGGAGACACGCCGCTTATTCTAGAAGCTTGAGCAATCGTGGCTGGTTTAATTTTACTTAGTTTCTGCTTGGCCTCTATAGACATCGATTTTATTTTATTATAATCAAAATCTTCAGGTATTTTGACCTCTTCCAAACGTGTTAATTTATCGGCGTTGTTTCTTTCCTTTTCAATATATCCCGAATACTTAACCTGAATTTCAGCTTGCTCAATAATTTCTTGATCTAAATTATTTTCTTCGATATACGTGGTAACCTTTTCAAATCGCAACATATCCTCTAAGTCAATTTGGGGACGTGAAAATATTTTAAACATCTTGTCACCTTGTGAAATAGCCGCCGTTCCTTTTGCTTCTAATATAGGGTTCGTCTCTGCGACCGAAACGCTTGTTTCTTTGAAAAAATTCACCATTTTCTCTGATTCATTTAACTTGAATTCCATTCGGCGCAAACGCGCTTCCGAAGCTAATCCAATTTCGTAGGACATAGGCGTCAGTCTAAAATCGGCATTGTCCTGACGTAACAAAGTTCTATATTCGGCACGAGAGGTAAACATTCGATATGGCTCTTCTGTTCCTTTAGTGATCAAATCATCAATTAAAACACCTATATAAGCCTCGTCTCTTTTTAATATTAAAGGCGCTTTTTCATGCACTTTTAAATGCGCATTAATCCCAGCCATTAGCCCTTGAGATGCCGCCTCTTCGTATCCGGTAGTTCCGTTTATTTGTCCAGCAAAATACAAGCCTTCGACAAGTTTGGTTTCTAATGTGTGTTTTAACTGTGTCGGGGGGAAATAATCGTATTCAATAGCATAACCAGGACGTAAAAATTTAACTTTTTCAAAACCAGCAACAGAACTCAAGGCTTTAAATTGTATATCCTCTGGCAAAGAAGTAGAGAATCCATTCACATATACTTCACATGTTTTCCAACCTTCCGGCTCAACAAACAATTGATGTCTTTCTTTATCGGCAAAGCGATTAATTTTGTCCTCGATAGACGGACAATATCTTGGCCCTAGACTCTTAATTCTTCCATTAAACATTGGAGAACGATCAAATCCTTCTCTTAAAATATCATGAACATCCAAAGAAGTGTAGGTCATGTGACACGACCTTTGGTGAATTAAAGGGGAAGTCACATCTGAATACGAAAATTTATCAGGTTTAACATCTCCTTTTTCTTCATTCATTTTAGAATAATCCAAAGAACGCCCATCTACACGCGGTGGTGTTCCGGTTTTCATTCTTCCTGCTTGAAAACCTGCATTAACTAAATCCTCTGTGATGCCATAAGAGGCGCTCTCGCCGGCTCTGCCTCCGCCAAATTGTTTTTCTCCAATATGAATTAATCCATTCAAAAAAGTACCATTGGTAAGCACAACCGATTTAGCTTTAATTTCAATTCCAAGTGCAGTTCGAATCCCTTGTATTGTTCCGTTTTCAATTAGTAAACCACTAACCATTTCTTGATAAAAATCAAGATTAGGTGTTCCTTCGAGCATCATTCTCCACTCTTCAGAAAAACGCATTCTATCGCTCTGCACGCGTGGGGACCACATAGCAGGTCCTTTAGATTTATTCAACATTTTAAACTGAATTGCAGTTCTGTCAGAAACAATTCCAGAGTAACCCCCTAAAGCATCAATCTCGCGCACAATCTGACCTTTTGCAATACCACCCATGGCTGGATTGCAAGACATTTGTGCTATGTTTTGCAAACTCATCGTAACCAACAATGTTGTTGAACCTAAATTAGCGGCGGCAGCAGCGGCTTCACAACCAGCGTGACCCGCACCGACAACAATTACATCATACTTGTTTAGAAACATTTTCTTTTTGATTTAACCCGTTTCATCGGATTGTGAATTGAATATATTATATAATGTTCCACGTGAAACAACTTAAGCGTGTTCTAAATTAAAAAACTAATGTTCCACGTGAAACATGGCTAATTTTTCATCTTCTTTAGAGCGCATAATTTGCTCGTCTGAAGTTGTTTTGTCTTTATAGCCACAATAATGTAAAATCCCGTGAACCAAAACGCGTCTTAACTCTTCTTCGAAAGAAACCTTAAAGTCATTAGCGTTATCGCGAACTCTCTCAACTGAAACAAAAATATCACCATTTAGCTCGTTGCCCATGGAATAATCGAAACTGATAATGTCGGTTAAAGTATCGTGATTCAGATATTCTAAATTGATTTTCAACAAATATTCGTCGTCACAAAAGATGTAATTAATCTCTCCCTCTTTTTTGTCTTCTGAAACAATAACCTTGGAGAGCCATGAAGAAATTACATCTTCGTTTTCTAAGGTAAAATCAGTTTCGTAGTTAAAATCAATCATTTTATAAATACTGTTTTTATACTGTCTGCTAAAATTCGTTCGCAAAGGTAATGATTGTATGATAAATATCTAGATGCTGATTAAATATTCTGCGAACGATAACGGCGCTGTGCCGATTAGTTTAAATAATACACGTTATTCATGATGTTTCTTGATTTCGAGAATTTATATAGTTTTTTGTCGATTGTTAAATTACTAATTTATGAGAAAATAAAACTGATAAAAGGAATGGGGAAATAACACAAATTGAAGTTATATTTGCAAAAGATTAAAAGATAAAAACTATCATGCCAAAGCCAATTCGTGTGCGTTTTGCACCAAGCCCAACCGGACCTTTACATATAGGCGGAGTTCGTACTGCCCTATTTAATTATTTGTTCGCTAAGAAAAACAATGGGACTTTCTTTCTGCGAATTGAGGATACAGATCAAAATCGTTTTGTTCCTGGTGCTGAAGAATACATTTTGGAAGCTTTAAATTGGCTAGGTATAGCACCTGACGAAACCGTTGGGAAGAATGAAAAATTCGGACCCTATCGCCAAAGCGAAAGAAAAGAGTTGTACGAGCAATATGCCAATCAACTGATTCTTTCTGGAAATGCGTATTACGCTTTTGATACCGCAGAGTCTTTAGATGCTCTCAGAAAACAACATGAAGAACAAGGTAAAACATTTATATACAATCACCACAATAGAGACCAATTAGACACTTCTTTGGTTTTGACTAAAGAAGCAACTGACCAACGAATTGCTGCTGGTGATGACTATGTAATCCGATTTAAAACTCCTGTAAACGAAACCTTGCATTTAAAAGATATTATTCGCGGTGACGTAAAGTTTGAAACTAATTTATTGGACGATAAAGTATTGTTTAAAAGCGACGGTATGCCAACTTATCACTTAGCTAATATTGTAGACGACCATTTGATGAAAACCTCACATGTTATTCGAGGGGAAGAATGGTTACCTTCAATGCCATTGCATGTTTTATTATATCGCGCTTTTGGTTGGGAAACACCTGAATTTGCCCATTTGCCTTTAATTCTAAAACCTATTGGCAATGGAAAATTATCCAAAAGAGATGGGGACAAAATGGGATTTCCGGTATTCCCTCTAGAATGGAAAACAGAAGAAGGTGTTTCTTCCGGTTACCGAGAAAAAGGGTTTTTTCCAGAAGCTGTAGTTAACTTTTTAGCCTTATTAGGTTGGAATGACGGGACGGAAAAAGAATTGTTTTCTTTAGAAGAACTGGTTCAAAATTTCGATTTGAATCGGGTACACAAGGCGGGTGCTAAGTTCGATCCTGAAAAAAACAAATGGTTCAATCACCACTACTTGATACAACAAAAAGACGTTGATTTGGCGAATGCCTTCTCTCCTATTTTAACCGAAAAAGGAATTGTTGTTGAAGAAAAAAAATTAATTAAAATTGTTTCTTTAATTAAAGAACGCGCTCACTTTGTTTCTGAATTTTGGGAATTGAGTGATTACTTTTTTGAAGCGCCAACCACTTATGATGAAAAGGCATCCAAAAACTGGAAAGAGGAAACTCCTGCTTTAATGGAAAATTTAATTACTGTTTTAGAAGGGATTGAGGATTTTAATTCTGCAACAATTGAAACTGTTGTAAAGGATTGGTTGACTGCTAATGAAATTGGAATGGGTAAAGTAATGCAACCTTTCCGTTTAAGTTTAGTTGGGGCTTTAAAAGGACCCCACCTATTTGACATCGTTGAATTACTTGGCAAGGAGGCAACCATTAAACGAATTCAAAAAGCAATTGTTAATTTATAATTCTAGATTTGATATAAAAACAAAAGAGGCTTAATCGCCTCTTTTTTTATGGATTAGCCAATTGATAAGGTACGGAATCGCTATTTGCAAAATCATTCCGTAGGAATTTGATAATTTACATTTTAAAGTGGCTAACGCTTCCCGAAACAAATTTTCGGGTTGTAAGGATTCTTTTGTTTTTTCCACATTGAAGAGAATGTATTGCAAATGAATTTCTCTTTCCAACTTGATCATTTCTAAGTCGGCGTTAATTTGGTCGTAGGAGGAATATTTTTTAGCCATGATTAATCATTAAAAAAGATGGTAGAAAATTTCTCTAAAATTGGACCTTCAACAATCTTGTCTTTTACCAAAAACAAGAAACCGGTAACGACTAAATAAAATCCGCCAACCGATAAAAAGCCTACAACAATATTGTCTACATAAGCACCAATTGCAAAAGCCGCAGCAATAGAACCAAACAAAATTACCATGCTTAAGCATATCCCAATTAACAGAAACTTAACAATCATGGTGGTAGATTGCATTAAGATTTTAAAACCATGAAGTTTATAATATTCTACATAGGATTCTACATATCCTTTAGCGTGTTCTTGAATTTGGTCGGTTTGATTTTTTATTTCTTCAAAAGCCATAATGACATGTTTTAGTTGAAACTTATTTTTGAAGTTTGGCGTTTTGTTCTTTCAACTCAGCTAACTTTTGTTCTAAAAATGAAATAAGATCTTCTGTTTTATGGCTCACATTGGAAACCATATCCTCGAATGAATCTTCTAAATTGTCTTTTGAATTATTGAGTTTGCTTTTTAATTGTTCCGAGACTTCATCAAGTTTATTTTTCAAATCGTCTTTAGCATCTTGAAAACCATCTTTAATTTTTTCTCTTGTTTTTGATACTTTATCTGGAGCATACAAAATTCCAATTCCTGCACCAATTAATGCGCCTGTTAAAAGTGCCAACAAAGAATTTCCTGAAGTATTTGACATAATTTCTATTGTTTTAAGATTCCTCCATTAAAGGTACAACAATATTCTTCTTTTTTGAAACACGAACTCGTTAATCCACCCTTTTATTAGATAAAAAGCAAATAGATTGATTTTACTGTGTGTTTTTTTTGAAATAGTGTTAAGTGTTATAAAAATAAAAAAGGTGTTTTAAAACGGTTGTATTTAAGTTGATTTTGATTGGTTAAATCAATAAAAAACAAAATAACAATAAAGACTTTTTATAATAACAAAAACCCGCTTTATAGCGGGTTGACAATTTATAAAAGCCAATATATGAACTATATTAAATTTGGTTCAGAAGCGAAATAACCGTTTCGTTTTTTTCCGTTGCTTTTAATTCAAATAATGTAGGTTTGAAATTTTCAAAATTTACAGTGTCGTGAATCAAATTTTGTAATACCGCTATTCGAACCAAAGCCAATTGACTTTTTAAAGACATGGTGTATAATTTTGACAAAGCTTCAGAATCAATGTCTGATGGATTTACTTTGTCTGAATGTTCTAAAATCAAATTCGCAAACAATAAAGAATTGTTGTCGTTTTTGATGTTTTTTACAATGGTTTGGTTAACCAAACTATAATTATCAATGGTTTTAATATTTTCGACAATCGTTTTCAAAATAGATTCGGCTGCTGAAGCATCTTTTTCTTTAACGTATTTATTGATTTCTTTTTGAGTATTCATTAATACATTTTCTTCCTTCTTACCTTTTTCTTCCCAAGCGTCTTTCAATCCAACAGTTTTATTAAAAACTAACTTTTCAGAAGTTGAATCTTTATCAACGTTGAAATAACCCAAACGTTGGAACTGGAATTTGTCCCCTGCTTGAACCGTTTGTAAACTTGGTTCTACAAATCCGGTGCTAATTTGCAACGAATTAGGATTCATAAATTCTAAGAAATTCTTCTCTTTATGGCTGTCCGGTGCTTCGTCAATAAACAAGCGATCGTACAAACGTACTTCTGCTTCTACCGCATGAGGAATAGAAACCCAATGTAATGTTCCAGACACTTTTCTTTGACTAGCCTCACTTCCACTTCCGCTTCGACTATCTTCATCATAGGAAGCATGAATTTCGGTAATATTACCATTAGCATCTTTCAACACTGATTCGCCTTTAATGATATAGGCATTTTTCAAACGCACTTCTTTACCTAAACTCAGACGGAAAAATTTAGCAGGAGCTTCTTCTAAAAAGTCTTCTCTTTCAATGTATAATTCTCTTGAAAAAGGGACTTTTCTATACCCTGCACTTTCGTCTTCTTGATTGTTTTCGGCATCCAACCATTCTTCTTTACCCTCTGGATAATTCGTTATAACCACTTTTATAGGGTCTAAAACCGCCATAACACGTGGCGCTGTTTTATTCAAATCTTCGCGCAAGCAAAACTCTAAAAGCGAATAGTCAATTACATTTTCTCTTTTGGCAACACCAATAATGTCACAGAATTTACGAATGGAATTAGGTGTATATCCTCTCCTACGTAATCCTGAAATAGTTGGCATTCTTGGATCGTCCCAACCGTCTACAAAATTTTCTTGAACCAATTGTAGGAGCTTTCTCTTACTCATTACAGTATAATTCAAGTTCAAACGTGCAAATTCGTATTGATTAGGTCGAACTTTATTGGAATCAAAAATTTGATCTAAAAACCAATTGTATAATTCGCGGTGCATTACAAATTCTAAGGTGCAAATAGAATGTGAAATTTGTTCCAAATAATCACTTTCTCCATGTGCATAATCGTACATAGGATAAATCTTCCATTCGTTTCCTGTTCTATGATGATGTCGGTGTAAAATACGGTACATCAAAGGGTCTCGCATCAACATATTAGTAGAAGCCATGTCTATTTTAGCACGTAAAACATGAGTTCCTTCTGAGAACTCTCCATTTTTCATTGCTTCGAATAAAGCTAAATTTTCTTCTACAGAACGGTTTCTATAAGGACCGTCAACACCTGGCTGGGTTGGAGTTCCTTTTTGAGCTGCCATTTCTTCCGAAGTTTGGCTATCAACATAGGCTTTACCGTTTTTAATCATTTGAACTGCCCATTCATACAGCTGTTGGAAATAATCAGAAGAATACAATTCTTCAGTCCAATTAAAACCTAACCATTTCAAATCTTCTTTAATGGCATCAACGTATTCTTGCTCTTCTTTCGCTGGATTGGTATCGTCAAAACGTAGATTAACCGGCGCATTGTACTTTAAACCCAAACCAAAATTCAAACAAATTGATTTCGCATGTCCAATGTGTAAATATCCATTAGGTTCTGGTGGAAAACGAAAGCGCAATTGATCCTGAGTAAACCCAGAAGCTAAACTGTCTTCTATAATTTGTTCAATAAAGTGCAATGATTTTTCTTCTGATGCCATTTTTAAAATTTTGAAAAGCAAAGTTATCAAAATAGTTGATGATTCGGCGATGTATAGGGTTGTTTATTCGGTTTTAAAATTAAAAAAGCAAAACATTTTGTACTTTTGACCGTCAAAGTGAAAAAAATTTATCCAGAAAATAACAGCTATGGGAACCATCAAATTAAAAAATATTCGCACGTTTTCGTATCACGGTTGTTTGATAGAAGAAAGCAAAATTGGATCCGACTATAGAGTAGACTTGGAAGTAAAAACAGATTTACGTAAATCCTGCGCCTCAGATAAACTAGCTGATACAGTAGATTATGTGCTTTTGAACCAAATAGTTGTAGATGAAATGGCCATTCGCTCTGAATTGTTAGAACATGTAGCTCACCGAATTATTGTACGCGTTTTTGCTGAAGCGCCGTCTGTTTCCCGAATTAAAATAGGTGTTTCTAAAATTAATCCGCCTATTGGTGGTGATGTTGAAGTAGTTACTGTAGAATTAGAAGAGTATCGAAACTAAGGAGGTAAAGATATCTGGTTTGTAAACAAAGTTTTTAGCAGAAGCCTTTTAAACAATAAAGTTTTTGCTATATTTGCAACCCAATAAACAATTGGCGTCGTGGCCGAGCGGCTAGGCTGGGCTCTGCAAAAGCTCCTACTCCGGTTCGAATCCGGACGATGCCTCTAAAACCTTCAAGGAAACTTGGAGGTTTTTTTATGTTTTATTTCGAGATACGAAGCAATCTAAAAATTGAATAAAGTTATAGTTCGAATCCGAACAATAGGTCAAGAAAAAAAGGAGTTTGTTGGTTTACTCTATTTTCTCCCAAGCATTTTTAACCATTTCTTTTTCTTTTGGAAACCACCCTTGAACCATTAAGGCTAGTCCAAATACAATTAAAACAACACTAATTCCTTTTTTAATTTTAAGGATATTGGTTGGAGTTAATTTAGATTTTAATTGTTTAGCTAAGACGATTTTTAAACAATCTATAAGTAAATACGAAACAATAACAGAGGTAAAAAAAGTCATCATTCTAGAAGTCTGCATTTCTAATTTTGGACCAACAGAAATGATAATAGCCAACCAAAATCCTAAAACCCCAATATTAATTATATTCAAGAAAAATCCTTTAATAAAAAGACTACCGTAATTTTTTTTAATAATTTCATCATCAATCGCTTCGTATTGAATTTTAGCTTGTTTTTTTAATTTGACAAACGAAATAATACCATAAGCTACCATCAGAATTCCTCCAAAAATAAACAAAGCAGGTTTATCTTTTAAGCTCGAAATCAAACGATAACTTCCTAAATAAGCTATTCCAATAAAGAAAACATCTCCTAAAACCACTCCTAAATCAAAAGTTAAAGCAGCTCTAAATCCTTTAGTAATACTCGTTTCAATTAAAATAAAAAACACAGGACCTATCATAAAACTAAGGAAAATTCCCCAAGGTATACCTGTTACAATATCATTTATCATTAATGTATAATTTAGATCTAAACTAGTTATTTAACTATTTTAATATGGCCGCCAGCAAATGTCTTTTTAGTAATTTGTTTTGGGTTTCCATGCACTGCGATATCACTTCCTGCTCTTGCTTTTGCATCAATCGATTCTGTTGCAAAAACAATCCCTTCGCTTCCAGCATTACTGCTAATTACTGTTTGTTCAGTAATTAATTCTTTACCTTCATAGATAGCGCCTGCTGAAACTAAAACGTCTTGATTTTTTGCGATTCCTTTGGTATTTACAATTGCTCCACTTGTAATTTTAATAGTTAGTTTTTCTACCTCTAATTCTATATTAATTTTTGCACCTTCTTTTGCAATGATTTCAAAATCAACTGATTTTAGAATTGATTCATTTGAAATTTGAGAACCTTCATTCGCTTCAACTGCATCTAAATCTATATAGTATACTTTTGCTTTTACTTGATTTCCTTTCAATAAATTAGTTAATGGCATTCTGAGTTTAAGTTCTCCATTTTTATTTATAACTTCAACTTCATCAGAATTAATACCTGATAACACTACCTTGTTTTCATCTGAAGCGATTAACTCCACTGTAATTTGATCAAAAGTAGTTACTTTATGAAAATCACCTACTTTTTTCTCTGTTTGAGCAAAAGTTAACGAACTGATTAATAATAAACTAAATAATATTTTTTTCATGATAATATATTAAAATAAACTTATTCGTTTCTTCTGATAAAGTGAAAATCCAATTGTTTTTTTACTAAATCGGCATTTTTTACTTTAACATAAATTTCATCTCCTAGTTGTAATAAACCATGTGAAGTTGCGCCAACTAAAGCGTATTGCTTTTCGTCAAAAGTATAATAATCCTCTTTAATATCTCTTATTCGAACCATACCTTCACATTTATTTTCGATAATTTCTACATAAATACCCCATTCAGTTACTCCTGAAATCACCCCTAAAAATTCTTGTTCTTGATGATTTTGCATGTATTTAACCTGCATGTATTTAATAGAATCACGTTCTGCATTAGTAGCTAAACCTTCCATTGTAGACGAGTGTAAACATTTCGCTTCATACGTTTCTTCATCGGCTGATTTACCACCATCTAAATAAAATTGTAGTAAACGATGAACCATTACATCGGGATAGCGACGAATTGGAGAAGTAAAATGTGAATAATAATCAAAAGCTAACCCATAATGACCAATATTATCAGTAGAATATTTAGCCTTACTCATACTACGAATAGCTAGTGTATCAATTAGATTTTGCTCTTTAGTACCTACAACTTCACTTAATAAATTATTCAACGATTTAGAAATATCTCCTTTGTTTCTAAAGTCAATTTTATAACCAAACTTAGCGATAACGGTTTGCATAGCAATCAATTTATCTTCATTAGGTTCATCGTGGATTCGATAAATAAACGTTTTCTTTTGTTTGCCAATAAATTCAGCTACTTTTCTATTGGCTAATAACATAAATTCTTCAATCAAATGATTCGCATCTTTTGATATTTTGAAATACACCCCAGCTGGTTCTCCTTCTTGATCTAAATTGAATTTTACTTCTACTTTATCAAATGAAATAGCGCCTTCGTTCATTCTATTTCGACGTAAAATTTTAGCTAATTCGTGTAATTTTAAAGTAGCATCAACAATTGCTTTTGAAACTTGATACGGCGCTCCTGTAATAGATATTTCTTGAGGAATAGTATCGTTTTTAGTTTCAATAATATATTGCGCTTCTTCATAAGCAAAACGTTGATCAGAAAAAATAACGGTTCTTCCAAACCATTGATTAACCACTTGTGCTTTTTCATTGATTTCAAATACCGCTGAAAAGGTATATTTTTCTTCTTGAGGCCGTAAAGAACAAGCAAAATTTGACAATACTTCAGGTAACATTGGTACTACTCTATCTACTAAATAGACAGAAGTAGCTCTTTGATACGCTTCATTATCTAAAATAGTTCCTTCTTCTAAATAAAAAGAAACATCAGCAATATGAATTCCAATTTCATAATTTCCATTTTCTAACTTTTTAAAAGATAACGCATCATCAAAGTCTTTTGCATCTTTAGGATCAATAGTAAAAGTCAAAGTATCACGCATATCGCGACGCTTTGCTATTTCAGAATTTTGAATTGAAGTATCTATTTTTTGTGCATAGGTTTCGACTTCAATAGGAAATTCAGAAGGTAAACCATATTCGGCTAAAATAGCGTGAATTTCGGTGTTGTGTTCGCCTGGTTTTCCAAGTACTTTTATCACTTTTCCAAAAGGACTGTCGGCTCTTTTAGGCCAATCTTCAATATGTACCAAAACAACATCTCCTTGTTCTGCCTCTCCTATTTTATCCTTTGGAATAAAAATATCAGTATACATTTTTGGATTAGCTGTTGAAACGAAAGAAAAATTCTTTTGAATATCAATAACACCAACAAAATCAGTTTTATTTCTTTCGATTACTTCAATTACTTCTCCTTCTGGTCGACGTCCTTTTCTTCGGTTGTATATATACACTTTAACCGTGTCTTTATCTAAAGCTCTATTTAAATTATTAGTTGGAATAAAAACATCTTCTTCTAGATCTGGACAAATAAAATAAGCGGTTTTGCGACCTGTCATATCAATTTTACCTTCGTAATAATCTTGACTAATTGCTTTAACTAAATACTTTCCAGGTTCTGATTCAATAATTGTTTTCTGAGCAGCTAAAATTTTTAAATCTTTTATAATTTGATTTCGACTTTGTGTATCATCTAAATCTAATATAGCGGCAATTTGCTTGTAGTTATATACTTTGTTAGCATTTTGAGATAATATTTTTACAATTTTTTCAGAGTAGGTCTTCTCTTTTTTGAGCGGTTTTCTTAAACGCTTTCCCATAATTTTTTTCTTAAACGCCTAAAATTACAAATAAGAAATCAGATTATCTTTTTAAAGACTGAGATTTATTAAAAATATAACTTTTATAAAACGTTTTATTATTCTAAATAATATTTTTTTAAAACATAGAAGTTGTCAACATCTATTTAAAACAACAAAAAGAAAAAGAAATTTAAATTATTTTTTTAATGGTTATTATAGCGTGTTAATAGTTACTATAAAATTTTTAAAAAAGGATTTGAAATAAAGTTACATCTAGTTATTTTTAGTTATCAACATTAAATTTTATAGGTAAAGAATTAAAAATAAAGACTTTCTTAATTTTAATCAACAGCTGTTTATAACCTAAAATTTATTCTTTTTGTAGATAACTAATTTTTTAAAATCTGTTAATAAACTTCTTTTTTATATTCATAACTTTTCTAAAAATTCAACAAACTAAATTAGGTTTTTTAAACTGGGTTTTAGATTACGTAATTTTTGTTTTCAATCACTAAAAAGTTCTTATTTTCTATCTCGAGTTATGAACACAATGTGTTAATTTAACATTAGCTGAAAATCAACAGATTACAAATCACTATTAACAATTCAAAATTTTAACAAATTAGATATAAAATTATAACCGTTATTAAATAAACTATAAAGTATATTAAATATGATTTTAATCAACTTGTTGTTTCACTGCTTTTTATAATACTGTTTGCTAAAATAACTTTTCCCTTTAAAAAGAAACAAAGAAACCACACTATTTATGAATTCTAACTCAAAATCTTTCCTTATTTTTGAACACGAATTTAACACACAACAATCATGAAAATTTCTATTGGAAACGACCACGCAGGCCCCGAGTATAAAAAAGCAATTATAACTATGCTGGAATCAAAAGGACATCAAATTACTAACTACGGAACCGATTCTTTTGATGCTGTAGATTATCCTGATTTAGCGCATCCTGTAGCCAAAGATGTGGAAGAAGGTAAGGCAGATTTTGGAATTGTGATTTGTGGTAGTGGTAACGGAATTGCCATGACTGTTAATAAACATCAAAAAGTGCGCGCCGCTTTGTGTTGGATGAAAGAAATTGCTGCTTTAGCTCGTTTACACAACGATGCGAATGTGATCAGTATTCCGGCTCGTTATACCTCTATTCCGCAAGCTGTAGAAATGGTCGAAACGTTTTTAAATACTGAATTTGAAGGCGGAAGACACCAAAACCGCGTGAACAAAATCGCTTGTCAATAAACATGAATAGTTTCAAAATAATAGAGTGCTAGCCCTATTAAAATTTGAAATAAAATAATACCATACAACTTCCAAAGGAAACTTCTTTTGGAAGTTTTGTGTTTAAATACCCACATTCCAATTCTTCCACCTACACTTCCACCTAAAAAACACCATAACAATAAAGTGATTTCAGGAATTCTTCTTTTCTGGTTCCGAGCTGCATTTTTGTCGAACCCGATCAAGACGAAACAAATCAAAGAAACCGTTAAAAAATAAAAATATATAATCGGCATGAGAGTAGATATCTGAGGTAAAGATATTATTTTCGTGACGTATTATATTTACTATTCATGACCAACATACAATTCATAGCAAAATCCGTAGCCACTGCGGCGGTTAATATTCAAAAAACGGTTCAATTATTAAACGAAGATTGCACCATTCCATTTATTTCTAGGTATCGAAAAGACCAAACAGGAAATTTGGACGAAGTGGTAATTGAGCAAATTGCCAAACTCAATAAGCAGTACGACGAATTAATCAAACGCAAAGAAAGTATTCTCAAAACCATTGAGGAGCAAGCACAACTTTCTCCTGAATTAGCCAAAAAAATCCAAGACAGTTTTGATTTACAAGAGCTAGAAGATTTGTATTTGCCATTTAAAAAGAAGAAAAAAACCAAGGCCGATGTGGCGCGCGAAAATGGTTTAGAGCCTTTTGCTAAAATTATAATGGCGCAAAATAATGACAACATTGATTTTATTTCGACCCAATACATCAATGAAAATGTAATCAATGAAGAAGCCGCTTTGCATGGCGCGCGTGATATTATTGCTGAATGGATTAATGAAAATATTTACGTTCGTCAACAATTACGGCGATTGTTTCAGCGAAAAGCTACCATTACTACTAAAGTGGTAAAAACTAAAAAAGACGACGAGGCGGCTCAAAAATTCACACAATATTTCGACTGGTCAGAATTGTTAATCAAAACTCCTCCCCACCGATTAATGGCGATGTTGCGTGCCGAAAACGAAGGATTTGTCAAACTAAAAATTGAAGTAGATATTGACGAGGCCTATGATATTATTGACGAATTGGTTTTAAAAGCGCAAAACGATACCACACCCCATATTCAATTAGCGATTGAAGACAGTTACAAACGATTGTTGCTTCCCGCTATTGCTAATGAAACCTTACAAGAAGCGAAGGCTAAAGCCGACGCGAATTCCATTCAGGTTTTTGCAACCAATCTTAGTCAGCTTTTACTTGCGCCGCCTTTGGGCGAAAAACGAATTTTAGCCATTGATCCAGGCTATCGTTCGGGTTGTAAAATAGTGTGTTTGGACGAAAAAGGGGATTTGTTGTACAACGAAACGATTTATCCACATGCACCTCAAAATGAAGACGCCATGGCGATGAAAAAAATACGTTCGATGGTTAATTCCTATAAAATTGACGCTATTGCCATTGGTAACGGAACCGCTTCTCGCGAAACAGAATTCTTTGTCAAAAAAATTGCTTTTGACAAAGAGGTTCAAGTTTTTGTGGTTTCTGAGGCAGGTGCTTCGGTTTATTCCGCTTCGAAAATCGCCCGCGAAGAATTCCCTAATTATGATGTTACCGTTCGTGGCTCGGTTTCTATTGGGCGACGACTAAGCGATCCTTTGGCAGAGTTGGTAAAAATTGACCCAAAAGCCATTGGCGTAGGCCAATACCAACACGATGTAGACCAAAATAAATTGAAAGAAGAACTTGATATTACGGTAATTCGCTGTGTGAACTCGGTAGGAATCAACATCAATACGGCGAGCAAACATTTGTTAAGTTATGTGAGCGGAATAGGAGAGAAGCTAGCTGAAAATATTGTGCAATACCGTTCCGAAAACGGCCCTTTTGACGACCGAAAACAACTGAAAAAAGTGCCTCGCTTGGGCGAAAAAGCTTTCCAACAAGGCGCGGCTTTTATCCGAATTAAAGACGGAAAAAACCCATTAGACAATTCGGCAGTGCATCCAGAGGCTTATTCCATTGTAGAAGAAATGGCAAAAGATTTGAAACTTTCGGTCCAAGAATTAATTGGCAACAAAGAGAAAACAGCCTTAATTAAAGCGGAAAATTATACTACACCAGAAATAGGGATATTAACGCTGAAAGACATTATCAAAGAATTGGAAAAACCAGGCTTAGACCCAAGAAAATCCGCTAAAATATTTGAGTTTGACCCGAATGTAAAATCCATAAAAGACCTGAAATCCGGAATGGTTTTACCGGGAATTGTGAATAACATTACCAACTTTGGATGTTTTGTGGATATTGGAATTAAAGAAAGTGGTTTGGTTCATATTTCTCAACTCAAATCTGGCTTTGTGAGTGATGTAAACGAAGTGGTCAAATTGCAACAACACGTTGAGGTAAAAGTAACCGAAGTTGACGAAGACCGAAAAAGAATTCAATTGACGATGATTATATAAAAAACAAAAAACCCAAGTTATATCTTGGGTTTTTTTATTAGAATATGTAAAGAATTACTCTTTAGTATCTTCTTCTTTCTTTGCAGATGAATCGTCTTTAGCAGCGTTTTTAAATTCTTTAATTCCGCTTCCTAAACCTTTCATAAGTTCTGGAATTTTTTTACCTCCAAAAAGCAATAACACAACTGCTAGTATAATAAGGATTTCTGTAACACCTAATCTTCCCATGATTTACTATTTTAATGCCGAAGCAAATTTGTTTACTAATGAAGTACAAATGTATATAGAATTAGTGAATGGCAATTCTTTTTTCACGAATTATTTGTTTTTATATGCGTTAAAATTCAATTAAAATAGGATACAACGGTATTTGTTCCAAAAAATCAAAGCCACAAATCAAAGCGTATAATTGTTTATATTTGTTCAATAAACTAAAATCCATGTTTAATAAAAGGCTTTTTAAACAACAATTAAAGGAAAACCTGTTCAACAAAAGGCGTTTGATTATTTTGAACGAAGACACTTTTGAAGAAACGTTTTCCTTAAAATTGACGCTGATGAATGTTTTTGTGGTAGTAAGTCTAAGCGCAATTTTTATCATTTTTGTTACCACGTTTATAATTGCCTTTACTCCTTTGCGCGAATTTATTCCAGGCTACTCTTCTTCTAAACTAAAAAGAGACGCTACAGTATTGGCCTTAAAATCAGATTCGCTATCTCATGCTTTAGAACAAAACGAAGCCTACATTACATCACTAAAAAAAGTGTTGACAGGCGAGTTAGAGTATGCCAAATTCAATAAAGATTCCATTCTATCTTCAGTGGAAGCAACCCCAGCAGAAGGAGATGTGTCCACTTCAAAAGAAGAATTAGAACTACGAAAACGAGTAACCAAGGAAGAACTTCAAACTTCCACAAAGAATCAATAAATCCATCAGCATGTCTATAAAATCAATTGCGGCTCGAATATTTGCGCACCTAGTGGTGAAAAAAACAAGGTCTTGGGCCAGCAATCCTGTAACAACACAAAACCAGGTTTTCCAAGATTTAATTCGTCAAGCGAAAGACACGCAGTTTGGATTGGACCATCATTTTGACCAAATTCAATCTCCAGCCGACTTTGCTCAACAAGTTCCAGTTCGCGATTACGAACAATTAAAACCCTATGTTGATCGTGTGGTGAAAGGGGAGGAGAACGTACTTTGGAAAGGGAAACCACTTTATTTTGCTAAAACTTCAGGTACTACTTCGGGAGCCAAATACATTCCGTTGACCAAGGAATCTATGCCGTATCATATCGAAGCGGCTCGCAACGCCATTTTGCATTACATACACGAAACAGGCAATGCTGATTTTGTAGATGGTAAAATGATTTTCTTGCAAGGAAGCCCGATTTTGGAAGAAAAAAACGGAATTAAATTAGGACGTTTGTCAGGAATTGTCGCGCATTTTGTTCCAAACTATTTACAAAAAAACCGCATGCCATCTTGGGAAACCAATTGTATTGAAGATTGGGAAACCAAAGTCAATGCTATTGTAGAAGAAACGTTCAATGAAAACATGTCGGTTATTTCAGGAATTCCGTCTTGGGTCCAAATGTATTTCGAAAAGCTACAACAAAAAGCCAATACAACTGTCGGCGACATTTTTCCTAATTTCAATTTGTTTATTTATGGTGGAGTCAATTATGAACCGTACCGTTCTAAATTTGAAAATTTAATCGGTCGAAAAGTAGACTCAATCGAGCTTTTTCCTGCTTCAGAAGGGTTTTTTGCGTACCAAGATTCCCAAAAAGAGAAGGGTATGTTGTTGTTGTTGAATTCCGGAATTTTCTACGAATTCATCAAGAGCGACGAATTTTCTACCGAAAATCCTCGCCGGTATACTATTGGTGAAGTCGAATTGGGCGTGAATTACGTTTTGATTTTGTCAACGAATGCAGGTCTTTGGGGCTATAATATTGGCGATACGGTTCAGTTTACAAGTTTAGCGCCTTATCGAGTGGTGGTTTCGGGCCGAATTAAACATTATATATCGGCTTTTGGCGAACATGTTATTGGGAAAGAAGTAGAAAGCGCTTTGCAAGAAGCAATGGAAGGATCAACGATTCGCATCAATGAATTTACAGTCGCGCCTCAAATTAACCCAGCCGAAGGGTTGCCTTACCATGAATGGTTGATTGAATTTGAAAATGAACCGGATAATTTAGAAGCATTTGCTCTACAAATAGACAACGCAATGCGCAAGCAAAACGTGTATTATGATGATTTAATTGTGGGCAATGTTTTGCGTCCATTGGTAATTACAAATGTCCAAAAAAACGGTTTTCAAGACTATATGAAATCCATAGGAAAACTGGGAGGTCAAAACAAAGTCCCCCGACTTTCTAACGATAGAAAAATTGCGGATTTACTTTAAACAGTTTATTATAGCAACACGTTATACTACAAATAAACTAAACTTTATTGTTTTTCTATTTTTGGACTATAAACATATCCAAAACTTAATTCGCTAAAATCAGCTTGCCCTAAATTTGAATTAATGTTTGCGGCAAGAAATAAATTGTGAAGAGGTGAATTCTTAGTGTTAAAGACATAATATCGAAGACCAAGACGACTTGATATAACATTCTTTAATTCGTCTTTGACGCCAAATTCTCTTTGGGAATAAGTAAGACCATCGTTTAATTGCCAATCCATTTTATAAGCAGGCTTATATAGGTTGATACCTAGTTCAGCTTCTAAACTGAAATGATTCATCAAAATCTCAAAATTGGAGAAAACACCAATTGCAGAGGAATATTGTATTGGATTTTTTTTGAAATTTGGAAACTTGTCGTTTATAATTTGCCCATCTTCCTTAATATAATCGTAATAATCTTTATAGAAACGATAATACAATCCTAATCCATATTTGTAGGTTTTGTTTTTAATTTTCCCAAATGAAAACGAAGAAGTAAACACCTGATTTTTAACATCATATTTTCTTGACAAAACCCTTATTCCCAAGCCAAGACGCGTTGAAAAATAGTTTTGAAGATCACCATCATTGTTTCTTTCCGCTAAACCATTGGCAAATAAAGACGTTTGAGCCTTCGGAAAATAAAGTTCGCTATTTATAGTCGCTAAAACAGAATTTAAACCCTGATTTGGCAATCGTGTGTGTCCATTAGAAAAATGCGTAACCCCGGCCCCAATTTTAATAGCATAGTCTTTTGTTTGTGTAAGGTTATAATACATAAAAGCACGAAATGCCCATGTAATATGTGTAGTTATACCATAATTTCCAGGATTTGTTATTTTATCAAATATAACGGTGGTATAGGAGCCCCCTAGACCTGCTTGAAAGCGAACTCTATTAGTAAAACTATTAAACACCCCGCAGTCTAAAAAAGGCATCAACGTTAATCCAACGCCAAGCTGTTTAGGATTTCCAAAATCAGAATAGGAAAATAGTAATCCGGTTTTTGGATAATTTAAGTTTTTTGCCCAAACATTGTTTCCTCCATAAGTGGTTATGCCATATGTTAAGTCAAAGCTTTGTTGCTGTTTGGAATTTGGGAAAATACTTAATGAAGGGAGTATTTTTCCATAAGAATAGCCTAATCCAATAAATGAGTAATCGTTCTTTTGTTTATTTTCTTGAGCTTTAACCGGAACATAATAAAAAAGGAGAAATAATGGAATAATTTTTTTCAAAAACATATTTTTAGAAAGTATCGTAATTATTTTACTTCAAAGAAAGCAAATAACTTTGCTTTTTTAGCAAGAAGCATTATAATTTAATTTAAAGACATACACATTTATTAATTATTCTGCAGGTAAGGCAAATCCCTCATTAAATTAAGAATTTTTATATTGCAGTATGTTTTTTACAGTATTTGGTTTCTAAAAAAACGACTTTCAATTCAAACGGTTAGAAATTTTGATAAATGATTTATCACTACCAACAAGTCTTAGTTAGGCAAAAATAGGCTATATTTGCAGGTTAAATAATATAAAAAGATGATAGAAATCAAAAACATTTCGCGCTCACGAGCGCAAGAGTCTTCAGCAGCTATTGAACGACTGTACATTACCATGAGGCATTTGTTTAACCGCGGTTTTTACAAACCGATGGGAGTTTCGGGAGATACCCTAAGAGAAGCTTTGCTGGCTTTACGTCCTGAAATTTATGGAAACATTGCCGATGAAAAAGTAGAATTAAACGGACTTTTGTACGTTATTGAACGCCTCCCAATTGGAATCGAAGAATGTCGATTCATCAATTTAACTTCAGAAGAGGGCTACTCTAAATCCCACTTTAAAGCAATTGTTCCTCCAAAAAGACGTCGAAATTGCTATCGAATTGACGAAGACCAAATGAACGTAGTCATTACTCGTGGTCGTTCAGATATTTACGATATTTTGACGCACTTGACCTTTATCTTCATCGAATCACACAAAATTAAAAATAGAGTGTTATTGGACGAAGCAGGGGAAGTTTCACATGATTGGAAAAAATTAGAAGTTGCTGTTCAGCAAAATAAAAAACTAACCCAAATAGAGAAAGAGAAAGCAATTTCTCATACCGCTAATATCCTTGGCAGGACTTTTGAAGAAATTTTAGACATCTATGATGCGTTTGGCTCAGCTACATCACCTGATCGTTTCTTACATGTAATTTATTGGTTAGGAAAATTAGCCATTGAAGAAATTGTAGAAAATAACAAACGCACCATCACTTTCAGCCCTGTGTTGAGAGAGCGTTTGGGACACCACATTCACGGTGAAATTTGGGCAACTAACATCAAAGAAGTTTTAAAAGAAAATGATTTATTAGGCAGGCCCATCCATGTGATTAGTGCTAATATGCACTCTGTGATGAACTCCATTTTTGCTGTTCCAGCTTTAAAAACAAAGTTCAAAAATCAATCCGATTTCTTTATTTATGAAGAATTGAGTAAATCAGGAGCACACGAGGTGCGTGATGTAGTTGAAGCGGTAGCCTTGAAACATGGAATGATTTCTTTGCCCGATACTTCTGGAACGAATATCGATGTACAGATTTTTGACACCGCTAAAATAGATTGGAATAAAACGTCTTTCCCTAAAGCGATTTTAGGCGACGAAAAACCGGTGTTAATTGTCATGGATTATGCCTTTGGAGAGCAAGCCTATGAAACCATAGATGAATTATTCAAGCCCTATAAAAAGGAAACATTCTTAAATGCCCAGTCGATTTCCATTATGGGGAAAGCAGGAATTCTAGAAGGAGGAAAGGGAGACATCATGATTCCAAATGCCCATATCAATGAAGGAACAGCAGATAATTACTTTTTTGAAAACGAATTAACTGCCGACATGTTCGAAGGGAATGACATTGCAGTTTATGCAGGGCCCATGGTCACAGTTTTGGGAACCTCATTGCAAAACAGAGATTTGTTGAAGTTTTTCCACGAATCAACTTGGAGAGCCATCGGATTAGAAATGGAAGGAGCTTATTATCAAAAAGCTATTCAATCGGCTTCTAGAATTAGAAAAAGCGTGCCTAAAGATGTTAAAGTACGGTACGCTTATTATGCTTCAGATAACCCATTGGAAACCGGAAGCACTTTGGCTTCTGGAGGACTAGGGACTACAGGAGTTAAACCAACCTATTTGATTACGATCAAAATATTGGAACAAATTTTTAATGTAAAATAAGTCAACACCAATTTACTATGAAACGAATACTTATAACAGGAGCGGCGGGATTTTTAGGGTCGCATCTTTGTGATCGATTTATCAAAGAAGGCTATTTTGTTATAGGGATGGACAATTTGATTACGGGCGATTTGAAAAATATTGAGCATTTATTCAAGCTTGAAAATTTCGAATTTTACCACCACGACATCACTAAATTTGTTCACGTTCCAGGAAAGTTGGATTATATTTTGCATTTTGCATCGCCAGCAAGTCCGATAGATTATTTAAAAATTCCGATTCAAACCCTGAAAGTAGGGTCGTTAGGAACCCACAATTTATTAGGATTGGCGCGAGTGAAAAAAGCACGCATTTTAATTGCTTCAACTTCTGAAGTGTATGGGGATCCTTTGGTACACCCACAAACGGAAGAATACTATGGTAATGTAAACACTATTGGGCCAAGAGGAGTGTATGACGAAGCCAAACGTTTCCAAGAATCCATCACGATGGCCTATCACACCTTTCACGGTGTGGAGACACGCATTGTTCGAATATTTAATACGTACGGACCTAGAATGCGTTTGAACGACGGACGAGTAATCCCAGCCTTTATTGGCCAAGCCATTCGCGGCGAAGATTTAACCATTTTTGGCGACGGAATGCAAACACGATCTTTCTGCTATGTTGACGATCAGGTAGAAGGAATTTATAGATTACTGCATTCAGATTATGTGTATCCTGTAAATATTGGTAATCCAGACGAAATCACGATCAAAGATTTTGCGGAAGAAATTATCAAATTAACAGGCACCAATCAAAAAGTAGTCTATCATCCGCTGCCTATAAACGATCCGTTACAACGTCAACCCGACATTAGCAAGGCTAAAGAATTATTGGGATGGGAAGCCAAAGTAGGGCGAGCCGAAGGAATGAAAATCACCTATGAGTATTTTAAATCCCTCTCTCCAGAAGAGCTATCAAAAGAGGAACACAAAGATTTTTCGAATTATATTAAATAGCTTTTGTATTGGCTTTTGAATGAGAATAATTTTTAAAAATTAATTATTTTTTCCGTTCAAAAGCCATTATTTTTGCACCACAACTAATACAACTACAACATGACTATTTTACTATTGGGTTCAGGCGGAAGAGAACATGCATTTGCATGGAAAATGATTCAAAGTCCGCTTTGCGACACCCTATTTGTTGCACCAGGTAACGCGGGAACTGCAGCAATAGCAAACAATATAAACCTCAACCCAACCGATTTCCCAGCCATTAAAGACTTTGTCTTGAAAGAAAAAGTGGAAATGGTTGTCGTAGGTCCAGAAGACCCATTGGTAAAAGGGATTTACGATTTCTTTTTGAATGATGCCGACATAAAACATGTTCCTGTAATTGGACCCTCAACTAGTGGCGCGCAATTAGAAGGAAGTAAAGAATTTGCCAAAGAATTTCTATTCAGACATAACATTCCAACCGCTGCTTACGACAGCTTTACAGCTGAAACGGTAGATGAAGGTTGCCAATTTTTAGAAACATTACAACCACCCTATGTATTAAAAGCAGACGGATTAGCTGCCGGAAAAGGCGTATTGATTATTCAGGACTTGGCTGAAGCCAAAGAAGAATTGCGCAATATGTTAGTACACCAAAAATTTGGAAGCGCAAGCGCCAAAGTAGTGATCGAAGAATTCTTAGACGGGATTGAATTAAGTTGTTTCGTTTTGACTGACGGGAAGAGCTATAAAATTTTACCAACAGCCAAAGATTACAAACGCATTGGAGAAGGCGATACAGGCTTAAATACAGGCGGAATGGGAGCTGTTTCTCCGGTTCCCTATGTTGACGCTGTTTTGATGGAAAAAATCGAAACACGCATTGTAAAACCAACGATTGACGGATTTCAAAAAGACGGGATCCCGTACAAAGGATTTGTTTTTATTGGTTTAATTAATGTAAAAGGAGAGCCCATCGTAATTGAATACAATGTGCGAATGGGCGATCCAGAAACCGAAGTGGTTATTCCTAGATTGAAAACGGATTTAGTCGAATTGTTTTTGGCAGTAGCCAATGAAAAATTAGACCAAATTGCATTAGAGGTTGACGAAAGAAGCGCTACAACGATTATGGTAGTTTCAGGCGGTTATCCAGAAGAGTTTGAAAAAGGGAAAGTCATTACGGGGCTAGAAAACATAACGGATTCTATTGTGTTTCACGCAGGGACAAAATTAGAAAACAATCAAGTATTATCTAATGGAGGACGCGTTTTAACGGTTACTTCGTATGGCGACAACTTTGAAGAGGCCATAAAAAAATCTTATCAAAATATCGCTAAGCTTCAATTTGATAAGATGTATTTTAGAAGAGATATTGGAAACGACTTAAAGTAGTTTCCAATATTTTTTTATTATTTCAAAAATGAATGTGCGGTAGTATCTTGATTTTCAGTACCGGCTTCGTCAAAAATTTGTAATTGTTTGACCCAGTATACAATGGCAGCAGCACAAATGATCATGAATATCCAATTGATCGCATTAGCGGCAGTCCATGAAGAAAGTTCCAAAGATCTTAAAAAATCAAGTGGAGCAAATAATACATCTACAAATAAGAATTGAATTCCTTCGAAAAATGATTTCATAATGATATAAAATTATATTGTTATTTAGGTATTGAGTAAGTATCTAAAAAAGAAAGCTAAATTGAAAACGAATCTTTTTTGAACTTGTTTTAAACAAGTAGTATATTTACAGACACAAAAGTATAAAATATCCTTATGATTGCAAGTGTTTTTAAAAAATCTACACCATTAAATTACGCTTTGCTCGTATTTTTAGTGTTGTTTTTCTTTTTTATCTACCAAATCCAAGACACTTCTTGGATGTCATCGGGTGTTTTACTACTAAAAAAAGGATTTACTTTTCTAGTTATTTTAGCCTCTGTTTTCTTGACAAGTTTTATAGGAAAACGGAATGGATTAACTAAAGACAGTAGCTATACTGCTGTTTTTTTCTTGTTGCTATTATTGTTTTTCCCTGCGGTTTTTAGCAATTTAAATATTCTATTAGCTAATTTTTTTGTGTTATTAGCTTTGCGTCGTTTGATTTCATTACAATCGATGAAAGCCTCCAAAGAAAAAATATTTGACGCTTCTTTGTGGATCATTTTAGCTTCCCTTTTCCATTTTTGGTCTATATTGTTCTTGATTTTAGTCTTTATTTCCATTATTTTATTGGTTTCAAGAGATTACACCAATTGGGTTTTACCTTTTGTTGCTTTGTTTGCGGTGGGAATTTTATTTACCTTTTTCACTTCTTTTTTTAGCATCAACACAGAGGAATATTTGCAAAATAAATCGAAAATTGATTTAGCAATAGATTATTTTTCAAATACAAATCAAAATATGGCTTTCTCGATTTATGTGTCGGTAGCTTTATTTTTTGTTTTTTCAATGTTCATTACATTGTCTCATCGCCCATCGATGACTCAAACATCTTATAAAAAAATCGTTGCTTCCTTTTTTATTGGAGCGATTGTTTTTGTCCTTTCAGCTGATAAAAGCAATGATTTTTTACTATTAACGATTGCCCCATTGGCTATCTTAGCTAGCGCACATTTGGAATATTCACAAACGAGATTCAAGCAAGAAATGGTATTTGGTTTGGTACTTCTATGTAGCCTGTTTTCGTTTATAAGTCAATTATAATTTTGCGCCATAGGCCAAATCTCCCGCATCGCCCAATCCTGGAACAATATAGCTGTTTTCGTTGAGGTGATCGTCAATTGAAGCAATCCAAAGATGACAATGGTCTGGCAATTCAGCTTTCAAATGGGCTATCCCTTCAGGAGCCGCAATTACGACTGCAATATGAATTTCGGCAGGAGCACCCCTTTCCATTAATTGTTTAAACACCGCAACAATAGATTGTCCTGTAGCCAACATTGGGTCAACCAACACAACTGTTTTGTTGTTAATATCTGCGACTGCTTGGTATTGGACTACAATTTCAAAAAAATCATCATTATTTGGGTGGTGACGGTAAGCTGAAATAAATCCGTTTTCGGCAGCGTCAAAATAGTTTAAAAATCCGTTGTGTAGCGTTAAACCCGCACGTAGAATAGAACAAATTACTATTTGATTATTAATATATTGGGTTGACTTTTCCCCTAAAGGAGTTGGAATAGTAACCGCTTGATAATCTAATTTTTTACTGAGTTCATAGGCCATTATTTCGCCAATACGCTCTATGTTTTTTCTAAAACGGAGACTGTCGTTATGGATCTTGACATCACGAATTTGGCCTAAGAAATGATTCAGTACACTATTATTTTCCGAAAGATGATGAATTTGCATAATTAGAATTTTGGCTATTGGGGTAAAACTTTAATCGTTTTTACATACTATAAATGTATAAAAAAGTATCTTTGTCTTTCAATTTACTAAGAGATGTTTTCAAAATTAGCCTATTCTGTATTCGAAAAAAGTATCCAAGATTATCATCAATTTGATAACGTGGATCAACCCATTAACAATCCTTTTCCAAAGGAGCAATTCGAACATTTATTGTATCTAAAAAACTGGATCGATACGGTGCAATGGCATTTTGAGGATATCATTCGCGATCCGCACATCGACCCTGTTGCAGCTTTGACTTTGAAAAGACGAATTGACGCTTCGAATCAGGAGCGTACTGATATGGTGGAATACATTGATAGCTATTTTTTGCAAAAATACAGTCATGTAAATGCCCAACCAGAAGCAAAAATCAATTCAGAAAGTCCCGCTTGGGCTTTTGATAGATTGTCAATTTTGGCACTGAAAATTTACCATATGCAAGAGGAGGTAAGTCGTCCCGATGCTTCGCAAGAACACAAAGATAAATGCCAAGAGAAACTTAATGTTTTATTGGAACAAAGAACCGATTTATCTACTGCTATTGACGATTTATTAAGCGACATAGAAAACGGAAACAAATTCATGAAAGTGTACAAACAAATGAAAATGTACAACGACGATGATTTGAATCCAGTGTTGTACCAAAACAAAAAGTAAACTCCAGACAATAATTTGTCACACAAAATTCCAAATATAGCCGTCATGAGACTTTCCGCAATGGGAGATGTCGCTATGACGGTTCCTGTTTTAAGGGCGCTAGCAAACCAATACCCTGAGTTGAAACTAACGGTGATTTCACGTCCGTTTTTTAAACCCTTTTTCAAGGACATTCCGAATCTTCATTTTTTTGCCTTTGACGAAAAAGCACGCCATAAAGGAATTTTAGGATTGTGGCGATTGTACCAAGATTTGAAAGCATTGAATATTGATGCTTTTGCCGATTTGCACAATGTGTTGCGCTCCAAAGTAGTACGCAGTTTATTTGCTTTAAGCGGTAAAAAAATCGCTTTTGTAGATAAAGGACGCGCCGAGAAAAAAGCATTAACGCGTGCTGAAAATAAAAGCTTTCAACCTTTAACTACCATGTTTGAAAGACACCAATTGGTGTTTGAAACCTTGGGTTTTCCTATCGATTTGTCTCGACCTCAATTTCCTGCAAAAGCAGAAATTTCACAACCTGAATTGACAGCAATTGTGTCTCAATCACAAAAGTTAATTGGAATTGCGCCTTTTGCCCAATACGATTCCAAAGTATATCCATTAGACTTAATGCAGGAAGTAATAGACGCTTTAGCGTACCATCAAGAACATACTGTTTTGCTTTTTGGCGGAGGACAAAATGAAAAAGAACAACTCGATAATTTAAAAAGAGATAAAAACAACGTCATCAATATGGCGGGAAAAGTTCCTTTTACCGCCGAATTGGATTTGATAAGTAATTTAGACGTGATGTTGTCCATGGATTCTGGCAACGGACATATTGCTGCGATGTTAGGAGTACCCGTAGTCACCCTTTGGGGCGCGACTCATCCTTATGCGGGATTTTTACCATTTAATCAAACACTAGATAATGCTTTGGTGTCAGACAGAAACCAATTTCCACAATTGCCGACTTCAGTTTATGGGAATAAAAAGGTGGCAGGTTATGAAAACGCCATGCGAACGATTCTTCCAGAGCAAGTAGTGGCTAGAATAACTGAAATTCTTAAGAAGAAAAAATAAAAAAACGAGAAGGATTAGCTTCTCGTTTTTTGTATCAATTAATTCTTTATTCTAATTTAAACATCATCAAAATCTACACGAATCGAAGCCGAAGTAGGGTGTGCTTGACAAGTCAAGATTAATCCATCGGCAACTTCTTTTTCAGAAAGGATAGAGTTTTTCGTCATTTCGGCTGTTCCTTCGGTAACGCGAGCTAAACAACTACTACAAATTCCGCCTTGGCAAGAATAAGGAGCATCAATACCTTGTTTTAAAGCAGCATCTAGAATGGTTTGTTTGGCCAACATTTCAAAAGTCGTTTCTTCATCGTCTACCATCACCGTAATTTGAGCATGTCCTTCTAACGATTGCTCGATAGTATGTTCTTTGGTAGAAGTTGAAAACAATTCAAATTTGATATTGGATTCTTTGATGTTTTTTTCTTTTAATGCTTCCGAAACGGTGTTAATCATATTCTCAGGTCCACACAAATAGAATTTATCAAGATCCAAATTGGCGTGTTTTTCTTTCAAGATATAATTCACCGTAGTTTTATCAATGCGTCCGGATAAAGCGTCGTTTGTTTTCGCTTGACTGTATACATAGTGAACAAATAAACGGCCCACATATTGCGACTGTAAATCCTGTAATTCTTGGTGGAAAATGGTTTCTTCTGGCGATTTGTTTCCGTATACCAAAACAAAGGTGCTTTTTGGCTCACTTTTTAAAACCGATTTCAAAATAGAAATAGCGGGAGTGATTCCGCTTCCAGCTACAAATGCCGCATAATTGCGTTGGCGATCAGCTTGCGGTTCAAAGGTGAATTTTCCTTCTGGTTTTCCTACTTCAAGAACGTCACCTGCTTTTAGTTTAGTATTGGCAAACTGCGAGAAAAGGCCATTTGAAACCGCTTTTACTGCAATGCGTAACTCGCCACTTTCCGGAGCAGAACAGATCGAATAGGCACGGCGAATTTCTTGATTGTCCAATGTCAATTTCAAGTTAATGTATTGACCGGCAATGAAAGTATAGTTGGATTGTAATTCTTCTGGAACAGAAAAAAGAATCGAAACAGCGTCTTTGGTTTCGCGTTTCACTTCTTTAATAATTAATTTTAAAAAGGAAGACATAGTTGTAATTTTTGACAAATATAGTAAACTAGGGTGTTTTTAGAAAATGATATAAATCAGGTTTGCACGAGCGATTTTAAAAATCAATTCCAAAAATCAATTTCCATTTCAAAGAATAATCTTAATTTTACCCTTCTGTATACTAAATCTAGCGTATAGAAGTTAAAGCTATAAACCGTTTCAATTGAAAATTACCCGAAACCACATTCTTATTACTGTTTTCACATTTGTTTTATTAGTGGCTTGTTCTACTAAGAAAGACTCTTTTGTGTCGCGAAATTACCACGCTCTGACTACAGAATATAATATCTTATACAACGGAAATGTTGGTTTTGAAAAAGGAATAGCAGATATTAAACAGAAAAGCAAGAACAATTTTTGGAAACGTTTGCCTGTAGAAAAAATGGAACTGTCCGACGGTTCTATTTCAGACACACTTAAGAACGTAAATTTTGATTTAGCCGAAACCAAAGCCACTAAATCTATTCAAAAGCACTCCATGAATATTAACGGAAAAGAACGCAATTATCAATCAGATGAGGCGTACCTAATGCTTGGAAAAGCACGTTATTACAGCCAACGCTTTGTGCCGGCTTTGGACGCTTTCAACTATATATTGTATAAACATCCTCATAGCAATAAAATATACGAAGCAAAAATTTGGCGTGAAAAAACTAATATGCGTCTAGGAAACGATGCTTTGGTCATTAAAAATTTGTCAAAACTCCTTAAAGACTTTAAATTGAAATCTCAGTTTGTGGCTAATGCACATGCGGTTTTAGCCGAAGCCTTTTTGAATTTAGAAGAAAAAGACAGCGCGATTGCTAAATTGAAAATAGCGCAAGATTTAACCGCGATCAATACAGAAAAAGCTCGGTACCGATTCATTTTGGGTCAGCTTTATGAAGAATTAGGTAAAAAAGACAGTGCGCTTATAAGTTATCAATCTGTGATTGACATGCGTCGAAAAGCAGATAGAGATTATTTGATTCAGGCGTATGCCAAAAAAGCACAGCTGTTTGATTTTCAGAATGGCGACAAAGAACAAATGAAAAAAATGTTTGTCAAACTTGTAGAAAATCGTGAAAACAGACCGTTTTTAGATGTTATTTATCACCAAATCGGACTGTATTTCGATAAAAGTAATGATTCGGAATCGGCATTAATTAATTACAACCGTTCTTTAAAACAAACAAAAGACAATACTTATTTAGCGGTTTCCAATTACAGAAATCTAGGGAATATGTATTTCAAAAAGGCTAATTTTCCTTTAGCTGCTAAATATTACGACAGTACTTTAGTAAAATTGGACAAGAACACCCGAGAGTTTGTTCAAATTGAAAAAATTCGCAAAAATTTAGACGATGTAATCAAATACGATGCAATTGCGCATCAAAACGACAGCATTTTAAATGTAGTCGCCCTTTCTGATTTGGAACGCCTTGCTTATTTTGGCAACCATATAGAATCCCTTAAAAAAACAGAAGAAAAACAACTGTTGATGGCCAAAAGACAACAAGAAGCCATGACTAATTTAGAGAATTCAGGCAAAGGACTTCCAACAAACGCCACTTTAATCCAAACTAATACGCCGGTTAGAGGTTTGCCTAAACTAGACAAAGGACCCGCCGCAACCACTTTTTATTTTTATAACCCAACAACGGTTTCTTTTGGACAATTGGAATTTAAAAAAAATTGGGGAAAACGAAGTCCAAATGGTTTTTGGCGCACCACAGCGACAGCCAATAACGCAATTGCTATTGCTGAGGTTTCAGAAGATGTAACGCCAAACGAAGCTAAAAGCACTTCCTTAGAAACAACGCCAGATAAATATTCGGTAGCCTATTATATTAATCAAATTCCTACCCAACCCAAACAAATTGATAGCATCAATAAAGAGCGTAATTTTGCGTATTATCAATTAGGAATTGTATACAAAGAGAAGTTCAAAGAATATGCTTTGGCTACAGCCAAATTTGAAAAAATAATAGAACAGCAACCGGAAGAAAAGTTGGTATTGCCAACGATGTATAACTTATATAAAATATATCAAATTACAGATAGCGCCAAGGCTACAGATTTAAAAAAACGAATTGTTGCCCAATTTCCGGATTCGAGATACGCACAAATAATTAACCAAAAAGATATAGACAATTCTAATACCGACGGTCCAGAAACAACATACAATCAGTTGTATCGCGCGTTTCAAGAACAACAATTTGTATCTGTTTTAGAAAAAGTAAACACCGCCATAATTCAGTTCTCTGGAGACGAAATACTTCCCAAATTTGAATTGTTAAGAGCGAACACGCAGGCCAAATTATTTGGGGTTGTAGCCTATAAAAAAGCCTTGGAAGAAGTTGCTGAACAATATCCCAATGCCGAAGAAGGCAAACAAGCACAAGAGATTTTAAAAAATCAAATTCCCACTTTGGAAAAAATAGACTTTACTACTACGGCCAGAAGTTGGAAAATACTATTTAAAGTTGGTTTACAATCCGACACGTCGACTAAAGAAATTGAAGAGAAAATTAAAAAATTCATTGAGGACGAGAAAATCGAAAAACGCTCGTATTCCTTTGATGTGTATACTGACAAAGATAATTTTCTGGTGATTCATAATATAAAATCGGAGGCCTATGCCAATGACATTATTAACTTTATGGCAGTTAACAAAAAGTATACGATTAGCCAACCAGCGATTATACTTTCAAGTGATAATTACAAAGTGATCCAAATCAAGAAAAACCTTGACCGTTATTTAGCCTCAAAAAAGCAGTAAATTATGTTTGACAAAAAAGCAAAATCGTACACCGATCTTTTGGGAAAAACCAATCGAATTGTTGAGGGAACTCGAATTAAAGGAAACATTTATTCTGTAGCCGATTTTAGATTGGACGGAGAATTGACCGGTAATTTCCAATGCGAAGGAAAAATCGTGATTGGTCCAGCCGGAATCGTCATCGGCGATATTGTGTGTAAAAGCGCTGACATTGAAGGAAGATATAGTGGCAAAATACAAGTGGCCGAGTTGTTAAACGTAAAAGCGACAGCAACCATATACGGCGACGTGACTGTAGGGAAATTATCAGTTGAGCCGGGCGCCGATTTTAGTGCAACTTGTACCATGAAAACGAATCCGCCTACTTCAACTAATGGAGAATAAAAAAGAAAACAAACCATTCAACAAATGGTTGGCATTAATTAACATTCCCATTCAAATGGGGGTTATAATTTTCTTGTTCTCGTATTTAGGAAGTTGGTTAGACGAAACCTATCCTAACCGTATTTTTTATTACCATAAAGTAGTTTTGTTAGGGGGTGTTTTTTTAGCGCTGTACAATACGATCCGACAAGTAAACGAAATTAACAAATCTGATTCCAATTGACCTTCCTTCTATTTAAAACTTCAAAACAACAACAACTAGGACTGGTACTTTGGATCGTGTTACTGTTCCTCTCGTATCTTGTTCATCAATTTGTTTTTGACTCGACAGGAATTACCCAAGACTCTTTTTCATATTCGCTAGTTAGCTTGTATCTTTTTTTTGGAGTATTCTCTATGGTTTTGATGGCGATTGTATTCCGAGTACGCTCTCGTAATTTTGATTTATTAGGCATGTCGTTTTTAATTGTCACTACTTTAAAAATGTTGACTTGCTTCCTTTTGGCGCGGCCTATTTTAAAAAATACTGCCATCAGCGCGACTATTGAAAAAACTAATTTTTTTGTGATGTTTATTGTGTTTTTAGCAATTGAAACCGTAGTAACAATACGGATATTAAACGAAAAACAATAAAACACCTATATAAGTGTCAATTTAGACGAAAAATAATTTTTATATTCTTTTGAATATTAATAAAAAATGTACCTTTGCACCTAAATTTTAGAAACCAAAATAAACGAAGATATTTAACTGTTATGGTGATTTCAAACAAACCACTTAAATTTATACTTGTAGCTTTAGTAGCAATTCTTCCTTTTGTAAGCTTTGCTAACCCAACTGAGGAAAAAGAAGCAACTCCTACAGAATCTACAGATGTTAAATCGGAAATAAAAGAGTTTATTAATCACCACTTACTTGATGCTCACGACTTTACATTTAATGCAGATAAGGAAACAGGTGAACACAATGGTTTCTCATTGCCAATCATTTTGTGGGATAATGGGTTACAAGTATTCTCTTCTGGCGAATTTCACCATGGAGAAAAAGTAGCCGAACACAACGGAAACTACTACGTAATTCATCACGAGAAAATATACAAAACAGACGCTTCAGGAAAACTAACTGAAGAGCACGGTCATCCAACAAATGTTAAGCCACTAGACTTATCTATCACTAAAAGCGTTGTTGGGATTTTGTTTGTTGCATTTTTAATGTTTTTCTTGTTTAAAGGATTGGCAAAATCATACGCTAAAAATGGCGGAATTGCATCTGGAGCAGGGCGTTTCTTTGAGCCATTGGTTTTGTACGTAAGAGACGAAATTGCGATTCCAAACATTGGAGAGAAAAACTACAAAAAATACATGAGCTACTTGCTTACAATTTTCTTCTTTGTTTTTTTCTTGAACATTTTAGGATTAACACCACTAGGATTTAACGTTACCGGAAATATTGCGATTACAGCTTCGTTAGCATTATTGACGTATTTAATTACTACATTTTCTGCTAACAAAAATTATTGGGCACACATTTTCTGGATGCCAGGCGTGCCAACACCAATGAAATTTATTTTAGCTCCAATTGAATTGTTGGGGACCGTTATTAAACCATTTTCATTAATGATTCGTTTGTATGCTAATATTTTGGCAGGACACGTTGTGTTAATGAGTATTATTGGTTTGATGTTTATATTTAAAAGCTGGATCGGAAGCACTTTGTCATTTGGATTGGCATTTGCACTTTCTATCCTTGAAATATTAGTAGCGTTTTTACAAGCGTATATTTTCACGATGTTGTCTGCTTTGTATTTTGGTGCTGGAAATGAAGAGCATCACCACGAAGGGGCCGAGCATCATTAAAAATGTCCAGTGGACATTTTATGCGAGGAGCCAGCAGGCGCGCTGGCAAATAAATAATAATGTTTAATTTTTAATATATATATTATGCAAATTCCAACTATTGTAGGAGCAGGATTGATTGTAATCGGAGCAGGTTTAGGTATTGGTAAAATTGGTGGTTCAGCAATGGACGCAATTGCACGTCAACCAGAAGCTTCAGGAAAAATCCAAACAGCTATGCTTATCGCAGCTGCACTTATTGAAGGTATTGGTTTCGCTGCGTTATTCGCTGCTTAATTAAAACACAAAACAGTAGTTACAACGGTTGGTTGTAACTATTGTTTTTAAAAATTAAAACAGATCCAATTGCGTTAAGCAATTAATAAAAAGTTTACAATTTTATAATTACATATAATGGAGAAGTTAATTAATGATTTTTCGTTTGGTTTATTTATTTGGCAAGTAGTCATTTTTGTTGGATTAATATTCTTATTAAAAAAATTCGCTTGGAAGCCTATTCTAGATGCAGTTAACGAAAGAGAACAAGGTATTAAAAATGCTTTGGAATCAGCTGAAAACGCGCGTAATGAAATGCAAAATTTACAAGCAGATAACCAACGTATTCTTCAAGAAGCAAGAGCAGAACGTGACGCTATGTTAAAAGACGCTCGTGAAATGAAAGAAAAAATGGTGGCTGATGCTAAAAGCGAAGCACAAGAGCAAGGTCAAAAAATGATTGATCAGGCTAAAGCTGCTATCGAAAGCGAAAAAAATGCAGCTATGGCTGATTTGAAAGCACAAGTAGCTACCTTGTCATTAAGTATTGCAGAAAAAGTATTGAAAGACGAATTGTCTAACAAAGAATCTCAAACTAAATTGGTTGAGAAAATGTTAGGTGACGTAAAACTGAACTAATTATGGCAGGTACAAGAGCAGCAATTCGTTATGCAAAAGCAATCCTAGACATCTCTAATTCAAAGGGAGTGGCTGAGGTTGTCAATAACGATATGAAATTGATTGCTTCTACAATCAACGCAAACGAAGAGTTAAATACCTTCATTCAAAGCCCAACAACTTCTGTTGAGGTAAAAGAAAAGGCGTTGTTGGAAGTTTTTTCTGGAGTAAACGCAGTAACACAAGGATTATTTCATTTGTTGTTTGAAAACAAGCGATTTGAAATCCTAGAAGCAATTGCTTTGGAATATAACAAGTTGTCTGACGAGATGAACGGAATTGAAGTTGCAAAAGTAACTACGGCTATTCCAATGGATGCAGCACTAGAATCTAAAGTTTTAGCAAAAATTGCTACATTATCAGATAAGAAAATTACCATTGAAAACAATGTAGATCCTACTATTATTGGTGGATTTATTTTAAGAATAGGCGACAAGCAATATAATGCTTCTGTTGCTAATAGATTACAAGTATTAAAAAGAGAGTTTAGTAATTAGTTATTACACATAAAAGTGTCTAAATTATAAAGTAAGATGGCGGAAATCAAACCTGCTGAAATTTCAGCAATATTAAGAAAGCAAGTAGAAGGTTTTGAATCTGGTGCTACACTAGAAGAAGTAGGAACAGTACTTAATGTTGGAGATGGTATTGCTCGTGTGTACGGGCTTTCAAATGTTCAATACGGAGAGTTAGTTGAATTCGAAAATGGTCTTGAGGCTATTGTATTGAACTTGGAAGAAGACAATGTTGGGGTAGTACTTTTGGGTGCTTCAACAGGAATCAAAGAAGGTTCAATCGTAAAAAGAACACAACGTATTGCTTCTCTTAAAGTAGGAGAGCAAATGTTAGGACGTGTTGTAAATACGTTAGGTCAACCAATTGATGGTAAAGGGCCAATCGGAGGTGAATTATACGAAATGCCTTTGGAAAGAAAAGCGCCAGGAGTTGTATTCCGTCAACCAGTAACAGAACCATTACAAACAGGAATTAAAGCAGTAGATGCAATGATTCCAGTTGGACGTGGACAACGTGAGTTAGTTATTGGTGACCGTCAAACAGGTAAATCAACTGTTTGTATCGACACGATTTTAAATCAAAAAGAATTTTACGATGCAGGAAAACCTGTATTTTGTATCTATGTTGCTATTGGGCAAAAAGCGTCTACTGTTGCAGGAATTGCAAAAATGTTAGAAGAAAAAGGAGCTATGGCGTATACGATTATCGTAGCGGCTAATGCTTCTGATCCAGCTCCAATGCAAGTATATGCTCCAATGGCAGGTGCTGCGATTGGCGAGTATTTCAGAGACTCTGGTCGTCCAGCTTTAATTGTTTATGATGATTTATCTAAACAAGCGGTGGCGTATCGTGAGGTATCTCTTTTATTAAGAAGACCACCAGGACGTGAAGCATATCCTGGAGACGTTTTCTACTTACACTCTCGTTTATTAGAGCGTGCTTGTAAAGTGATTGCTGATGATGGTATTGCTAAAAACATGAATGACTTACCAGATTCTTTAAAAGGAATTGTAAAAGGAGGAGGTTCATTAACAGCTTTGCCAATTATCGAAACACAAGCGGGTGACGTTTCTGCATACATCCCAACAAACGTAATTTCGATTACAGATGGTCAAATTTTCTTGGATGGAGATTTGTTCAACTCTGGGGTTCGTCCTGCAATTAACGTAGGTATTTCGGTATCTCGTGTTGGAGGAAATGCACAAATCAAATCCATGAAAAAAGTGTCAGGTACTTTAAAATTAGATCAAGCGCAATACCGTGAATTGGAAGCGTTTGCTAAATTTGGTTCTGACTTAGATGCAGTTACTTTGAACGTAATTGAAAAAGGAAAAAGAAACGTTGAAATCTTGAAACAAGGATTGAACGATCCTTTTACTGTTGAAGATCAAGTAGCGATTATCTACGCGGGTTCTAAAAACTTATTGAGAAATGTTCCTGTAAACAAAGTAAAAGAATTTGAGAAAGATTTCTTAGAATTCTTGAACAACAAACACAGAGATACTCTTGATGCTTTGAAAGCGGGTAAATTAGATGACAACATTACTGATGTTATCGAAAAAGTAGCAAAAGAAGTTTCAGCTAAATATAATTAATTTTAAGTGAAGAGTGATTAGTAATTAGTGTAAAGCTATTTACTAATCACTACTCACTAATTACTCAATAAAAGATGGCAAATTTAAAGGAAATCCGTAATAGAATTACTTCCATTTCATCTACGATGCAAATTACATCGGCAATGAAAATGGTTTCTGCTGCAAAGCTAAAAAAAGCACAAGATGCAATTACAGCGATGCGCCCTTATGCCGAAAAATTAACGGAATTATTACAAAATCTTTCTGCTACCTTAGATGGTGATGTAGGAGGCGATTTCACAGCGCAACGTGAAATCAAAAAAGTATTAGTGGTGGCGATAACTTCTAACAGAGGTTTGTGTGGTGCTTTCAATACGAATGTAATTAAAGAAGTTAAAAATCGTTCTGATTACTATACAGGAAAACAAGTAGATGTTTTTGCTATTGGTAAAAAAGGAAACGATATTTTGAGCAAATCGCTTACCGTTATTGATAATCAAAGTGCTATTTTTGATAATTTGACTTTCGATAACGTAGCTCAAATTGCGGAAGTTCTAACTCAAAAATTTGTAGCTGGTGAATACGATCGCATCGAATTGGTATACAACCAATTTAAAAATGCGGCAACTCAAATTATTCAAACCGAACAATTTTTGCCTTTGGCTCCAATTCAATCAGATCTTCCTGTTTCAACAGGAGATTATATTTTTGAACCTTCTAAAGAAGAAATTGTATTGACATTGATTCCAAAATCATTGAAAACACAATTGTACAAAGGAATTAGAGATTCATTTGCATCTGAACACGGAGCGCGTATGACAGCTATGCACAAAGCAACTGACAACGCAACGGAATTAAGAGATCAATTAAAATTAACCTACAATAAAGCGCGTCAAGCTGCGATTACTAATGAAATCTTAGAGATCGTTGGTGGTGCTGAAGCGTTGAACGGATAATATTATTTTGAAATATATCATAAGAGCCTCGCGTTGCGGGGCTCTTTTTTTTTGAGTATTTTTATAAAAAATTTACAATTTGGAAATTAGAGAACTTACAACTTTAGAAGACATGTTAGCTCAATTTGAGCTCATGAAGCATTTGTACAGCAATAACTTTACTATAGAAAAATACGAAGCCTATCTGACCGAAATGCTTCCTCATAATTATATTCAAATCGCTGTATTTGAAGGTGAAGAATGTATAGGACTTTCGGGGCTATGGTCTGGAATTAAATTGTGGTCAGGAAGGTATTTTGAAATCGACAATTTTATAGTACACCCCGATCATCGTACTAAAGGTGCAGGAAAATTAATGACAGATTATATCAATGTAAAGGCAGAAGAAGCGGGTTGTACGATGATCGTATTGGATGCGTTTACAGGTAACTTTACCGCCCATCGTTTTTATTATAATCAAGGGTATTACCCAAGAGGCTTTCACTTTATTAAAACCCTGAACGAAGCCGGATTGTCTTAAAAAAGCTGTTAACAAATTTGGGTTTATTCCAATTTCAAAAACAGATTTAAACCAAAGAATTCGCTATTTTTGTTTTTAACAATACCTAAACCAAACCAACTTGGGATTATATAAAAGTCTTTTCAAACAAACCGCAATTTATGGATTAGCAACGGTTTTGCCTCGAATGTTGAGTTTTTTACTCGTGCGTTTGTACACTGGTATCTTACCCACAGGCGAGTATGGAGAAGTTTCTATAGTTCTTTCTTGGATGGTGTTTTTCAACGTGGTGTTGTCTTACGGAATGGAAACAGCATTCTTTCGCTTTTATAATTCCGAAACTGACAAAGAAAATGTAATTGCCACTTCGACCATTTCTATTTTTTGGTCGTCCATTATTTTTCTTTTTGCCGCTTTAATTTTTAGAGGAACCTTGGCTTCGTTGGCCAATGTAGAAGTGCAATACGTTACTTATGCGATTTGGATTTTGGTTTTGGATGCATTGGTGATCGTGCCTTTTTCAAAGTTGAGAGCCAATCAGAAACCAATGCTGTATGCTATTATTAAGATTGGTAATGTAGCGATTAATTTAGCATTGAACCTTTTCTTCTTATTGCTTTTGCCAAAAATTGCAGCTGCCAACCCTAATTCTTTTATAGGGAACTTATATGTTGACAATTATGAAATCGGTTATATTTTTGTTTCCAATTTAGCGGCTAGCTTATTGACATTGTTAGTGCTTTCGCCCAATTATCTTTTCCTAACTCGCAAATTTGATGCGGTGCTTTGGAAAAAAATGATGCGATACGGATTGCCTATTTTGGTAGCTGGCATTGCCTTTGCCATCAACGAACATTTTGATAAAATTTTGTTGGGCTATTGGTTACCTGAAGGCGTAGCTAAGTCCGAAGTGGGTGCTTATTCAGCCTGTTATAAATTAGGACTTTTTATGGTGTTGTTTGCCACTGCTTTTCGATTGGGAATTGAACCTTTCTTTTTTAGTCATTCTAAAAATGAGAATGCACCGCAAACCTATGCTATGATTACCAAATATTTTGTGATTTTTGGATCTTTGATTTTGTTGGGTGTAATTGTTTTTGCGGATGTATTAAAGTTTTTACTTTTGGATAACAAATCCTATTGGGAAGCAATGAAAGTGGTGCCATTGATTATTTTAGCCAACTTTTTTTTAGGAATTTATAACAATCTATCTGTTTGGTACAAACTAACAGACAGAACCAAAATGGGGGCGTATATTTCGATTGTAGGCGCGATTTTAACCGTGGCGCTAAATTACCTTCTAATACCAAAATTCAGCTATTACGGTTCCGCTATTGCCACTATTGTAGCTTATGGAAGCATGATGGCCATTTCTTATGTATTAGGAAATCGTTTTTATCCAATACCCTACGATATGGAAAAAATTGGCGGTTATTTAGGTTTGTCGATTCTGTTTTCTGCGATTTCTTTTTACGGCTTCCGAGAAAATTATTTTGTGGGAATTCCGTTATTGTTGTTGTTTGTGTATTTTGTGTACCACAATGAAAAAGCAACCATCCTTTCTATTATTAAACGAAAAAAATAAAATGACTATAAAAATCATCAATAAGTCGCAACATCCTTTGCCTAATTACGAGACGATCGCTTCTGCAGGGATGGATTTAAGAGCAGATTTAACAGCTCCAATCACCTTAGCTCCGTTAGGAAGAATTATTGTAAAAACAGGCTTATTTATCGAATTGCCGATTGGCTATGAGGCACAAGTTCGTCCAAGAAGCGGCTTGGCTATCAAAAAAGGAATTACTGTACTGAATTCGCCAGGAACAGTTGATGCCGATTACAGAGGAGAAATTGGAGTGATTTTAGTAAATCTATCCAATGAAGATTTTGTCATTGAAAACGGCGAACGCATCGCTCAATTAATAATTGCCAAACACGAACGTGCCGAATGGATTGAAGTTCAGGAATTATCTGAAACCTCCAGAGGTGAAGGTGGTTTTGGAAGTACGGGAGTAAAATAAAATTTAAATTTAATAATTTAAAGATTGAAAAATTTAAAGATTTGCAAAGCTGAATTTTTAAATCTTTTAATCTTATAATCTTTCAATACAATATGAAAATAATAGTACCTATGGCAGGACGTGGATCACGTCTTCGTCCACACACATTGACCATCCCAAAACCTTTAATTCCAATTGCTGGAAAACCAATTGTTCATCGTTTGGTGGAAGATATTGCGGGGGTTTTGAATCAACAGATAGAAGAAATTGCCTTCATTATTCATGAAAGTTTTGGCAAACAAGTTGAATCTGATTTGATTGCAATTGCTGAAAAATTAGGATCAAAAGGAACGATTTATTACCAAAACGAAGCCTTAGGAACAGGTCACGCGATTATGTGTGCTAAAGATTCATTGAGTGGCCCGGCAGTAATTGCTTATGCTGACACCTTGATTCGTGCCGACTTTGATTTGGATCAAAATGCTGACAGCGTGATTTGGGTGAAACAAGTAGATCAACCCGAAGCATTTGGCGTAATCAACCTAAACGAAGCCAATGAGATCGTGGAATTGGTAGAAAAACCCAAAGAATTTGTTTCAGATTTGGCTGTAATTGGAATTTACTATTTCAAAGATGTAGCCGTGTTGAAAAACGAATTGCAATTGGTGTTAGACAACAATATCATTCACGGAGGCGAATACCAAATCAACGATGGGATCAAACAAATGATGGCCAAAGGAATGAAGTTTGTTCCTGGAGAAGTAGCAGAGTGGATGGATTGTGGAAACAAAGACGTTACTGTTGATACTAACTCTAGAATGTTAGGCTTTTTACACAATGACGGAGAGCATTTGGTAGATTATGGAGTTAAATCTGAAAATTCAACGATTATTCCTCCTTGTTATATTGGTGAAGATGTGGTATTAATTAATGCGACAGTTGGGCCTAATGTTTCTTTAGGCAAAGGATGCCATGTAGTCAATAGTACGATCAAAAACAGTTTGGTTCAAACCCACTCACACATTAAAAATGCCAATTTGGACAACGCAATGATTGGAAATCACGCGAGTTTTGATGGTAATTTTACAAGTATCAGTATTGGAGATTATTCTGTTTTAGAATAGTAAATTATAATTAAGAAGATAACACATATGACCGATACTATAATAAATTTCACTTATTTGAAACGTATAATTACGGTATTGATTATTATAGTATTTGCATCTTGTAAAACCCAACAGGCCTTTGTAACAAAGACTCCTGACATTCCAAAACCAAAAGAAATTTCAGCGGAGGAAGTAATCGCAAAGCATTACAACAACAAAATCAATTTTAGTTCCGTTTATATCAAATCGAATGTGCGTTTTTCGGATGAAAAACAAACTCAAAACGTAACAGCAGAAATTAAAATTAAGAAAGACGAACAAATTTTAGTTAGCGTTCGCTTTCTTGGGATCACCATGGCAAAAGCGTTAATTACGCCCTCGTCAGTAAGTTATTATGAGAAGTTGAATGGAAGCTATTTCGAAGGCGATTTTAGCGGTCTAACGCAATGGTTGGGAACCGATTTGGATTTTTCAAAAATCCAGAACATGTTGTTAGGGGAGGCTTTTGATAATTTGCAACAAGGCCAATATGCATTGTCAACAGTTGATGAAGGTTTTGAACTAAAGGATTTGCAAATAGGAAAAACATCGAAAACCTTTGTTTTAGATAAAGAAAATTTTAGAATTCAAAGCCAATCCATTGCCCAGCCAGAGCAAGATAGAATGATTAATGTGAATTATTCAGACAACGCATTATTTAACGAAGGGAATGTTCCATTACAGGTATTAATTCACACCTTCCAATCCAAAGGAAAAACGGAAATCAGTTTGAATTACAACACGGTTACATTTAACGAAACACTTTCTTTTCCGTATAGCATTCCAAATGGTTATAAAAGAATAATAATTAAGTAAATTTGCAAAAACATTTTACCATGCCAAAATTTCTCCTAAGTCTACTTTTTGTTTGTGCCACTTCATTGGTTTGGAGCCAAGACTCGCAACAAGAAAAGTTAGAACAACGAAAAGCGCAAATTCAGCAAGAAATCAAAGAGAATGAAAGACTTTTACAGTCGGTTAAGAAAAAAGAAAAATCGGCGGTTAGCGTGATGGCTATTCAAGAGAAAAAGATAGCGTTGAAAGAAAATTTGATAAAGACTACCGAAAAGCAGGCTAAATTGTTGAGTAATGACATATATATTAATCAAGTCCAAATCAACAAGCTTAAAAAAGAGCTGGTAATTCTAAAAGAGGATTATGCTAAAATGATTATCAAATCGTATAAAAGTCGTTCAGAAGAGAGCAGAGCAATGTTTTTACTTTCGTCTGAAAACTTCCAACAAGCTTATAAACGATTACAGTATATGAAACAATATACTAGTTTTAGAAAAATACAAGGTGAAGAAATTAAAGGAAAGTCTAAAGAATTAGTAGTTTATAATCAAAAATTAGACGTTCAAAAAACGGCCAAACAGAAACTGATTGACGAAAAGGAAAAAGAACGGTTGTCTTTAGAACAAGAAAAGAAAGAACAAGAAAAATTGGTGAATGCCATTAAGAAAGACAAGAACAAGCTTGCCACTGACATTAAGAAAAAACAACAAGAAGCGCGTACAATTGACAAGCAAATTGATCGTTTGATTCGTCAAGCCATTGCAGAAGCCAATAGAAAGGCCGCTGCTGAACGCGCCAAACAAAAAGCGGCTACTGCGGCTGCTGCCAAAGAAAAGAAAGCCGCTGCTGCTGCCGCTGCAAAAGAATTAGCGATGGCTAACAAAACCGGTAAAACTATCAAAACAGTTGTTAAACCAGTAGAGGAAGAAGAACCAGAGGAAGAAGTTAAAAAACCAATTTCATCTACTAAAATTGATTTGACCCCAGAAGCTAAAATTATTGCAGATAATTTTAGAGCCAACAAAGGGAGATTGCCTTATCCTGTAGAACGCGGAAGTATAACATTAGGTTACGGGAACCAACCCCACCCGGTGTATAAATCGTTGATGGTTCACAATAGCGGAGTAGAAATAACCACCGATCAGGGTGCCAATGCAAGAGCCGTTTTTGATGGGGTGGTGAGTAGTGTAATTACGTTATCTCCAGTAAACAGAGCTGTTATGATTCAACACGGGGATTATTTCACCGTATATCAAAACCTAAGTTCGGTTACTGTGGGTAAAGGCGACAAAGTAAGTCGTAAACAATCAATTGGAAGAGTTCGTTCTAATGGAGAAACCGGAAAAACAGTAATTAAGTTCTTGATCCTTCAAAACACTTCGTACATCAATCCTGCGGGTTGGTTGTCTAACTAAGAGTAATAAAAAAGCACTACGAGAGTAGTGCTTTTGTTTTTTATTCTTCGGCAGAATATTCTAATAGATCACCCGGTTGACAATCTAAAGCGTTGCATATGGCTTCTAAAGTACTAAATCGAATTGCTTTTGCTTTGCCTGTTTTTAAGATGGAAAGATTGGCTAACGTTAGCTCCACTTTTTCAGATAGTTCGTTTAATGACATTTTGCGTTTTGCCATCATAACATCTAAGTTTACGATTATTGCCATGCTCTAAACAGTTAAGTCGTTTTCTTGTTGTAATTCAATTCCTCTTTTAAAAATCTGTGCAATGACATACACAATTGCTGCCATCATTAAAAAAGCATCAGTATCATTCCAATAGGTAGTTGTTTCATGAAGTTCGAGCCCATTTGCAATAAGCGCCTCAGCATATAGTTTCGCAACAACACTAATAATAGCAATTGAAAATGCTTCGTAACTAATCTTTTCAATGATTTTGGCTATAGCTATACTAAAAGGTGCTTCAATATTCAATTTACTGAATAAGCGTACTACTAAATAAAATAAATAGGCTTTTAGCACTGCCACTAGCACAATACAGCTCATAATACCAATGAAATGCCCCAATTCATTTTGATACAAGTTCGATAGATTTAATCCGTTGTACACATTGTGTGACGCAATGGGCCTATATAGCGTGAATCCAAAATTAAACAGCAATGCACCCGCTTCAATACACAGCCCAATAAATATGATCCAGGAAACAACATGGAGTCCTTTTAAAATTGTAGAATTATTTTTTTCCATTTTTTGACGATTTAAATTACACCGACAAATATATAAATTTATTGATAATCAATAAATATTTATTGTAAAATTTTATAATTCAACCTAATTTCACTTTTTCAACGCCCAAGACTGCTTTTATTTCGGTTGAAAGATAATTGAATTACCAAGGATTCAATTATATTTTCAAAATGTCGATCCATTTCATACATTTGGCAACTATGAGAGGAGTTAAAATGCTTTTTTGGTTGTTGTGGCGTATCTGGTTTTATATCATGATTGCCTTGCCAATATTGGTCATGTTGCCGTTGTTGTTATTGTCTATAGTATCGGAGCGTGGTTATCCCTATTTTTTTGCTTTGGCAAGAATTTGGGGGAGGTTCATCTTATTCAGTATGGGGTTTTATTATAAAGTAGAAACCATTCAAGGTTTACATCCAAATAAAAGTTACATGATTGTTGCTAATCATACCTCAATGACCGATATTATGTTGATGTTAGCGGTTGTGGATCGTCCTTTTGTTTTTGTAGGTAAGAAAGAGTTAGCTTCAATTCCGTTGTTTGGGTTTTTCTATAAAAGAACCTGTATTTTGGTAGACCGCAACAATGCGCAAAGCCGAAGAGCGGTGTATGAAAGTGCTCAAAATCGATTGAATCGCGGATTGAGTGTGTGCATTTTTCCTGAAGGAGGAGTGCCGTATGATGAGTCAATTGTATTGGACACGTTTAAAGACGGCGCGTTCCGCTTGGCAATTGAACACCAAATACCAATTGTACCTATTTCTTTTGGTGACAACAAAAAAAGATTGTCCTATACTTTTTTTAGCGGCAGTCCAGGACTAATGCGAGTAAAAATCCATGAACATGTCGAGACCAAAGGCAAAACGTTAGAGGATAGAAAGGAAATTAAAGCACAAGTTTTTCAAACCATATGCCAACAACTAGTTGATTTTGATAAGAATAATGAAGCATAAAAAAACCGCAAGTAATTCAATTACTTGCGGTTTTTTATTTATGGAAAAGAAAATTTATTCAGCTGCTAATTCTTTGATTTGCGATTTGATTTTTTCTTCTAATTCATCAGCTAATTCAGGGTTGTCTTTGATTAAGGCTTTCACTGCATCACGACCTTGTCCTAATTTAGTATCACCATAGCTGAACCATGAACCTGATTTTTTGATGATTTCAAATTCAACTGCTAAATCCAAGATCTCACCTGTTTTAGAAACACCTTCGCCATACATGATGTCGAATTCAGCCGTTCTAAAAGGTGGTGCTACTTTATTTTTAACCACTTTTACTTTGGTTCTGTTACCAATTACATTTTCGCCATCTTTAATTTGAGACGAACGACGAATATCCAAACGAACTGAAGCATAAAATTTCAAGGCATTTCCTCCTGTTGTAGTTTCTGGGTTACCAAACATTACTCCAATTTTCTCTCTCAACTGGTTGATGAAAAATACCGTACAATGTGTTTTGCTGATGGTTCCAGTTAATTTGCGCAACGCTTGTGACATCAAACGTGCGTGAAGACCCATTTTAGAATCTCCCATTTCGCCTTCAATTTCACTTTTTGGCGTCAAGGCAGCTACCGAGTCAATAACCACAATATCAATCGCTCCAGAACGAATTAAGTTCTCCGCAATTTCTAGAGCTTGTTCTCCATTATCGGGTTGCGAAATGATTAAGTTTTCGATATCAACGCCTAATTTCTCAGCATAATTTCTGTCGAAAGCATGTTCTGCATCGATAAAGGCTGCGATTCCGCCTGCTTTTTGCGCTTCGGCAATAGCATGTAAGGTTAAAGTGGTTTTACCAGAAGATTCTGGTCCGTAGATTTCTATAATCCTTCCTTTTGGATAACCACCCACGCCTAATGCTAAATCGACACCAAGAGATCCAGATGAAATCACTTCTACTTCTTCTACGGCTTTATCGCCCATTTTCATCACGGTGCCTTTTCCGTAGGTTTTGTCTAGTTTATCCAGCGTAAGTTGTAACGCTTTTAACTTGGCTTCTTTCTCTGAACTCATCTTTTTATGTATCTATTAGGTTGTCAATTTTAAGAAATAAAAGGGTTTTATCTCTTCTGAATGGTTTCGTAAAAATAGGGTTTTTTTTGAACTCACAAGAGAATTTTTTTGTAAATTTTTGAATCTAAATAGGGGATAAAAAAGAAACGATACCGTTAGATTACATAAAAATAGTACAACATAAATAAGCGCTATTTATTTATTTTTTTAGAATATTCATTTGGTGTCACACCAGTTTCTTCCTTGAATGCAGTATAGAAATTGGATCGGGTTTTAAACCCAGATTGTTTACCAACGCTTTCTATCGTTAATGTTGAAAGATTACTTTCTGTTAGTAATTCAATAGCGTGTTGTACCCGCAATTGATTTTTTAATTTAGAAAATTTAGTGTTAAGTAAAAAAGTGATACAATAAGACACACTTTTTTGCGGCACTTGAAGGTGTAAAGAAATATCGCTTATTGAAAAATTATAGTTTAGATATGGCTTTTCTTTTTCTAGGTATACTACAATTTTATTGGACAATGCATATAAAGGATCTTCCTCAGGGTTGTTACTAATTTTGTTTGCAGTCAAATTCAAACTAGGTTTTTTTTGAATCCCATATAAAATTTCTGGAAACAATAAAAGGGAAAAAGACATTACACTATATAATACAGCTGCTAGAACATATAAATAATACCCTTCTTTTATGGTTTCGCTTGGAGTAGTCTCGATTGCATTAAATGTGAGCAATATAAAAATAACAAACAGTAACATAAAACAAGTCAAGAAAATAATTATCCATCTATAAATGATCAAATACTGTTTTTTGGGGTATTGTTTTTTCTTTTCTTTCACATTTGTTTTAAAGACAAGATAGCCGCTATAGATCAAGTATAAAAAAGCTAATAAACACCGCAAAGCAAAACTCTGACCCATATCATAAAAAAGATTGATTTCTATTTTTTGAAACGAATCTAGATCTTGAATAATTTGGTTAGCGATTTCTAATTTTTTATGGAATGGCTGCAAAATATATGGGAGACTACCGATTAAAGCTATTGCTGCAGGCAGAAAATGGATCCAATCTTTTTTTCTTAAAAGAGTATATTCATATAAGGTGTTTCGAACATAAAAATAGAGTAATGGTCCAATGAGAAACATCAAAGGTGAAAAGTGGTTATAGAACACCGCTAGCCAAAAACGCGAATCATCTAAAGCCATAAAATAGTGGCTAATTCCAAAAAGAGATGTCAGCACAAAAACGGATGATAACAACAATATGTTTTTATTAGTTCTCCAGTTGAAATAGAAGAGTACTATCGCTATAAGAATAGTAAAAAGAGATATGTATAATAGCATTTTTTAGGTATTTACGCTAACAAATATAGAATAAAATTAATTATTTCATTTTTGCTGCATATTCTAAAATGTGTCTAAAATTTTATTTTGCAGGACAAATTTTTAGGACACTTAGAGATTATTTTTTGTTTTAATATATTTCTTTGCAAGAATTTATTTGGAATTCCCATTTTTAGAAATTAAATGTCAAGCCCTACAGACAATTATTTCGGCCACTTTAAATTGTTAATTTTTTATTTTTATGGAAATCAGAAAAGGTATTTCAAGAATTCAACACCATTTTACAAAAGCAATATTGATTTTTTCAATATTTTTTTCAACAGCACTTCATTCTCAAACAGTAGAATTAAGCGTTCCTTTTAGCAATGGGTTTATCGGAGTAGTAGGCAGTAATTCACAATCAGCCACCTCAATTAAGACTTTTGCTACGCTTGGTATTACAAAAGCATTTTTCGTTCAGCAGTCTAATTCTGGAAGTTTTCAATTGCAAGGGAATGATATTTCAGGAACTATTCGATTACAGTTGTCTTCAGGTCAAATTATTGAATTTCCTGGAGCTATAGTGTGGAGACAAACTACGGGATCTACAGTTAATTCTTTTGGAATTATTCCTTCATCATCTATCTCTCCAATCACATTCAATAGTTATACATTAAATGCTTCAAGTAATTTAGGATTTAACAGAATAGATCGGCCAATAACTTATGTTAACAATACTTCAGAGTCTGGTAACGCTGCTACTGGACAAAATTTGTTAGACGATTTAAACGATTATTTAAATACAACACAGGGTCTAAATCCAAACGGACCCGTTACAGTAACACCACAAACAACAACAGACGGTACGCCAACAATAACAGGAACAGTTACTTTAATAAGTGGAGAAACACTGTCAGTAATAGTTAATGGAACTTTGTATACAACAGTTGATGGATTGGTAGTCTCTGGAAATACTTGGTCTTTACCAGTTTCAACAGCTTTAATTGCTGGAAGTACCTACTCAGTTACCGCTACAATTATAAATTCAGCAGGTTATACTTTAAGTGACAGTACAACAGGCGAAGTAACTATTACAGTACCTGCTTCAAATTGTGACGTGAATAGAAAATACGACAAAATCGTAAGTGGTTATCATTCTTCAATGGCATTAAGTTCGAATGGAGATTTTTTGGTTTGGGGACAAGACATAGGTAGCAATGGTACTTCAGATGTAGCTCCACCTCTAGCAATAAATTCGACCAATTATTCTTCCCTTACTGGGACAGTCTTACATACCTCAATGGGAGGTATTGGAAGCGGCGGGAATGATCAGTATTTCGCTTTGTCTACAACTGGTTTGTATGCTTGGGGTAAAACAGGCGCTGTTTTAAACACAGGATTAAAAAACTCAACCGCATTTGGTTTGATTAATACTCCAATTGGAGGAGATCCAAACACGAAGTTGCCATTAGGAGTAAGTCCTACAGATGTGACAATGATGGAAGCAATGTATCAAACATTAGTAATTGTAGCTAATGGAAATGTATGGATGTTAGTTAATTTAGATCCTAATTTGCAGGGCAATGGAGCTACTTTAGCGGCTACAACTTGGCATAAAGTAAAAATTAATGCTTCGACGGATTTAACAAATGTTATCGCAGCACGTGGTCAATTTAGTAGCACTACTAAAAATGCGATGATGGCTTTAACAGCTTCAGGTCAAATATATACTTGGGGTTCTTCTACCTATTTAGGAAACAATACAGCAAGTGTAGCTAAAAACTACGCTACTTTAATGACCCTTCCGGTAGAGTTTACAAATGTTAATTTACCAAAAATGATTGGTGTTACAGGTAGTACTATTTCTAGTATTTCTAATACTCTTTATGTTTTAAGTAATTCAGGAAGTTTATATGCATTAGGGAATAATACCTATAGACAATGTGGAGACTTTACAACAACAGAAAGAACATCTTGGGTAAATGTTAAACAGAATATTTCGACTAATTTTTCAAATATTTCCTTTTTCACCACCCAAGAGCATACTGCAAAAATGGCGGGTGTGGCAGCAATAACCAATACAGGAGGGTTATACACTTGGGGAGACAACGATGGATTTATGTTGGGTAGAATTTCAGATACAACAGTTTATGATCCTGGTGTTCCAACAGGATTTACATTAGGAACAGATAAAGCAATTTTTGCTGAATTAGGAGGGCATACTTTAGTTTATGTTAAAGAGGGCTCTACGAAGTTTTGCTATGTTGGTCATAGAACAAATGGTTCTATGGGAGAAAGTACATCTTCTTCAGGTGATGTAACATCTTTTGATTGCAATAATACTCCAACAATATCACTTTGTGGTGCAGTTCCAATTGCAGCCGATCCAACTAAATCAACGATTACTGCCAATCCAACAAGTATTCTCGCTAACGGAACAACGACTTCGACGATTACAGTTCAATTGAAAGACAGCTCTAATGCTAATTTAACATCAACTGGAGGTACGGTTGTTGTAACTACATCTGCGGGAACTTTGGGATCTGTAACAGACAATGGTAACGGAACGTATACGATTACTTTAACTAGTAGTAGTACAGCAGGAACAGCGACTTTAGGGTTTAGCATTAATGGAACTACCGCTACAGCGACCGCAAGTGTTACTTTTACAGCTGTCTCTGTTGCGACTCCTGTAGTAACAAATTCTGTTTCTAGTTTATCGGCTTTCACTGCTTGTCAAGGTTCAGCTTCTACAGCACAATCGTTTACGGTTTCAGGAACCGATTTAGCCTCTAACGTTACGGTTACGGCACCTACAGGATATGAAGTTTCATTAATAAGTGCGTCCGGTTATGGCGCTACTGTTACTATTAACGCTTTAGGAACCCTAAGTGCAACTCCCGTTTATGTGCGACTGGCAGCTTCAGCAACAGGAACCCCAAGTGGAAATATAACTGTAGTTTCAGGATCAGCTTCTCAAAACGTAGCGGTTACAGGAACGGTTAGTGGTTTACCTAATTTACAGTTAAAATTATCTCCACCTAATGTATCTACCTCAGCTATTCAAGGTCAAGTGGGGACATTGACAGAAAATTTTAACTCATTTACAGATGGGGGTATTCCTACTACAGGGACTTATACCATAGGTACTTTTACAAAAACAGGTTCAGCAAATTATACTACAAATATCTACTATGGTGCCCCATTACCGAATTCGACTACTTTGTCAACGTATCTTGGTGTTATGTCCGGCGGAATTGTGAATATTACACTTACAGATCCTTCTAAATATTTAGGTTTTTGGTGGGCAGGTGGCGACAATGATAATCAAGTTACAATATATGGAACTTGTGGTGGAAATGAAATTCAACTGGCTCAATTTTCTGGATCAACAGTGACTACATTATTATCATCAGGCACGGTAAATGCTATCGATGGAAATAATTATTCTTCGTCATCCTACCAAAATAGTTTCAATTCGTCATCATCTGCCTATATTAATTTACAGTTAGACAATCCTAACATTACATTTACACGATTAGAATTCAAGCAAAATATTGGCGGAGGTGGTTTCGAAGTAGACAATATTACTACAGGAACTGGATATGGAGCAGCATCTGCTACTATTCCTTCTGCGCCAACAATTACATCAATAACCAATAATGCGGGTACTGCAACAATTAATTTTACAGCGCCTACTTCAAACGGAGGATCTGCGATCACTAATTATGAATACACCACTGATGGCGGAACCACTTGGACGGCTTTTTCACCAGTAACCACAAGTTCACCAGTAACGGTAAGCGGCTTGACAAACGGTACAACCTATCCGTTTCAACTACGTGCAGTAAATACCATTGGACCAGGAGCAGCATCCAATACTATTTCAACTACCCTTACAGTAAATACGTTACCTACCATCTCTTCAATTTCAAATCAGATATTGTGTTCAACCGGCACCCCATCACCAGTTAATTTTGTAATTGCAGATGCGGAGACCTCAGCAGCGAATTTAACTCTTAGTGTTACATCAAGTGATACGGCTTTATTGCCGGTTGCTAATATTAGCTTCTCAGGTACAACAGGAGCTAGAACAATAAATTATACTACTGCTGCAGGAGTTTTAGGCACATCAACTGTAACAATTACTGTAACAGATGCTTCAGGTGGAGTTGCCAACGAAACTTTTGATGTTGAGGTGGCTCAAGATCGAATTGTAACTAGTTCGGGAGTACCGAGTTTAACATCTAGTACAGCTTCAGTAATCGACAATCAAATTACGGTAACTAATCCAACTGCTATTGATGGTGCTTTGGTAATCATTAGTTCAGGATTTGCAAGTGGGGATGTATTATCCTATACAGGATCTTTACCAACAGGAGTTACTAAAAGTTACAATAATTCTACAGGGGTATTGACTTTTACAGGAAGTTTAACAGCTGCTGAATTGCAAGCTATTTACAGAGAGGTAAAATTCAACTCGACCTCAAACAGCGCACTAAACAGAACAGTTACTTTTAACTTAGGAGCTGCTTTACCGTTAAGTACTAACAATCACTTTTATCAATTTATTACCGCTTCTGGAATTTCTTGGACAGCTGCAAAAACAGCAGCTGAGCAACTAACTTTCTTTGGTAAACAAGGATATTTAGCCACAGTTACTTCTGCTGCTGAGAATCAGTTTATCGTTTCAAAAATTCAAGGACAAGGTTGGATGGGAGCCGCTGACAGTCAAACAGAAGACAATTGGAAATGGATGACAGGGCCAGAGGCAGGCACACAGTTTTGGCAAGGGAGAAGTAATGGAAGCGTAGTAGGTGGATTGTACAATAATTGGTATTCTGGCGAACCTAATGATTATGGTTCGGGAGAAGATTATGCCCATTTTATGTCAAATGGTACATGGAATGATTTTCCGCTATCTTCATCAGGAATACAAGGATATGTAGTTGAGTTTGGAGGGATGACAAATGATCCTTGTGTGGTTACATCTGCAACAAAAACAATAGCTGTTGTAGTAAACGCAGCACCAACTAATATTACTTTAAGTGCCAATACAATTAACGAAAATAATGTAGTTAATGCAGTTATTGGTAACTTAAGCAGTACAGATGCAGACACAGGCGATACGCATTCCTATACTTTAGTAAGCGGAGCCGGAGCAACAGACAATGCAAGTTTTAGCATTGTAGGAAATCAAATCAAAGCAGGAATTACATTTGACTTTGAGACAAAATCTAGCTACAGTCTGAGAGTTAAAACTACCGATGCAGGGGGATTAACTTTTGAGGAGGTATTAACAATTACAATTAATGATGTTGATGAAGATGCTGATGGTGATGGGGTTCTAGATAATCAAGAAATTTTAGACGGGACATCTCCAACAGATTGGTGTGATTTTATCATAGCAAGTCAAACGCTTGCACCTAGCATTTCATGGAATACAGCTGATTGTGATGGAGACGGAATAAATAATAGTATTGAAGCATACGCCGATACAGATGGTGACGGTATTCATGACTTTAGAGATTTGGATTCTGACAACGACGGATTGACTGATGCCCAAGAAAAAGGCACCGGAACATCTCCTTTAGATACAGATGGCGATGGAACACCAGATTTTAGAGATTTAGATTCTGATAATGATGGATTGACTGATGCTCAAGAAAAAGGCACTGGTTCTACTCCTTTAGATACAGATGGAGACGGCATTCCTGACTTTAGAGATTTAGATTCTGATAATGATGGATTGACTGATGCTCAAGAAAAAGGAACGGGAACTACACTACGAGATACAGATGGAGATGGCATTCCTGACTTTAGGGATTTGGATTCTGACAACGACGGATTGACTGATGCTCAAGAAAAAGGTACGGGATCTACTCCTTTAGATACAGATGGCGATGGAACGCCAGATTTTAGAGATTTGGATTCTGATAATGATGGAATTACAGATACTCAAGAAAAAGGCACTGGATCTACTCCTTTAGATACAGATGGAGATGGCACACCTGATTTTAGAGATTTGGATTCTGATAATGACGGTACAACAGATGCTCAAGAAAAAGGAACTGGGACTACTCCAAAAGATACCGATGGTGATGGAATACCTGATTTTAAAGATTTAGATGCAGATAACGATGGTATTGCCGATAACCTGGACAATTGTCCATTAACCCCAAATGCGAATCAAGCGGATAATGATAAAGATGGGAAAGGAGATGTCTGTGATAACGACGATGACAACGACGGTGTTTTAGATACTAATGACAACTGTCCAATTACTCCTAACTCAAATCAAGCCGACAGAGATCAAGATGGTTTGGGGGATGTTTGTGACACAATGGAGTTAAATATTGCTCAAGCAATCACTCCAAATGGAGATGGCATTAACGACACTTGGGTTATTTATAATATCGAAAATCATCCAGGCACTATAGTTCGTGTATTTAACAGATGGGGTAAAGAAGTATTCTATTCTAACGATTATAAAAATGATTGGGATGGACACTATAAAGATTACGATGAAAAACTCCCAACATCAGGGTCTTATTACTATCAAATTGATTTAGGAGGAGATGGTAGTATTGATGCGCAGGGATGGTTATACATCACAAAATAATCCACAATCATTAAACAATATTTAAGAATGAAAAAGATTCACAACATATTAGCTATAGCACTACTATTAACAAGTAGTGCTATGATGGCACAACAAGAGAGTGTAATATCGTTTTACAGTCAACATATGAACTTAGTCAATCCAGCCTATGTAGGGGTTGATAGTTTGACAATAGCTACGAGTTCACTTAGAAAACAATGGACAGGAGTGGCACAAGCTCCAGAAACTCAAACCGTTTCTTTTGGAACACCATTAGGAAAAAATGTGGGTTTTGGTATGACAGTAATTCATGACCAAAACTTCATTGAAAAACAAACTTACGTGAGTGTCGACTTCTCGTACAGGTTAAAAATGAGCAAGACCGCCGATGTGTATTTTGGAATCAAAGCAGGAGGAAACTCATATAATGTAAATGCTCCGGGTCTACTAACCTATAACATACAATCAGATCCAGCATTAGGTGCAATCAATACGTTCAATCCTAATGTGGGAGTTGGCGCCTTGTATAAAGAAGGAGCGTTGTATGTTTCGTTATCTATTCCAAGATTGTTGAACAATAAGAAAGCGATTAACGATGAAGGTTATGCCAATATTTCGATGGATAGTCCACACTTTTTCTTAAGTGGAGGATACGATGTGCCTTTACAAAGCAAATTTTCATCTTTGGTATTAAAACCATCAGTTATGTTGCGTTATGTTACAGGCGCACCAGTATCGTTAGATTTGACAGCCATGCTACAAATAGAAAATAATTTTGAAATAGGAGGTATGTATAGAACAGATAAAGCGTATGCTGCGATGAGTACAATTCGATTGAGTAAGCGATTTTTGTTTGGCTTTGCCTATGAGATGAGCACGCAACCTACTTTAGCTAGCGCTAGAAATACGAACGAAATCTTACTAAAGTTTGAGTTTTAGAAATACTTAAATTTAGAAATTAAATAAAAACCCTTCATTATCTAATGAAGGGTTTTTATTTAAATGGACTTAGTCGCAATAAACTCAGTTGGAGTAACACCAATTCGATCTTTAAAAGTATTAATCTGCCGTGTTTGCTCAAATGTAGGAAATTTGCTGAATTTAATTGTTGTCAAAAAAATTTATTTTTTTGACAACTTCGCCAAGGTGTTAAAATAAAATTATAGTAAAAATAGTATTTTTGTTGGTTATAAAAAAAACAACATTCACTTCATAAATAGTACTTCCACCATGACTGCACAATCATTTTTTTCAAAATTTTCAGTTCAATTATATTTTATAATTTGTATGATGTTTCTTTCGTTGTTTGATGTCCGTGCACAAACAGTATATAATTTTACAAGAGCCGGATCAACTGGATCAACTGGTCCAACACAAGAACAAATTAATACTGCTTACACCGGAACTACATTAAATGGATCAGTTACAATTACTACTCAGGGAATTCAAAAGTGGATTGTACCCAATACAAGTAAATATAGAATTAATATTGCAGGTGCTAGAGGTGGTGGCTTTACGAGTGGGGGTAATTTTAATTATTCGGATACTTATAGACCTGGTTTTGGAGCAATAGTTTCAGCAGATATAGATCTTAATGCAGGGGATGAGCTTTACATACTTGTAGGTCAAAATGGATTAGATCAAGTTAGTTCTTCTTTTGCTCCAGGTGGTGGAGGAGGTACTTTTATCGCTGACCGATTTAACAATCCAATTATTGTAGCTGGCGGTGGAGCTGGCGGTGGAGCAGGAGGAGGCGATGCATATATGTATAAAAACGGATTGAAAGACGGGAGTTTAAATAATGCTGGTAACTCTGCAGAAATTTACGGAGGTCAAAGCAGCGAAAGGGGTGCCGGAGGACAAAACGGAAATGGTGGAGTAAGCGTCTTATATAATGATTGGGAATCATATTCTGGTGCAGGGTTTAATGGAAATAGTGATCAATATAATGCGAAGAGCTTCACTAATGGTGGAGTTGGCGGTTTTAGAAGTGGGTATAGTGCTGGTGGATTTGGAGGTGGAGGTGCTGCAGGAAAGTATGGCGGTGCTGGAGCTGGCGGTTACAGTGGAGGTGGAGCTAATGCTAGACATGCACCAGGAGGAGGGGGAGGTTCATTTGTTAATACTTCTTTATTTACAAATATTGGGACCTCTAACGGAACATATAATGGGTCATCAACAGGGATATCAAATTTAAATTCTTATAATAATACTCATGGTTATGTAACCATTACTGAACTATCATCAGGCGGAACTATCTCAACAGGCACAACTGTTTTTTGTGATACTACCTATGATCCTACTACTTTTAACTCAGTCGAGAGTGCTAGTGGAGGTTCAGGTACATTTAGTTACCAATGGCAAGAAAGTACAGATGGGACTAATTTTACAGATGTTTCTGGCGCTAATTCATTAACATATGATCCTGGAATTATATCTCAAACTACTTATTACAGGCGTAAGGCTACTAATTCGATTATTCTTTATTCAAATGTAATTGCTGTTAAAAAATTTGCAATTACAACCAACCCAAACAGCTCTGGTCAAACAACTTGTTTGAATGGTTCATTATCTTCATTAACTATAACAGCGGTTGGTTCAACTTTAACGTATCAATGGTATAAAAATTCTACGGCAACCAACTCTGGAGGCTCCTTAATTAGCGGCGCAACAACGTCTAGTTATTCACCCCCAACAAATGTAGCCGGAACTACCTATTATTACTGTGTTGTGACAGAATCGTGCGGTTCATTAACATCTACTATTTCAGGTTCAATTACCGTTGGACATTCTGCAGGTACTGCAGTTTCAGCTGATACGACACTATGTTCAGGAAAGTCTACCACGCTAACATTAACAGGGAGTACAGGAAGTATTCAATGGCAACAATCGGCAAATGGTACAACAGGGTGGGCTAATGTAGTAGGAGGTTTAGGCGCTACATCTACTAGTTATACTTCAGGAGCATTGACAACTACCACGTATTATAGAGCTGCGGTAACTAGCGGAAGCTGTGCAGCAATTAATAGTAATTCAGTTGCTATTGTAGTAACTTCTTTACCTGCTGCTCCTACATTCTCAGCACCTACGATTCAATCTTTTACAACGGTAGGCACGTCTAGTTGGACAGTACCAGTTGGGGTTACAAGTATTGAGTACCTCGTTGTTGGTGGTGGAGGTGGTGCCGGAAACGGCTATGATAATGCAGGCGGTGCAGGCGGAGGTGCAGGTATGGTATTAACAGGTAGATTAGCTGTAACAGAAGGAACAGTATATCCAATTACAATTGGAGATGGAGGTAATGGCGGTGCAAACTCAAGAACAAATAACTGGGGATTTGATGGACAGAGCACAATTTTTGGTTCTACAACAGCGCTAGGTGGCGGGAGAGGAACGGGATCTAGGTCTGTCGCAAGTGCTGGCCTTACACAAAATTTAAACATTGCAGCACCTACCGGTGGTGGTGGATCTGGTGGTGGATTTGGCGGAAAAGGTGGTGGTGGTGCTTCTGGTAATGGAAATAATAACTCAGCTTCAACAGGTGGATCAGGAGGTGCTGGAATAAGCTCATCAATAACTGGTACAGCAATCAATTATGGAATTGGTGGTTCAGGAGGTAACAATGGTACAACAACTACAGGTATAAATGGAACAGCTAATAGAGGAAACGGAGGAACAGGAGGTTCTGCGGGTTCTGCTAGTTCTGCAGCTGGAGGTAAAGGAGGTTCTGGGATTGTTATTCTAAAATATTCAACACAATCGAGTACAATTTCTTACTGTCAAGGCGAAACAGCTCTACCTTTACAAGCTACTGCCGCTTCTGGAAATATATTACAATGGTACATGGTGTCCACTGGAGGTACAGCAAGTACAACTGCTCCGACACCAGACACGAGTACACCAGGAACTACACTTTACTATGTAAGTCAAATTGACAATACCACGGGATGTGAGAGTGCTAGAGCTACAATTACGGTTAATGTAAATGATGTTCCTGTTGCTCCTACAACCCTAGCTACTACTATTAACTATTGTTTGGGTGCTACTGCGACAGCTTTAAATGTCTCAACTCTTTCGGGTCATTCAATCTATTGGTTTGAGGGTAGTAATCAGTTAAGTGGTGCTGCTCCAGTTCCATTGACAACTTCAGTTGGAACAACTACATACTCTGTAAGTCAAAGAAATATGCCAACAGGTTGCGAAAGTTCGCGAACCAATATTACTGTCAATGTCAGTGCAATTCCAACTATTTCGGGAGTGCAAAATATGACTCTTGGCTCATCAACACTACAATTAACAGGCTCAGGTACACCGGATGCTACTTCACCATGGGCATCATCCAATACAGCAGTGGCAACAATTTCTTCTGCAGGGATTGTGACTTCCGTAGCTGCCGGAACTATAACTGTTACTTATACTACTTCAAGTGGTTGTTCTACTACTTCAACTTTAAAAGTTATTGATTGTGACTCTCCTTTTGGCAATGCAATGAGTTTTGATGGAGTTAATGATTATGTAACCGTAGGAAATACGCTTGAAAACTTGACCGATATAACACAAGAGGCATGGGTGTATTGGAGAGGATCTACCAATGCGTATTCGGAAATTTTCACTAAAGATTTAATCAGCTCTTTTGCAATTACGTCAACCAATAAGTTACATGCTAATTTTGGTAATGGATCAGGTTGGGATAGCGGTTTAAATTCTACTGCTTCCATTCCATTAAACACATGGACGCATCTAGCAGTAACCCGTCAAAACGGTGTGGTTAAAATGTATATAAATGGGCAACAAGATAGCGCTACTACAACATTAGCTTCTTCAGGTCAAAACAACAGTCATCGTGCTATAGGGGCTAAATTGTTAGGCACTTCTTTGTATCCAGGCTCAGCAATTAATGGCAAAATCGATGAAGTTCGTTTTTGGTCAACATCACGAACTGAATCACAAATTAAGACAAGTATGAATACCGAGTTACTCGGAAATGAATCAGGCCTTTTGGCGTATTATACGTTCAACCATGGGATTGCTGATGGTAACAATACATCGGTTACTACAATAGTTAATTTAGCAAATAGTGCTAATAATGGAACTATTACCAATTCAGATAAGACAGGAACCAATTCCAATTTAGTAGTTGGAGTATCAGCTAATCTCTCAATTACAGGAGCTGCTAGTATTTGTGCTAATAGTACGGCACAATATACACATCCTATTTCTGGGGGAGTTTGGTCCGTTTCAAATGGCGCAACAGCAACTATTAGCGCTTCTGGATTACTAACGAGTACTGTTAATGAAGACATTACAGTAAGCTATTCTTACACACTAAATGGATGTCCGTTTACCGCAACTCAATCAGTATCTATCAACACTCCCTCAGCACCAGTTGCAACAGCTACAATTAATTATTGTCAAGGCGTTGCAGCTACAGGATTAACCGCGACTGCAACAACTGGAAATACATTGCAATGGTATACAGTATCGACTGGAGGAACTGCAAGTACTACCGCTCCTACCCCTATAACAAGTACGCCAGGTGAAACCAATTATTATGTTAGTCAGAAAAACAATACTTCGGTTTGCGAAGGCCCGCGAACATTAATTAAAGTTAATGTGAGTCTTCCTACTTCCATAACTACCCAACCGGTAAGTCCATCAGCGGTTTGTTTAAACGCAAGTTCAAATACAATCAGCGTTGCTGCTTCGGGTCAAAACCTAACGTACCAATGGTATGTAAATAGTACAAATAGTACAACAAACGCAAGCCTTATTCCAAGTGCTACAAGTAATAATTATGTTATTCCTACTGATATAGAAGGAACTAAATATTATTATGTTATAGTTTCTGGGACATGTGGCTTGAATCCTACAAGTACAATTGTCTCTCAAACGATAAATAACTCTGCTTATACCACAGATGTTTCAAATACCGCACAAAATTTGGTGATTGGAAATACCGCAATAGCATTAACAGTTGTATCCCCAGGAGCTACTGCTTATCAATGGTATTCAACAACAACTAATCTTGCTCTTAACGGTACAGCAATAAGCGGAGCCACCGCAGCTACTTATACCCCAGATACAACAACACCTAGTGCATTGTATTATTATGCAGTTGCTTCAGGTGGTTGTTCTACAATTACTAGTTCATTATCAGGACTAATTACAGTTGTAAAAGCGACTCCAGTAATTGCTCCAATGATAGCTATAGGTAAAACGTTTGGAGACGCAGCCTTTACAATAACAGCTCCAACTTCAAATAGCGGAGGGTCATTTACATATACTTCAAGCAATACCGCTGTGGCTACTATTTCTGGTTCAACAATAACTATAGTTGGTGCTGGTACAGCAAGTATTACGGCAACACAAGCGGCCGATACTAATTACGATTCGGGATCAGTTACAGTTTTATTAACTGTTGCTAAGGCAGCTCGTGCTTTAACTAATTTCTCCAATTTAAATAAAACTACTACAGATGCTCCATTTACATTAGTTGCACCAACAACTAGTGCTGGAACAGGAGCAATCACTTATACATCAAGTAATTCAGCAGTAGCAACAATTAACGGAGCTGTAGTAACTATAACTGGTGTTGGTACAGCAACCATTACTGCTACACAAGCGTCAGACACTAATTTTGAAGAAGCAAGTATTAACTCTACACTTACAGTTATACTAGGAGATTCTGATGGAGATGGCGTTTCAGACACTCAAGAGGCTACAGATGGGACGGATCCAAATTCAGCAGAAAGCTATAAGGACTCAGACAATGATGGCGTAGCAGATTCAGTTGAAATTCAAAACGGGACAGATCCAAATGATCCTACTAGCTTCATTGATACAGACAATGACGGCGTTCCTGATTATATTGAAGTACAACAAGGTACTAATCCAACCACACCAGGAGATGCTATAGACTCAGATAGAGATGGTGTTCCTGATTATGTAGAAGTGCAGCAAGGAACAAATCCTACTGTACCAGGCGCAAAAGACACCGATGGCGATGGCGTTCCAGATTATATCGAGCAACAACAAGGTACTAGCCCAACTACACCAGGAGATAGTCTATTGGATACAGATGGTGATGGTGTCCCAGATTATATTGAAGTACAACAAGGAACTAGTCCAACCAATCCAAGTGATGCTATAGATACAGATGGCGATGGTGTTCCTAATTATGTAGAAGTTCAACAAGGAACGAGTCCTACTACTCCAGGAGCTCGAGATACTGATGGAGATGGTGTTCCAGATTTTGTTGAGAAACAACAAGGTACTAACCCAACTAATCCAGGAGCAAAAGACACTGACGGCGACGGTGTACCAGATTATATTGAAGTACAACAAGGCACTAGCCCAACAGTTTCGGGTGATGCTATAGACACTGACGGCGATGGCGTACCGGATTATGTAGAAACGCAACAAGGTACTGATCCAACAGTTCCGGGCGACGCTAAAGATACTGATGGCGATGGCGTACCTAATTATGTTGAAGTGCAACAAGGAACAAATCCGACTGTTCCAGGAGCAAAAGATACCGATGGTGATGGTGTTCCAGATTATATCGAGCAACAACAAGGTACTAACCCAACGACTCCAGGAGATACAATCATAGACACTGATGGTGATGGCGTTCCTAACTATGTAGAAGTACAACAAGGAACAAATCCTACTGTACCAGGCGCAAAAGACACCGATGGCGATGGCGTTCCTGATTATATTGAAGTACAACAAGGAACAAATCCAACTACTCCAGGAGATGCTATAGACACTGATGGCGATGGCGTACCGGATTTTGTGGAAACACAACAAGGAACTAATCCGACTATACCAGGCGCAAAAGACACCGATGGCGATGGCGTTCCAGATTATATCGAGCAACAACAAGGTACTAGCCCAACGACTCCAGGAGATAGTCTATTGGATACAGATGGTGATGGCGTTCCTAATTATATTGAAGTACAACAAGGCACTAACCCAACTAATCCAGGAGCAAAAGACACTGACGGAGATGGTGTTCCAGATTATGTAGAAGTTCAACAAGGAACGAGTCCTACTACTCCAGGAGCTCGAGATACAGATGGCGATGGCGTTCCAGATTATGTAGAAGTACAACAGGGAACAAATCCCAGAATTCCAGGGGATGTATTAGCTGATACTGACGGCGACGGTGTACCAGATTATATTGAAGTACAACAAGGCACTAGCCCAACAGTTTCGGGTGATGCTATAGACACTGACGGCGATGGCGTACCGGATTATGTAGAAACGCAACAAGGTACTGATCCAACAGTTCCGGGCGACGCTAAAGATACTGATGGCGATGGCGTACCTAATTATGTTGAAGTGCAACAAGGAACAAATCCGACTGTTCCAGGAGCAAAAGATACCGATGGTGATGGTGTTCCAGATTATATCGAGCAACAACAAGGTACTAACCCAACGACTCCAGGAGATACAATCATAGACACTGATGGTGATGGCGTTCCTAACTATGTAGAAGTACAACAAGGAACAAATCCTACTGTACCAGGCGCAAAAGACACCGATGGCGATGGCGTTCCTGATTATATTGAAGTACAACAAGGAACAAATCCAACTACTCCAGGAGATGCTATAGACACTGATGGCGATGGCGTACCGGATTTTGTGGAAACACAACAAGGAACTAATCCGACTATACCAGGCGCAAAAGACACCGATGGCGATGGCGTTCCAGATTATATCGAGCAACAACAAGGTACTAGCCCAACGACTCCAGGAGATAGTCTATTGGATACAGATGGTGATGGCGTTCCTAATTATATTGAAGTACAACAAGGCACTAACCCAACTAATCCAGGAGCAAAAGACACTGACGGAGATGGTGTTCCAGATTATGTAGAAGTTCAACAAGGAACGAGCCCAACAGTTCCGGGGGATGCTATAGACACTGACGGCGATGGCGTTCCAGATTATGTAGAAGTACAACAGGGAACAAATCCCAGAATTCCGGGTGATGCTATAGACACTGATGGCGATGGCGTACCTAATTATGTTGAAGTGCAACAAGGAACAAATCCGACTGTTCCAGGAGCAAAAGACACTGATGGCGATGGTGTTCCGGATTATATCGAGCAACAACAAGGCACTAGCCCAACTACACCAGGCGCAAAAGACACCGATGGAGATGGTGTTCCAGATTATATCGAAGTACAACAAGGAACAAATCCTACTGTTCCTGGAGCTAAAGATACTGACGGTGATGGTGTACCGGATTATATTGAAATTCAGTTAGGAAATAATCCAGCTGTATCAGATGCTCCAGATACTGATGGTGACGGTTTCTCTAATTATGAAGAGGGATACAATTTCCGAAATCCAGGGGCTTCTAGAGATACAGACCGCGACGGCACACCGGATTATTTGGATTTAGATTCAGATGGGGACTCCATACAGGATCGTTACGATGCGTTTCCTAATAATCCATTGGAGTGGACTGATTCAGATCTAGACGGCACAGGAGACAATACGGATGTGGATGATGATAATGATGGTATTTTAGACGGATGTGATGTAGACCAAAATGGTGATGGTATTCCAGATAATGGAATTGACATGGATGGGGATGGGATTATTGATGATTGTGATGAAGACAAAGACGGTGACGGAGTAAATAACACATTGGATAACTGTCCAGCGATATCTAACAGAGATCAATCAGATAGAGATCGAGATGGTCAAGGCGATCTCTGTGATACTATTGAATTGGATGTTATGCAAGGATTAACTCCAAACGGAGATGGAATCAATGATACTTGGGTTATTTATAACCTAGAGAATCATCCAGGCTCTATTGTTCGTGTATTTAACTCCAATGGGAAGCAAGTTTTCTACTCTGCCAATTACCAAAATAATTGGGGCGGAAATTACCAAGGTAGTAGTGAAATGTTACCAGTTGGTTCTTACATGTTCCAAATAGATTTAGGAGGAGATGGTAGTATCGATTCACAAGGATGGATGTACATATCTAAATAATCCACAATTATTAAACAATTAATAAGAATGAAAAAGATTCACAATATACTAGCCTTTGTACTACTATTTACAACTAGTGCAATGATGGCGCAACAAGAGAGTGCCTACACGTTTTACCGTCATCACATGAATTTAGTCAATCCAGCCTATGCAGGAGTTGATAGTATAACGGTAGCCACAAGTACACTGAGAAAACAATGGACAGGAATCGTCGATGCTCCAGAGACACAAGCTGTTTCTTTTGGAACTACCTTAGGTAAGAAGTTAGGTTTTGGTATGACAGTAATTAGCGATAAGACCTTCATTGAGAAACAAACCTACGCTAGTATAGATTTCTCTTACAGGTTAAAAATGAGCCAAACCGCTGATGTGTATTTTGGAATCAAAGCAGGAGGCAATTCATACAATGTGAATACCTCTGGGCTAGAAAACTACAATATTAAACAGTCAGATCCTGCATTGGCTTCCATTAGTACGTTTAATCCCAATGTGGGAGTTGGAGCGGTATACAAAGAAGGATCGCTTTATGTATCGTTATCGATACCAAGATTATTAAATACAAAGAAAGCCACAAACGATGCTGGATATGCAAGTGTTGCTACAGACAGTCCGCATATCTATTTAAGTGGGGGTTATGATATTCCTTTACAAGGAGAATTCTCGACTTTGATCTTAAAACCATCCGCTATGTTGCGTTATGTAAGTGGTGCCCCAGTATCTGTAGATCTAACTACGATGTTACAAATAGACAACACTTTTGAACTGGGAGCAATGTATAGAACAGACAAAGCCTATGCTGCAATGGCAACAGTATTGATTAGTAATAGATTGTTATTTGGCTTTGCTTATGAGATGAGTACTCAAAAGGTACTAGCAGCAGCTAGAAACACCAACGAAATAGTATTGCAGTTTAAATTTTAATTAATTTATTATGCAATAATAAAACCTCCATTGTTTTAATGGAGGTTTTTTGTTTATTTATTCAAATGGACTTAGTCGCAATAAACTCAGTTGGAGTAACACCGATTCTATCTTTAAAAGCACTATAGAAACTGGCTCTTGTTTTAAAACCGGATTGTTGTGCAATTCCTTCAATAGTGAATGAATCGTTTACATTTTCTAACAGTAATTCGGCAGCATAGTCAATCCGTAAATCAGATTTAAGCGTGGCAAATTTAGTTTGCATAATAGTGTTAATACAATAGGCAATGTGGTTTTGTGGCACCTGCATGGCCAGTGCAATATCACTGATAGAAAAATCACTTTTAAGAAATGGTTTTTCTCTTACCAAGTACTCTTTTATATTTTCTGACAAATCAAAGAATGGATCTTCCTCTACATTCTCGAGAACAGCATCTTGTATTTCGGGATTTGTCTTTTGTTTTTTTGGCTTTTTATCTCCTTTTTTTTCCACAGTACGTTTTGGAAAGCCATACAAAATATTGGGAAACAACAGTAATGAAAATGACATTATGCAATAAGCAACGCCAGACAAAATGTATAATGGATAAGAATTTACCAGCCCAACACTTGGTTTGTCTTGGATGGAATTGAAGGTAATGATCAGGAACTCGACTACAATAAAAAACAAACTCATAATTAAAATGATCAACCAGCGAAAACTGACAAAAAGTTGGCGTCTAGGAATATTATGATCGAAATTAGATACTGAAAACCGCTTCCAAATAAAATACATACAAGCTAGAATATAGACTAATAGTAATACGGGTCTGATAATAAAGTTGACCGTTGTGCTGTAAAAATAATTGGTGTTAATGTCTAAAATAGCATCAACGTTTTGGATAATTCGTGTGGCAATTTCTGTTTTTTCTGAAAAGGGTTGTAGGGCATAAGGCACAATACCAATAAGATGAATTACCGCAGGAATAAAATGAAAAATGTCTGATTTTTTTAATAGGCTTGTGTCGTCTAGTGTGCCTCTAACATAGAAAAACAACAAAGGTCCTAACAACAACATGAACGGCGTAAAATGATTGTAAAAAACGGCTAGCCAAAAAGGAGATTTGCCATAAAGCACAAAATAATGTGCGATGCCGTACAAAGAAGCGCTAATTAAAAACAACGATAGATAAATAGCATTAGTATTGATTTTCCAATTGTTTAACAATAGAATTAGCGATAATAAAATTGTAAATATGGAAACGTATAAAAGCATTTATCTTGGGGATTTATACAAATGTAGGAAATTTGTTTGTATTTAATTGTTGTCAAAAAAACAATTTTTTTGGACAAAAATTTAATAGTCACCTCTTAAGTACAATTTTAAAGCATTATTTTTGTCCTCAAAATTTAAATAATTAACTATTTTAAACAAAAGCGTTGACCCTTCTAAATATGCTATTATGATAAAAAAACTATTTGTTGTAATCATTCTTATTCTTGGAACGCGATCCTATTCACAAGAAACCAAATCCAAGACAAAGTCTGCACTTGGAGATAATATCGCTTATTTTATAAAGAACAAGTTGGTTCCAAAAGAGGAATTAGTAGCAATTAAACCAGACGAAATTGAATCAGTCAATGTAGTTAAAAGAGATACAATTGTAGATAAAAAGAAATACACAAGCCAAATCTTTGTAGTACTAAAGTCACCCAACAAGTACGAATAATTAACACATATGTTTTGTATCTATTACACAAAACAACCAATCGTAAATTGCTTATTGAGTGATTTACGGTTTTTGATTTTATAATAAACCCATATTATTAGCATAGAATTGGCCACAATGAAGAAAACTTTTTTGAAAACTGCGATTAAATTCACCCTAGCTTTTACGCTTTTTTTAGCGTCTCAATCTAGTATATCTCAAACGGTAACTGTTGCAAACAGTACGGCAGGAGCTTTAACCACATATACCTTTGAATACACAACAACTCAACCGTGTAACGGAAATATACTACTTGTAGCATTCCCTGATTTTGTTGGTTTTTTAACTGTACCCAACAGCCCTATTCCAGTTGCCGATTACGATTTTTATATCAACAATCAACCGGTTAATAAAGCGAATTTAAGCAATACAGGTGCGTGGAACAACTGGACTGGTATCGCAATACAATATGCGGGAGTTACGGTCCCTGCAGGATCAAATATTAAATTTGTTTTTCGAAATCTAATTCGAAATGCAACCACTCCTGGGACACACACTATCAATTTTAAAACTGCCGATTTTAGAGGAGGCGCCATTGATCAATATTATGCAGATGTTGTTATTACGTCTAACATTCCTTCTATTACTGCTACCTCACCAACCCAAGGGCAAACCGGATCAACGGTTACTTTAACAGGGACTAATTTTATTGGCGCGACTGCCGTTAAGTTCAACGGAGTAAATGCAACTAGTTTTACAGTGAATAGCGCTACAAGCATTACCGCAGTTGTACCTCAGGCAGCCACAACAGGAACTATTACAGTGGAAACACCAAACGGAACAGCCACAGGAAATAGTTTTACGGTAGATACCACAAATTATTTAATTAATCCAACTACTGATGGAGGTTTTGAAGGCGCTCACGGTTGGACTGTTTTAAACACTTCTAATGTCAATAAATGGGTAATCGGTGGAGCTCAAAAAACATTAGGTAGTAACGGCGCATTTATATCTGATAACGGCACTACTAATACTATTACGAATCCTCAAGCGACGAATAGCAAAATTTACATTTATAAAGATGTAGTAGTTCCTTTGAACGCTTCGTCAATTTCCTTATCATTTAAATATAAAAATTCAGGTAATGATGATCCCAAACCAAGATGTTTGTTTGCGTTAGCCAATAGTTTTCCGCCTTTACCTACGAATGGGAATCAATATATTGTTGGTGCAGAAATGGCAACCTATTTAAGCAATGCCACCAATTGGACTACTTACACGAATAATTCCCCTTTGAGCTCCGATCGTTTAGTTACTTATACAAGTGAAAATTTGATTCCTGGAGAAACATATCGTGTAGTTTTTGAATGGTCTGCCGACAAACAAACTTCGTTTACACAAACCTCACCTATAACTAAATACCCTACAGGCGGAAGCATACAAACAACCGCATCAGGGTATACCCCTGGCGGTTATATGGACTATACTTTCACCAGCAACAATGATGGGAATAATTTTGGGTTGGAATGGAGTGTCGATAATGGCGCCCAGATTGTTTCTGGTCAAGGGACAGCGAATATGCGCTTTTTTGTTCCTTTAGGAACTACAGGGGTTATTTATACTTCGTTGCGATACACCTATCCCACTCCAACCTATGTTTCAAATGGAAAAAACAGTGGCCCTTTAGCCGTTGATGAGGTGGCTATGACTTTTTCGGCTATTCCTAAAATTACCGCTATTGCACCACTTTCTGGCGCTGTAGGAAGTTTGGTTACATTAACAGGAGAGTTTTTTGGAGCCAGCCCAGCCAATAATGTGGTCTATTTGGGAGGTGTAAAATGTGCTATCACTGCTGCAACAAACACCAGTATTACGGTTACTGTTCCCGCCAATGCTAGTTTTAACAATTTCACCGTGCTTAATACAACTACTAATTTAAGCTGTATTAGCAGTAATAAATTTGTACCAGTAAACACTGCACTATCGGGATTAAGTTATAACTCTAACACCTTAACTTCTTTTGAGTCTCCAATCACATTTACTACGGGAACATTTGCGACTAGCCCAGACCAAAAGTTTGTATTATCGGATGTAGATTTAGATGGTAAAGTGGATATTTTCAGTTATTCTTCCGCTGGAGTTCCTCAAATATTACGAAACACAGCTACAGTAGGAGTTATTAATTCCAGTACGATGGCGGCAAATTTGGCTATTTCTGGAGTTATACCTGCATCTCCAACTGCAAAAAACGTATTGTCTGCCGATTTGAATAACGATGGTAAAATGGACTTTGCTAGCTCTAATGACATCACTAATAATGGTGGGTTTGCGAATATTAACACTTCGACAACTGGAACCCCATCGTTACAGAATTTCAATTCTTTGTTGTCCTCAACAAGCAAGTACAAAGTAAACGCTTCCTTTTTACCATTGGACATTAACTTAGATGGCCGCACCGATATTTTTGGTATAAATGGAACCAATAGTTCTCAAGCCCTATTATATTATATAAAAAATACGACCACAGGAACTACTTTTTCTTCCATAACAGGGAATCCAACGAACACCGATTCATACAATCAAAAATTGAATGCCACCAATTATTTTTCTGGCGCATCCGGTGATTTAAATGGTGATGGAAAAGCAGATGTTGTATTGTCAGGAACAGGAAGAGTTTCTATCCTAAAAAATACCACAACCCAAGGAAATCCAGAGGTAAAAACGTTTAGTTTTATTGAATCAGCAACAAAAGCAATTAACACCGGAATTGGTTATACAGTAAAATTAGCCGACTTTGATTTAGATGGAAAATTAGACGTGATTTCGACCAATAGTACATCTGGTTTTGTATCTGTTTTTAGAAATGATTCTGCAAACATGAATTTATCTATTATGGATGCGCAACATTTTGCATTAACCGGATTAAACGCTACCTATGGTTTGGCTTTAGCCGACATGAATGGTGATGGCAAACTGGATGTGGTAGTGAGTGACAATATTGCACAAATAGCTTATTTAGAAAACACTTCGTCTGTAGGTACTATCTCCTTTGCTCCATCGGTAACAATTATTAACACAGGAGCATATCCACAATTAGAAATAGCCGATATCGATGGCGATTATAAACCGGATATTATTGCAGCAAACGCAACTAATGGCATAGTGCTCTTCAGAAACAGAGTCGCAGAGGCCGGAAAAATTAGCGCTGATCAAACAATTTGTTACAATACTACACCGGCGGCATTAACTTCTGTATCGCCCGCTACTTTTTCTTCTGCTGGAACCATTACCTATAAATGGCAAAAATCATCCTCTCCAACAAGCGGTTGGTCAGATATAGCTTCGACTAACACAGTTGGCTATACCATTCCTTCTGCATTGATTGGAACGACTTATTATAGAAGAGCAGCAGCTATATCAACAGCCCCTTCTGTTTTTTATTTTACTAATCCGATTACTATTACCGTTACACCAAATCCTACTATTACGTCCAATGTTCCAGCAACTAGTTGTGGTACGTCAACAGTTACTCTTGGCGCTTCTAGTTCAGGAGGAGTGGTAAAATGGTATGCTGGATCAACAGGCGGTACTGTATTAGGAACGGGAGCTACTTTTACCACCCCTACTATTGCCACTTCCACCTACTATTATGCGCAAGCAGAAACGTCAAATGGATGTATTGCTACTTCAGCAAGAATAGCAATACAAGCCACGATAATAACTACTCCGCCAATAGTTGTTACTACTGCCGGATCACGATGTGATACAGGTTCAGTAACTGTAGCTGCAGGTTTTACTGGAGGAACTGATGTTGGGGCTAATATCAATTGGTATACTACGGCAACCGGAGGGTCCTCTATTGGAACCGGAACTGTTTTTGTAACTCCTGCTATTTCCACCACCACTACTTTTTATGCTGAAGGAACTAACTGCAATGGTATTTCAACAACAAGAACTCCAGTAATTGCAACGGTTGTAAACACTCCGTCAATTATAAACACGGTTTCCAATGCGGGATGTAAAAATTCTAACGTGGTGTTATCGGCAACTAGTACTTCTGGAAGTTCTTTGAAATGGTATACAGCAGATACAGGAGGCTCTCTTTCAACCGCAACGGTTAGCAGTATCCAAGCTACTACGACTCGATATGTTTCGGCTGTTCTTACTTCGTCTGGTAGTACTTGCGAAAGTCCTAAAACTCCAGTTACCGCAACTATGTACGATTTACCAGCTGCTCCTACTGCAATACATACTACTTTATGTGGCATTGGAAATACCGCAACCGTTAGCGTAACGCCTCCTGCAAACACTGCGGTAAATTGGTTTAGCTCTTTATCAGGAGGGGTTAGCTTAGGTACTGGAAACTCCTATACTACAGAAGTTTTAAATTCGGCATCAAGTAGAAGCTATTATGCTTCAGTAACAGATGTAAATGGATGTGTTAGCAGTCCTAGAACAATAGTTGATATTGTTTATAACGGTCCAACCGTTAACTCTATATCAAGTGTTAATGCTATTACCAATTCTGCTGTTACTTTCTCGACTAACATATCTAATCAAGCTACTTTTAATTGGCAACGAAGTACAGATAATGGTTTAAACTGGGCAGATATAACAGCTAATATAGATCCGAATGTTACTTATTCTGGATTTAGCGGTACTACAGCTACTGCAACTACACTAACCATTAACACTGCTGTGCCATTTATCCATAAATACCAATATAGACTTAAATTAATTAAATCTGCAGGTTGTATAAATTATAGTAACGTTGCAATTTTGAATGTAGCAGATGTTTTTGGAAGTTGTGAATCGGCTACTGCAGCTATTCCGACTGCGTTTGGTGCTAATACTAGTGTGATTACATCGTGGAAAAACTATGAATCGGCGTCGGGTTATTATGACTATTATGATTATAATACTGATACTAGATGGGCTATTAGTTATCTGGGATACAACTCATATTACGGTTCATTAGCAAATACTAGTGTATTACCAAGTTTAAGCGACAGATCAACAGATTATTATGGTAATCCTACAACATATAGAGATTCTGACAGCGGTAGTACTACAGGGCTAATAGTAAACAACTCTGCAGCTGGACAAGCTTATATTACCTTAGATTTAGGAAGTAGTAAATTAATTAATAGGGTTGATCTTGCAGGACTTTCCACTTGGAATCCTTATGCTGGTAATGATGTAGATCCAAATTTGGCAACTCCTATTCTTGATAACGATGCTAATGATTTCGTTCTTGTAGAGAAAACGGGAGCATATGAAAATAGTTATGATGCAGAAGGAGGATCCATTCAAGTTAGCACTAATGGGAGTACTTGGACTACTGTGGTTTCTAACATCAGTGGAACGCGTTGGATAGCGAGTTCTGGAAATTGGTATAATTATGTTCCTGGTGATGATGGTTATGGCTCATTTAATTTTGCAGCTGTTAATGCTCGATATGTTAGAGTACAAAATGATAGACCCTTGGGTTTATCAGAGTTTAAGATTTTTCCAGTTGATCTAGCGAATGCTCCATACATACGTAAGGCACCACAAGCGATTAATTATGTTTCTCAAGGAGGTTCTTTTAACTTAAGTGTCCCAGTGACAACCAATAATGGATGTACAAACTACGAATGGAGTTATAGCGCGAATAATACTACGTTTAATACATTCGATTATTCTACGGACTTGTCTATATCTAATTTTAATAGTGATCCCACAAACAACCCGCAAACTGGATTTTACAGATTAACCGCAACAAATTGCGATAATTGTTCTCTGTCTGTTACAATTGAGTTGAGGCAAGCTTTGTCATACTATACTTCTGCTGCAGGGTCTAATGCAATGCAAACCTTGGGTTCATGGAATACAAGTACAACAGGTACCGGAGGTACAGCACCTACTAATTTTACTTCAGCTTCGAACGTATTCGTTTTAGCCAATAGTTCTTCAACATATGGTAGTGGTGCTTCCTATTCAAACTCGGGAAGTTTACGATTAAATGGAAATATTGCCACATTAGGTAATTACAATGCTACTTGGGGTGCTGTTTTGGAATCATCACCAACGTCTTATGTAAAAACAAATGGAACGGGAGCTTTGACTATTTCTACTAGCTCAGTGCCCACATTATTTCCTGTAGGGAATAGCACGTATAATCCAGTAACTTTAACTAATAATACGGGTACAATAGATACGTATTCGGTAAGTGTTTACAATGGAGTTTTTACTGGTGGTACATCAGGTTCAGGCACGGCAATGACCAATGTGGTTAATAGGACTTGGAAAATAACAAAAACTAGTGTTAATACTGCTGGCTACGGTACAGACTTAACTTTTGAATGGGATCCATCAGATATCGCGGGACTTGTGGAAGATCCTGTTTTATATGCTTTTATTTCTAACAATTGGGTAGCTCAAACAGTGGGTTCCGTAACTCGAACAAATAATACGGTTACATTTAGTAAATATACTGGACCGCTGAATGGTACATTATTTATGCTTTCAAATGCTGTTCCGGTAATCCATTCATTTACACCTGTAAGTGCTGGAAATAACGGCAGTGTTGTTATTACAGGGAAAGCACTAAGTAATGCCACAATGGTAAGTTTTGGTGGCGTTGCTGCAACCTCTTTTGTAGTAAATAGTCCAACCCAAATTACCGCAACTGTGGCCACCGGCGCTTCAGGAAGCGTAAGTGTTACCACGCCGGGAGGAACTGCTACTTTAGCTGGATTTACGTTTGTTCCAGCACCAACCATATCTAGTTTTACCCCAACCAAAACAAGTAGAGCCACAACAGTTACCATCACGGGAACCAATTTTACTAATGCCACCTCTGTGTCTTTAGGAGGTACCTCAGCAATATCCTTTACGGTTGTCAATAGCACCACAATCACAGCGGTTGTAGGCACAGGATCAACGGGAACTATTTCTGTGATTACTCCTGGTGGAACAGCAACAGCAAGCGGTTTTGTATATGGTAATACTACACCATTAAATCCAACTATAGGGAGTATTGCGAATATTTCAAAAGTTACTACTGATTCTACTTTTGCTTTGCCATTACCATCAAGTAATAGTAATGGAATTTTTACATACATCACTAGCGATCCTTCTATTGTAAGTATCAATGGAACTATGGCCGCTATCAATGGGATAGGCGTGGCAACAATTACAGCTACACAAGCGGCAACTGACGATTACAATGCTGGGAATATAACTTTTACGGTAACAGTAAAAACAACACCATCTATTTATTTACCCAATTACGCTGCAACAGTTGGGGATGGGACCCTAACTCTTAATGCAATTTCCAATTCTCCTGGCGCAATTACCTATAGTAGTGGTACTTCAGGAGTTGCAACAATTTCAGGTAATACGCTTACTGTTGTTGGTGCTGGAACATCAGTAATTACCATTAATCAAGCGGCAAGCGGCAACTATACGGCAGCTACCAATACGGCATTTATAACTGTTGGGGCAGCTAACTCTGCATATCCTACACTTAGTAATTTTGCCAATATTAACAAATTAATGAGCAACCCTGACTTTATATTAAATGCACCAACATCTAATAGTGCCGGAGCATTTACATATTATAGTAGCAATCCAGCGGTAGCCACAATTTCAGGATCAACAGTTACATTAGTTGCGCCAGGAATTGCAATAATCACCGCAGTGCAAGCAGCCAATGGTATATATAGATCTTCTAGTATTTCTGCGGTATTAACAGTTGGTTTGGGGTCTAATTCAAATCCAGTGATTACTAATTTTAGTCCTTTCTCAAAATATGTAAGTGATGCGCCATTTGCAATTAGTAGCCCAACAAGTACAAGTAATTCTGCTTTTACTTACTTCAGCAGTATGCCAAATGTTGGTACAATCAACGGAAACACTACGACAATTAAAGGGTTAGGTACTGCTACTATTACAGCATTACAACCTGCTTCTGGAAGTTTTAATGCAGGAAGTATTGCAACAACATTGACTGTTACGTATGCTCCTCCTGCAATCAGTTATTCTAGTCCAAACATTTTTACTAAAGGTGTAGCTATAAGTAATTTATCACCGGTTTCAACGGGTGGAGCCGTTACTAGTTACAGTATTTATCCTCCTTTACCTTATGGAGGCTTATCATTCAATACTGTCACAGGGGTTATTAGCGGAACACCTCTAGAAATTGCTTCACCAGTTACCTATACCGTAACTGCAACCAACCCTACAAGTAGTACAACAGCTATTTTTACTATAGAAGTTAAAGATGTTGCGCCTTCTGCTTTAAGTTATTCAACTCCAAATGTGTATTCAGTAGGAACTTCAATTTCAACTTTGTTTCCATCTAATTCAGGGGGGACAATTACTAATTATACTATAAGTCCATCACTTCCAGGAGGGTTAGTTTTAAACCCTGTTACAGGGGCTATTTCAGGAACACCTTCCTTAGCACTTGCAACTACAACCTATACTATAACTGGGACAAATTCAGGGGGCAGTACGTCCACAACTATTTCCATTAGAATTACGGATACAGCCCCAACAAGTTTGGAATATTCTACTCCAATAGTATTGTTTAAAGGGGTACTCATCACGCCTTTGACACCATCCAATTCTGGGGGGGCAATAGTGAGTTATGCAATATCGCCTAGTTTACCTGCTGGATTAACATTAAATACAACTACCGGTGCTATTACTGGGCGACCAACGGTACCTTCTGCAAATACCGATTATGCTATTACCGGAACGAATACAGGGGGAACTGTATCTAAAACCATTTCCATTTTAGTTAATGATAATGAGCCAACCGATTTAAGTTACACTACTCCAAACATCTTTGGGGTAGGGGTTGCAATTACTCCATTAACTCCAACAGTTTATGGCGGCGTTGTTACTAGGTACAGCATTGATCGTTCGTTACCAGCGGGATTGAATTTTAATACAACTACTGGGGTAATTAGCGGCACGCCTACACAAATTACGGCTAATGCTACTTATACAGTAACGGCATTTAACTTTATGGGTAGATCTTCTGCTTCTATAGAAATTACAATTGGAGGTCCAGCCTCTAACTTAAGTTACGGAGGTAATCTAATCCTGGCCCGAAATGCAATTATGACCACTGTTACCCCTACTGTAAATTCAACAACTAGCACTACATATAGCGTGAGTCCATCATTACCACTTGGTTTAGTATTTGATACCTCTACTGGTCAAATTTTTGGAATGCCAACGACTATACAAGCAGCTCAAAACTATACAGTTACTGCCAATAATGGCTTTGCGCCAAATGCTACGGTCACTTTTACAATTCAAGTAGTCGATGTACCTGTGCTTAGTTATGTTACACCATCTAATTATACTGCTGGAGTAGCCATTTCGAATTTGATTCCTACGGTTTCTGGATTAACACCAATCACTTTTAGTATTGCACCAAGTTTACCTTCTGGAATGCTATTCGATACTACAACAGGAGTAATTTCTGGAACTCCTACTTCTTATACACCAACGGCTAACTATACAATTACGGCTACAAATGCTGTGGGAAGTACCCCTGTGACAATTCCAATTACTGTAAACAAAAGAATTCCTTCAATTGGGACAATGTCAATTGGAACAAAGACTTTTGGAGATGCTAATTTTGACATTGTCAATCCATCAACAAATTCTTCAGGGACATTTAGTTATGTGTCGAGCAATACTGCAGTAGCTACTATTAGTGGAAATACAGTTTCCATTACTGGGGCAGGATCAGCAACTATTACAGCCAACTTGGCTTCAGATGCTGATTATGATATTGGTAGTACAACAGCAACATTAACAGTGAATAAAGCCATACCAGCAATTGGTTCAATAGCTCCAATTACTAAAACCTTTGGTGATGCTACTTTCAATTTAACGGCGCCAACAACTAATTCAACAGGAGCATTTAGTTATGCATCAAGTGATTCAAATGTTGCTTCTATTATTGGAAATACTGTCACTATAGTTGGAGCTGGGACAGCAACTATTACAGTATCACAAGCGGGAGATGCTAATTATGATCCAGGCAGTGTATCCACTACAATTACGGTTAATAAGGCGGTTGCCACTTTGAGTGCTATGCCATCAGTTACAAAAAACTTTGGCGATGCATCTTTCAATCTAGTTGCACCAACATCGGCTGCTACAGGAGCGATAACTTTTGTTTCTAGTAATACCAATGTAGCGACCATAAACGGAAATACAATTTCTATAATTGGCGCAGGAACCGCTACCATTACGGCCACTCAAGCTACAGATTCTAATTATTTAGAAGCGACTACTTCTACTACGTTGACAGTAAATAAAATCGCGCCTACTATAGGAAGTATGTCTGCAATAAGTAAAACATTTGGAGATGCCAATTTTACAATTATACCACCAAGTACGAATTCAACAGGTGCATTTGCGTATACTTCAAGCGACACTAATGTGGCTACTATTTCAGGAGATCTAGTATCAATAGTGGGTGCTGGAACCGCTACTATTTCAGTTGACCAAGCAACGGATTCCAATTATCTTGCAGCGGCAACTTCAGTAAGTTTAGCTGTAAACAAAGCGCCAGTTGTTTTTGGGACCACCACGGCCATAACAAAAAATTATGGAGATGCTGATTTTATACTTACTCCTCCCCAAACCAATTCAACAGGGGCGTTTACTTATAGTTCCAATAATCCATCAATAGCTACGATTAATGGAAATTTAGTTACAATTCAGGGAATTGGAACCACAACAATAACTGTAAATCAAGCTACAACGACCAATTATCTTTCAGGATCAACTACGATTTCACTTGTGGTAAATAAGACATTACCAGCAATTGGTTCAATAGCTCCAATTACTAAAACCTTTGGTGATGCTACTTTCAATTTAACGGCGCCAACAACTAATTCAACAGGAGCATTTAGTTATGCATCAAGTGATTCAAATGTTGCTTCTATTATTGGAAATACTGTCACTATAGTTGGAGCTGGGACAGCAACTATTACAGTATCACAAGCGGGAGATGCTAATTATGATCCAGGCAGTGTATCCACTACAATTACGGTTAATAAGGCGGTTGCCACTTTGAGTGCTATGCCATCAGTTACAAAAAACTTTGGCGATGCATCTTTCAATCTAGTTGCACCAACATCGGCTGCTACAGGAGCGATAACTTTTGTTTCTAGTAATACCAATGTAGCGACCATAAACGGAAATACAATTTCTATAATTGGCGCAGGAACCGCTACCATTACGGCCACTCAAGCTACAGATTCTAATTATTTAGAAGCGACTACTTCTACTACGTTGACAGTAAATAAGTCAACTCCTGTTTTGAGTAATTTTAATCCAATTTCTAAAACAACTGATGACGGTCAATTTGCTTTAATTGCACCAACAAGTTCTGGTGGGACGGGATTAATTACGTATATTTCAAGTAATCCTTCTGTTGCTACTATTTCTGGAAATATGGTTACAATTACCGGTTCGGGCTCAACTTTAATAACTGCAACTAAAGAATCCGATACTAATTTCAACGCTCAATCTATTTCAGCTCAGTTGACAGTAGGGGTAGGAATAACCCAGACACCCGTATTGACTTCGCCGCGAAACAATACCACAGGAGCTACGACACTTCAAATAAATTATATTTTACCTGAAGCCCCTTTACCAGGTTCGGTTCAATTGGTATTTACTCCTTCTACTGGTGGAACACCTATTGTTTGGGTAATGAATAACCTTACTTCTGTTTCTTTTGCCTATCCTGTTGGAACAAATCCAACTTTGTTAAGCAACGTTGTTTCGGGAACTGCTTTAGCATTTACAACATATAATATAACGATCAGTTATCAAGACGTTTTTGCTAGCCCAACCGCAAGTTCAACCAATACAAATATTCAAACCTTGGCACCGCCAAGTATTTCTTTGGCACAAAATAATTACGGGGGGGTTATAAATAAAGATCTAACACCTATTGTAACCATTAATTCTGGCGGACTAATTGAATCGTACACTATTAATCCAGCATTACCTAATGGGGTAACAATTAATTCAACAACCGGAGTTGTTTCGGGTCGACCATCAAGAGCGTCAGCAGTTATTAATTATACTATAACTGCGACTAATCCTGCAGGATCGTCAAATGCATCTTTCGGTTTGTTTATTGATGAGGATACTGATGGAGACGGCATTGGGAATCTAACCGATCCTGATATTGATGGGGATAAAATTCCAAACAACCCAGATGCTGATGTAAATGGCGATGGAATTATTGATAACGGAACCGATACAGATGGAGATGGTATAAATGATGCTAATGATCCGGATATTGATGGGGATGGAGTACCCAATACCCAAGAAATTTTAGACGGTACAAATCCGAATGTTCCAGGCGCCAAAGATACTGATGGCGATGGTGTTCCGGATTATATAGAAACACAACAAGGAACGAATCCAAATATTCCAGGAGCTAAAGATTCTGATGGTGATGGTGTCCCAGATTACATAGAGCAACTTCAAGGAACAAATCCAAATTTATCTGGAGATGGATTAGATACAGATGGCGATGGTTTGCCAGATTATAATGAAGGGTATGTTTTCTCAAACCCAAAATTGTCTTCTGACGAAGACAACAATGGCATTTTGGATTATTTACAATTCAACAATCATGTTTCGGTTGACGATGATTTAGAGATTTTCAATTCGATGACGGTTAACGGTGATGGATTGAATGATGTTTTTGTGATCAGAGGAATAGATCAATATCCAAACAATACGGTAACGATTTACAACCGTTGGGGTATTGAGGTGTATAAGGAGGATGGATATGGTCAAGACAACAAATTCTTCAGAGGTATTTCAGAGGGCCGAGTAACGATTTCCCAATCGGCAGAATTACCAAAAGGCACATATTTCTATATTGTACGTTATGTCAATAAAGAAGCAGTGGAGAAGCAACGTTCGGGTTATTTATACATTACAAAATAAGAGTAAAGATGAAGAGACTATTTAGTTTAGTAGTACTAATAAGCATGAGTGTTTGGGGCCAACAAGAGCCTCAATACACACAGTACATGTTGAATCCCACCATTATCAACCCGGCTTATGCGGGATCTACGGGTTATGGTTCTTTGTTTAGTATTTATCGCGCACAGTGGCTAGGACTCGATGGGGCACCAAAAACGATGAACCTAGCCTACCACCAACCTATAGAAAACAGTCATATAGGAATAGGTGGAAATATTCTTCGCGATGAAATTGGCCCTACCAATACGACTTTTGCAGCGGTGGACATTTCATATACGATTGCTTTTGCCAATGAAAGTAGATTGGCTTTTGGTGTTAAAGCAGGGGGTGATTTATTCAGTATTGACTTTCAAAAGTTAAATAATTTCGATCCAAATGATTACTTTTTGCATCAAAACATTTCAGATTTGAACAATCAGTTCTCGCCTAATGTAGGGGTTGGATTTTATTATTATACAAACAATAGTTATTTAGGACTCTCGGTACCTAGACTATTAGAGACTAGTTTTACAAAATCCTTAGCTTATTCAGAGACCAAAAAAAAGCAACACTTTTATTTTGTAGCGGGGAAAGTTTTTGATTTAGCGTACAATTTAAAATTCAAACCGGCATTTATCACTAAAGTAGTAGCAGGTGCACCATTACAATTGGACCTAACAGCTAACTTTTTATACAACGAGAGATTCACTGTAGGATTAGCCTATAGATGGAGCGCTTCGCTTTCGGCCTTGGTTGGATTTAAAGTAAACGACAGATTATCCATAGGCTATGGTTATGATCGAGAAAACACGCAATTGGTTAATTTTAATTCAGGTTCGCACGAGTTATTTCTACAGTTTGATTTGTTTAAAAACACACAAAAAGTAGAGACTACCCGTTTCTTCTAAATCGTCGCTCTATGAAACTGAAAACACAAAACAAGATGAAAAGACAGTTACTACTAGTTGTATTATTTCCCATACTCGCCTTGGCACAACAGCCCTTGCGAAGAGCAGATGCTAAATTCGAACAAGAATCGTATATATCAGCCATCAAGATCTATGAGCATTTAGCCAATAAAGGCAAAGGAACCGCTGAGATTTATGAAAAACTGGCAGATGCGAATTACTTCAATGCCAATTACGTTGAGGCTCAAAAGTGGTACGAGAAGCGCTACGCAATGAGTGCTCCTTTCCCAGAAGGATTATTATACCGCTATAGCCAATCACTTAAGTCGGCGGGACTAGTAGAACAAGCCCAAAAGATTATGGCAGAGTATGCTAAAGAGAAACCAACAGAACTCCGAGTTAGAAATCAAACCCCAACACTAAGAGCTCAAAACAGTATTAAGAAAGGTTCGGATAGCTTTAGCATTACGAATTTAAACATCAACTCGAAGTACTCTGACTTTAGTAGCACCTTTAAAGCAGACACCTTACTCTTTGCCAGCGCAAGACCAAGAATCATTGCCAATCAAATCTACCAAAGAACTGGTCAAAACTTCACTAACTTATACTATAGCGTAAGGGTTAATGACACTAGTAAAACCTATAGCGAACCCAAACTATTCTCAAAGAAAGTCTTCTCAGTATACCACGAAGCCACACCGGTTTTTACCAAAGACGGAAAGACAATGTACTATACTCAGAATGAGTTAAGAGACAACAACAAGAGAAAACTCACCAATGGTCTAAACAAAATCTACAAAGCCATCAATGAAAATGGCAAATGGATGGACCAAGGCGTGTTGGATATTTTTGCATTAGACAGTATTAGAGTAGCCCATCCAGCGCTATCACCCGATGAGAAGACCTTATATTTTGCATCAGATGCCAAAGGCAGCTATGGCCAATCAGACTTATATAAAATTGAATTGTATCCAGATGGTACCATTGGCAATCCAGTGAACCTTGGAACAACCATCAATACCGAGGCTAGAGAGAGCTATCCTTTTGTTACCGATGACAACATATTACTCTTTGCCTCAGACGGCAGACTAGGGATGGGAGGATATGATATTTATGCCGTAGACTTGAACACACCCAACGCACTTCCGGTTCATCTAGGAGCACCTATTAACAGTGCCTTTGATGACTTTGGTATGAACTGGGACCGTACCACTAATCAAGGGGTACTCAGTAGTAACCGACCAGGGGGGAAAGGAGACGATGATTTGTACAGCTTCCAAAACACAGGAATGCCGTTTGTATTTGAATACTTAACCACCATCAAAGGACGAGTGATGGACTTTAATAGTTCCAATCCAGTAGAATATGCAGCCCTAGTATTGCTTGACAAGGATAACAATGAAGTGGCAAGAACACTAGCTGATGAGAATGGAAACTTCACTTTTGAGAATGTGACTTCCAATGCAATATATACCATCCAAGGATCAAAAGAGAATTACTCCACGTTAGGTATAGAAGCGGTGGCTAGACTCTATGGCGATAACCTAAGCAAGGACATCCGTTTGAAGAAAGATAGATACGAGATTGCACCTGGCTTGGATCTGGCTCAAGTGTTTGAGATTACACAAATCTACTTTGATCTAGACCAATCAAAAATCAGAAAAGATGCTATCGAACCACTGGAGAAAATTGTTCAAGCATTACAAGAGTACCCAAGTATCAACATCGAAATAGGTTCTCATACCGATAGTCGCCAGCATAGAAAATACAACAAACTCTTATCACAGAGAAGAGCCGAGGCTACGATGGCGTATTTAATCCAGCGAGGCATAGCCCCAGAGCGATTAACAGCCAAGGGCTATGGCGAGAGTCAATTGGTCAATCCATGTGCTGATGCAGTGCCATGCAGCGAAGCAGAACACCAGCAAAACAGAAGAAGTACGTTTGTGATTGTTAAGGAATAAATATTTACAACATAAAAAACCCCCTTTTAAAGGGGGTTTTTTATGTTGTAAACAAAGCTTTTAATTCAGTAGCATCGCTGGGCTTCATTTTGCCAGCCAACACTAAACTTAATTGCTTGCGTCTCAATGCCGCATCATAACGTTGTTTTTCTAATTCAGTTTGTGGAATAATTGGCGGCACTTCAACCGGCTTCCCTGTGGCATCAACAGCCACAAAAGTATAAATAGCTTCCATGGTTTTCGTTTTGTTACCAGAGGAACGGTCTTCAATCCAAACATCAATATAGATCTCCATGGAACTACTAAAAGATCTCGAAACTTTTGCTTCTACGGTTACGACACTCCCTAAAGGGATCGCTTTGGTAAAAGCCACATGATTTACTGAAGCGGTTACGCAAATATTTCTTGAATGTCGTTGTGCAGCAATACTTGCCGCTCGGTCCATTCGGGCTAATAATTCGCCTCCAAATAGATTATTCAAATGATTGGTCTCACTCGGTAAAACTAAGTCAGTTAAAACGGTTAAGGATTCCGAAGGGTGTTTAGGTGTCATCATGAATGTTTAGTTAAGCCAATACACAGCCATTACTGCAGGAATAAAATAAATCACGATGGTTCTTGCTCCGTCGTAATCTTTGGCTAATCGTTGTCCAATTAAAAGCATCAATAAAGTGATACAAGAAAATACGCTGCCATAATAGCCAAAGGTTCTTCCGCTATTGAGCAGTAATTCGATGGCGCCAACAGCGCACAAAACAGTAGAAATTAATTCTAATACTAGAACGTGTAAAAGCGCCAATGGCACATGATTTTTCAATTGAGTTTTTGAAAAATGCCCTTTTAGCCATTCCACATTATCTTTCCAGTAAAAAATTTTATCATAACCAGATTGTAAAAAGGTAATCGTCAAAAAAACTAAAATCAAGATGGATGCAACATTATTCATAGTCTTTATTTTTTATGTATTAAACGGGTTAATTTGATGGACAAGTCAGTTAGGATAATTTTAGCATTACCGTTGCGTTCTATATGATACATAGCGTCTGATAATTCTTTAAAAATATCGTGAATATTATTGCCATTAACAAAAGGGGCAAAATTAGCTAATTGAAATTTTTCGACCTTTGGTTCTAGATAAACCAAACTCGGACTTTCATAATTTAATAACAAGGCTTGGCGAAACATTTCGATACAAAATTCCAAAAATTTCTTTTGTGTTTCTCTGCCCAAACCAGCTACTTGCTCGCTCCACTGAATCAAATCTTGAATTGCAGCAGCATTGCCTTTTGCTTTAAATGCGGCACGAACCCAGGTCACAAACCATTCGTCAAAAGGGTATTCATCCTCATCGTTTTGTGCTAAATGCAAAGCTTTGTTATAATTGCCTTGTGCTTGATGCGCAATGATAGCAGCTTGTTGAGGCTCTATTTGTTTAATGGCTACTAAAGCTTCAGCAATTGAACGTTCTGGCAATCCGCCAAAATGCAACACTTGGCAACGGGAACGAATGGTTTGAATGATATCTTCTTCCTGCTCTGAAATCAATATGAAAATTGTTTTTTCTGGCGGCTCTTCGAGTAGTTTTAGCAATTTGTTTGAGGCGGCGACATTCATTTTATCGGCCATCCAAACGATCATAATTTTATATCCTCCTTCGTATGATTTTAAAGCTAAGGACTTTAAAATTTCTTGAGCATCATCCACACGAATCTCTCCTTGTTTGTTATTGACACCCAAAACGGTGTACCAATCAAACAAACTTCCATAGGGGTTGTGGCTAACAAAGTTTCTCCAATCACCAATGAAATCAATACTTTTGGGTTTGGTTTTTACATCTTCAGTAGCTACAGTAGGATACACAAAATGCAAGTCGGGATGCGACAATTTATCAAACTTAATGTTGCAAGATTCGTTTTGCCCTCTGTTCTCGCTGTTGGCATTGCTACACAAAATATATTGCGCATAAGCTATAGCTATAGGTAGCGTTCCGCTTCCTTCGGGGCCTACAAATAATTGAGCATGCGGAATCCGACCTAAATCGGCACTTTTTGTCAAATGACTTTTGATGTGTTCCTGCCCTAAAATTTCTGAAAATTGCATAAAGCAAAGATAGTAGAAAATGAGAGAGCCAAAAATTTTAGGTTCTAAACTTTTTGGCCTCATCTATAAGCAGAGGTTTTTTTAAAATTTATAAACACAATTTCAAAAAATTGGCTACTTTTATTTTCTGAAATGAAGTTACCCGCCCATTTCAAGATTGTATTTCAACATCAAACACACCTCATGAAAGCACAAGTATCCCTTATCTGTTCGCTTTTTTTGTTCCTATTGCTACTATTTTGGAACCAAAAAACGAAATTTCTTAAAGAAGCATTCTATTATTTGCAAACTCCTTTTGAAAGGCTATTAATTCTCAATTTTCCTTTCAAATAAGTACTAATCAACAGAATTTCTTTTAGCCCCCACTTCCCATGATAGTATCAATACAAAAGTATTTTTGTGCTGTTTTGTTTTTGGCTTTGCTATTTACAAAAACACTTCAAGCACAAACAGCAACGAATATTTCTCAGTTGAATATAACAACTGAAGTGTTACAAAATGCCAATTGCAATCAAAAAGCAATAATTATAGTACAAGCTAAGGATGGTTTAGCCCCTTATGAATATCAAATTAGTAAGGCAATACCATCTGGGAGTTCGCCTGTTCCGCCGCCACCTTCCACCCCTGTAGGAAGCTGGGAAACATCAAACTCATTCAGTGTTGACGAAGGAACCTATGTGATTTTTGCGAAAGATAAGTTGGGATTAGTTGTTTCAACAACAGAAACAGTGGCAAAGGACCCCGCTCCAAAAGCGCAGCTAACCTTGTCAAACCGCTGTGTTCCTGATGGAAATTTCGAAATGAAATTAGAGGTAACAAATCCTGGAATTCCACCTTATTTATTAAGTAAGAATGGGGGTGTTTTTGAAGTGGTTAGTTTACCATATACCCTTTCTAATCAAAATTCGGGAAATTATAATTGGATTATAAAAGACAGTAATGGATGTGAAAGTTCGCAAACATTAACGATCCTTCCGTCTTTAGTACTTTCAGTAGCATATATTACAGCTCCAAGTTGTACTTCAGACGATGGGATAGTAGCATTAACAACTAAGGGGGGTTCTACTAATTTTGAATATCAAATTAATGGCGAACAACCCACTAAGGATTCAGTTTTTACCAATCTTCCTCCAGGAAGTTATAGATGTAGGGTTGATGACAAAACAACCGGTTGTTTTGAGGAAATAGAAGTCAATTTGGAACCCGCAAACGCAATCGTAGGTTTGAAATTAGCATCAATGGATGTAAGTTGTAATGGGGGGAATGACGGCACTATAACAGTACATATTGACACCTCATCAAGTAGCGCAAATAATAGTTCCAATTACAAATACAGCATTGACCAAATAAATTTTCAAAAAACACCATTTTTTTCAAGTTTACATGCGGGTAGTTATACAGTAGAAGTAATATCAGAAAGAGGTTGCAATGCAACAGCTACTATTTCAATTTTGGAACCTGACCCAATTAGGGTCAATACTCCAACAGTTGTAGACTTTAGTTGTTTTGTAAATAATAATTTGAATCAAGCTTCCATTAGTGTTGGAGAAATTTATGGAGGTTCGGGTAATTTCACCCTTTATGAATTTATTAAAAATAACAACCCTATACAGATTAGTAGTTCTTCAACATATATAGAGTCAGATCAAACAGGTGGGGAGTATAGTATTAGGGTATACGACAGCAAAGGCTGTTCGGGGAGTAGTAGTAAAGTTACAATTACTCCTTTTATTTCATTAGAAAAGATCAAGATAACTGCAACAGAACCGATAAACTGTATTAGCTCTGAAAGCATTCAGGTTTCGATAGAAGCCAAAGGCAGCGCCCCTATAAACATACTATATTCGCTTGTTGACATCCAACCAGAAACAGGTGTAATAGGCTCTGTATATCCAATCCAAACTAATTCTACTGGGTTTTTTACCGGACTCTCTCCAGGTAAATATTATGTTACGGTTTTAAATGAAGATACGGGCTGTAGTCACAAGGAATTGTATAATGTTACGGATCCCAACACATTTTTACTTACAATTAACTCTGTTAACGCGGTTACTTGCCATGCAGGGATTGACGGTAGTATAAAATTTACAATAACAAATAAAAACAGCACTTCTACTCATAATTTGTTTAGTTGTATTGTTAAAAATAAATCGGATGCTATTGTTTATCAAAACACCCATTCAGGTTTTGAACCTGTCGTAATAAGCGGATTAACGGCTGGTGAATATAGGATACAAGTTACTTTAACAAACGATCCTTTTTGTAGTCTATCCAACAATTTTACGATTTCAGAACCAGAATTGCTTGTAGCTAATTTATCGCTTAAATCACCCCTTAACTGTGGTGTTACGCCTGAATTAGAATTAGTTGTTGTAGGGGGCACTCCAAGTTATACTCTTAGTAAAGACGGTATTTTATTTGCAACTACTATTTTTTCCGCACCCCAAAAAATGGAAGCAGGTATTGGCACTTACACTTTTTATATAAAAGACTCTAAAGGGTGTAGTAGTAAATCAAATGACATTACAATTGACTCCATTCCAGGATTAAAAGTAGATGTTGATCAAACACTAGCCATAATTAAATGTAATGGAGAGACTTCTGCAACGATTACAGCTATGGCTTCAGGGGGTGTGGGTAGCTATCGCTATAGTTTGGTTGACGAAAAAGGAGCTGTCATTAGACCATTTCAATCTTCGGGAGTATTCTCAAATCTTGGTGTTGGAATTTATATAACTAAGGCAGAAAGCAATAATTGCTCCCCTGCATCCTCTGTAAGAATTATCATTGAAGACATATCTCCACTGATTTTAAATTTAAAACAAGGAGGGTTAAACGAAATAATTGCGACACCAATTGGAGGGGCAGGCAATTATAAATTCACTTTTAATGGTGAATATTATGATGATATTCCAAGTTATATTTATTATAAAACCCAAGATTTCTTAGTGACTGTTCAAGACGCAAATGGATGTACCACATCCGTTTCTCAAAAATTCGACTACATAGACATTTGCACACCGAATTATTTCACTCCAAATGGTGATGGAATAAATGATACTTGGGCCCCAGGATGCAGTACAAATTACACCAATTTAGTTTTTTCGATTTACGATCGTTATGGACAAGAATTGGGTAACTATCGTCATGGACAATCTTGGGATGGGAAATACCAAGACGTAGCACTCCCCTCAGGAGATTATTGGTACATATTGAAATTGAATAATTCAAAAGACAATAGGGAATTTATAGGTCATTTTACATTATATAGATAATTCATTAACAAAGAAGCCATGAAAATTAAACCTATTTTAAGCATGCTAATGTTTTGTTTTATTGGCTTTAGCCAAGAATTATATCCGCCGGTTAATTCACAATATTTAGCAGAAAATCCTTTTGTATTATCTCCAATATTTGCCGGAATAGAGGATAATTTAAAAATACGCGCCAATGGAAAAAAACAATGGGTAGGGATTAAAGATGCCCCAAAAAACCAATCCCTTTATGCTGATTTTAGAATAACAAATCATTCGGGAATAGGACTTTCATTGTACAATGACAGCAACGGAAATACTTCACAAATGGGCGCTAAATTTTCTTTTTCACATCACATCACTTTAGATTTGGAAACTAAACAATATTTGTCTTTTGGACTTTCGTTCCATATCAATAGTTTTAAAATTAATAGTAGTCAATTCAACCTCAATTCTGAATTTCAACCGTTTGACCCAGGGATTGATAACAATAGAACGGCTTCTAATAACAATTTCGATGTTGGACTTTTGTATCGGAACAAGGGTTTTTACATGAGTATTTCCGGCGCTAATGTGTTGCCAAAAACCAAATCCAATAATTTAACAAGGCTGCCTGACATGGTTTTGAATTACCAATTCTATTTAGGATATATAATAAAAAATAGTTCCAATAGCAATGTAGAAATAGAACCCTCAATTTATCATCTGTTTTTTGGAGTAGACAATCGTTCAGCCAGTGATTTTAATTTAAAGTACCGCCGACACAATGGTTTTGGTAATTACTATTGGGGAGGAATAGGCTATCGGTTTTTAAACGGCCAACCATCTGTACCATTGACAGTAGCTCCAATGGGAGGGTTTAAAAAAGCTAATTTTTGTTTTGGATATTCCTATCAAGTGAACTTGAACCAACTTGCCTACTATAATTCAGGCACTCACATGGTTACTTTGGGCTATGATTTCCATTAAAACAACTTTGAATATCCTTGCTAGCAAAACACAATTCACGATTAATGATCAGTATATTCAAAAAAAAGAGAATAAAAAATAACAGATTATTTAATTTACAACGATTTCGTTAAGAAATATTGATTTTTTATCGCTTTTCAGAATTTGTCACAACACGAAAAGTTCTATCTTTGTTTCTCTTTCAGAAAAACTAAACAACAGATACAATGAAAACGGTAAACGATTTTAATTTCAAAAATAAAAAAGCAATCATTCGCGTTGATTTTAACGTGCCTTTGGATGAAAATTTTAATGTAACAGACGCTACACGTATTGAAGCTGCAAAACCAACAATTGATAAAATTTTGGCTGACGGCGGAAGTGTAATTTTAATGTCACATTTAGGCCGTCCAAAAGGATCCGAAGAGAAATATTCATTGAAACATATCTTAAAAACAGCTTCAGCTATTTTAGGAGTGCCAGTTCAATTCACTGCCAAATGTGTAGGAGCTGAAGCAAAAGCTGCTTCAGACAAATTGCAAGCTGGTGAAGTTTTATTGCTAGAAAATTTACGTTTTCATGCTGAAGAAGAAGCAGGGGATGTCGCTTTCGCAAAAGAATTAGCTTCATTAGGAGATATATATGTAAATGATGCTTTTGGTACGGCACACAGAGCACACGCTTCGACTACTATCATTGCACAATTTTTCCCAACCGACAAATGTTTTGGAACTTTACTGGCTAAAGAAATTGAAAGCTTGAATAAAGTATTAAACAACAGTGTAAAACCAGTAACTGCTGTTCTTGGAGGATCTAAGGTGTCTTCAAAAATTACGGTGATCGAAAATATTTTAGACAAAGTAGACCATATGATTATTGGTGGTGGAATGACTTTTACTTTTGTTAAAGCTTTGGGTGGAAAAATCGGAGATTCTATTTGTGAAGATGACAAACAAGAATTAGCATTAGAAATTTTGCGTTTAGCAAAAGAAAAAGGAGTTCAAATTCATATTCCAGTAGACGTTGTTGCGGGAGATAAATTCTCTAATGATGCGAATACACAAGTAGTTGATGTTAGAGCAATTCCTGACGGATGGGAAGGAATGGATGCAGGACCAAAATCGTTAGAAAACTTTAAAAAAGTAATTTTAGAGTCTAAAACGATACTTTGGAATGGCCCTCTGGGTGTTTTTGAAATGCCAACTTTTGCTAAAGGAACTATTGCTTTAGGTGAATTCATTGCTGAATCAACTGCTAACGGAGCTTTCTCACTTGTTGGTGGTGGAGATTCAGTTGCAGCAGTAAAACAATTTGGTTTTGAAGACAAAGTAAGTTATGTTTCAACAGGAGGAGGAGCTATGTTAGAAATGTTAGAAGGTAGAGTTTTACCAGGAATTGCTGCTATTTTAGAATAAGCAATCTGAAATCATAATCAAGTTAATTGAACTTGAACCTATTTAATAGAAAACCTTAGCGAAATAATTTTGAGCTGAGGTTTTCTTTTTTAGCCTGAAGCGCTGACTTTTTTTACAAAAAACAATCAAAAAACCCCAAAAACGCCCTCAAAACTGATTTTTTAACAATATTTAAGTAATTTTTCAGTTTGAACCTAGTAAGTTTGTAAAAAACGATTGTATAATCGTTTGGAATATAGCTCCTTGATTACATCAACTATGAATATAAAACGCCTTATACTTCCTTTTTTTCTCCTTCTATCTTTCTCGCTATTTGCGCAGGAAACAGTAGAGAAAACTACCCCTGTAAAACCAGATATTAAACTGACCTATTTAGATTCTATCAAAAAAACATTTGTCAAAGATGATTTGGCTGCCTGTGTAGATAGTTTATGGTTAAAGGAATTGTCCAATTTAGACATCTTCAATAGCCTATCCGATGATATTCAAAATATCAATATGGATGATCAGGTAGATTATGAATTGCCTACAGAATTGCTAAAGGCAAGACTACAGCAAATGGATGATAAGTCGCCCTTTCATATCGAATACAATCAAGGTTTAGAAAACATTATCAAGTCGTTTCTTAAAAACAGAAAGCGCTCTTTTGAACGTTTAATGGCTGTTTCAGAATATTATTTCCCATTGTTTGAAGAGGCATTTGACAAACAAAATGTTCCTCTTGAAATTAAATATTTAGCTGTTGTTGAGTCGGCTTTAAATCCAAAAGCGGTTTCTAGAGTTGGCGCAACAGGTCTTTGGCAGTTCATGTACCAAACAGGAAAACAGTACGGTTTAAAAATTGATTCGTATGTCGATGAACGTAGCGATCCCTTAAAAGCTAGTGAAGCAGCAGCTCAATACATGAAAAACATGTATGCTATTTTTGGTGATTGGGACTTGGTTTTGGCATCGTATAATTCTGGTCCTGGAAATGTGGCGAAAGCTATTCGTCGTTCTGGCGGGCAACAAAATTATTGGAACATACGTAAAAATTTACCTAAAGAAACACAAGGCTATCTCCCTGCTTTTCTAGCTACCATGTATATTTACGAATACCATAAAGAACATGGAATAGTGCCCGAAAAAGCGCCAATTAAACATTTTGCTACTGATACGATAATGATTAAAAGACAAATGTCTTTCAAACAAATATCAGACTTGATTGATATTCCCGTAGCTCAGTTGCAGATTTTGAACCCTTCTTATAAATTAAATATTGTTCCAGCTTACAAAGAACAAAGCCATTTTTTGAGATTACCACAAGATAAAATAGCAATTTTTACATCTAATGAATCCAAGATATATGCCTACGTAGATAAAGAAGCTAATTTGCGCGAAAAGCCATTTCAAATTGTACGACCAATTGTATCTCAAGACTCTGTAAATACATTTCAAAAATTGGCGCAAGCAAAAGTTCGTTATTACCGTGTTAAGCGTGGAGATAATTTAAGTACAATAGCTCAAAAATACGATGTGGCAGTTGATGATATTAAAAAATGGAATAACATCAGAGGGAATAAAGTGGCCTACGGGAAGAATTTAAAAATTAACGGAGTTGAATCTGATCAAAAGGAGACAGCTGTAGCCAAAGTAGAAACAGACATTAAAGGAGTACATAAAGACAGTTTAGCAACCCCAACGTTTTACATCGTTCAAAAAGGAGACAATCTAAGCGCTATTGCTAAAAAATTCAACATTACTTTAGCCGATATCAAAGAATGGAATAAGCTAACTAATTCGAATGTTCATTTAGGCACTTCACTTCAAGTAGTGAAAAATCCAATTAATAAAGAAGTAGTATCAGAATCAGTAGAAAGAAAAGATATTGCCTATAGTGTTCAAAAAGGCGATAATTTAGGGAGTATTGCTAAAAAATTCGGAACTAGTATAGAAGACTTAAAACAATGGAATAAATTAAATTCTAATGCAATTGCTATTGGAAATAGTTTGATTGTTGCAAAAAACGAAATTGTTATCGATACCAATAAAGCCACAGTAGCTAGTTTTAAAAAGAAAGAACAATTTCCAAGCACTGCCAATAAAGAAGCTGAATACTATGTAAAAAAAGGAGATTCTTTGTACAGTATTTCAAAAAAATATCCTGGCGTGACCATTTCTGATTTAAAGAAATGGAACAATATCAAAGATGACGAATTAAAACCCGGAATGAAGTTGAGAATCAACGGATAATAGAATGTGTCATAATAAATTTTGGTCGTGTTTACTATTGTTTTGAATCATGAATAAATCCCATTTTTTATGCCTGTTGCTATCGCTTTTTCTAGTTTCTTGTATCAAGAAAGAGACTGATTTAGCTCGAAAAGCAAATGGGAAGATCAATACAATTTCCGTAATTATTGACGATCAATTATGGAATGGAGAAATTGGCGACAGCATTCGAAACAAATTTGCTTCACCTGTAATTGGATTGCCTGAAGAAGAGCCCCTATTGACTATCAATCAATACCCAGTTAAATTATTGGAAGGTTTTGCTACAGATAGCCGCGCTATTTTAGTAGTTAAAAAAGCCGCCGAAAATAAATACGAAATCAAGGAAAATCAGTATGCGACTCCTCAAAATGTATTTCATATTACAGGGAAAACAGCTGTTGAGATTTTGCAATTATTAGATGCACATACGCCTGAAATTATTCGCCGTATAGAGCAAGTTGAAATAACAGAGAGCCAACGAATTCATAAAAAATCCCTGATACCCACCTCGTCGTTCAAGAAACAATTTCAGCTTAGCATTCAAGTTCCTTCCCACTTTGAAAAGGTAATGCAAAAACCCAATTTTGTTTGGTTGAAGAAAAATATAATTAGTGGAAGTAGCAGTTTGTTAGTATATCAAGTACCATTGAATGCCATATCAAATACAAACGTTGCGACATCTATTCTTTCAATGAGAGATTCTATTGGGAAATACATTCATGGGACAGAACCTAATAATTTTATGATTAGCGAGACAGGATATACTCCGTATTTTTTCAAATCGAAGTTGGACCATCACCTTGCATACGAAACCAGAGGAACTTGGCGCCTGCAAAACGATTATATGTCTGGACCATATGTCAATTATACGATTGTAGATTCTATTAATAAACGGTTAGTAGTATTGGAAGGATTTTGTTATTCGCCTTCCAAAGAAAAGAGAGACGTAATGCATGAGTTAGTAGCTATTATGCATTCGGTTCATTTGCATAAAAACAATACATTTACCCCAAATAAAAAATAAACTTCATGGCATTAGAATGGACAATTAAATCTTTTGAATCCCTTTCTGTAAATGAGTTGTACGACATTCTTCGTTTACGAAGCGAAATTTTTGTAGTGGAGCAAAATTGTGTATATCTAGATTTGGATGGCAAAGACCAGAAAGCGCTGCATCTTTTTGGCACATTTGAAGGGAACATTGTAGCACACGCACGTCTATTTAAACCCGGAATTTCTTTTGTTCATGCTTCAATTGGTCGTGTAACTGTAGAGGCAAAACATAGAGAAAAAAAATGGGGACACGAATTAATGCGTCAAGCTATTGCAGGAGTTTTGGAACATTTTGGAGAAACTGAAATCACGATTGGTGCACAATTGTATCTCAAAAAATTCTACGAAAGCCATGGATTTGTACAAACCAGCGAAATGTATTTAGAAGATGACATTCCACACATTCAAATGGAGAAAAGTCACTAACATTTGGTAATTACTAGTTCAACTCTTCGGTCTAACTCAGTTGCTTTTCCCATTGGAAACTGATTGCCATATCCTTTGAAGGTCATTCGCGACGGATTGATTTTTCGCATTACTAAATAGCGATACACTGCTTTGGCTCGGTTGTATGACAATTTCCTCTCTTTAGTGTCTTTGTCAATTGCATCAGAAAAGTATTTTGGAGTACAACAAACATGGCCTTGAATTTCAAATTCTATATACGGGTTGGCCTTTAAAAACAAGACCATTTTATCTAATATAGTTCGAGATTTTAAATCCAAATAACTACTTCCAATGCCAAAGCGAACATTCTCTAAATAGATTCGATCTCCTTTTTGGTGTGGTAATTGAAAATCAGAAAACAAGTGGGGAATTCCCATGAAAAATTTTGAAGGACTTAATTGTTCTACTACAATTTCTACTCGACGGTTTTTAGTTCGTGTTTGATCAAGGTTAGGCACTGTATCTTTGTTGACCAAAACCCTTCCTCTGCCTTCTAAAGCAATAAGTTTCTTGGGATTCAATCCCAAGTTAAGTATGATTTTTTCAACTGCACTCACCCTTCTGTCCGATAAATTGAAATTGTAAGTAGCTGATCCACGATCATCACAATACCCAAAAACACGAACGGATTGAATTCGGCTGCTATCTATTTTTTGAAAAAAGTTACAAAGCAGGTCTTTTTGAGACACTTTAAGCAGGTCTACATCAAAGTCAAAATACACATTTTGCGTGATTTTTTCTTGTGCAAATCCGCTTAGGAACAGTAGTAAAAATACTATTTTGAGTAGCTTTTTCATTACATTTTCAATAGTTTACTTTTTGTCTTCCTTTGAAACAGCATTTATTTGAGCTAAAAATTTTTCAAACAATTGAATGGTTTTGGTATTGATTTCTTCAAAAGTTAAGCGGTCTTTACTTTGGTAAAAAAGCATTAACGCATACGGCTGGCTTAGATGGTCCTTAAGTAAATGTTGATTGAGACGGTAGGTTTCGCGTAAAACTCGTTTGAAATAATTGCGATCAACGGCTTTTTTAAAGTATTTTTTAGAAACCGAAACCCCCACTTTTAGCGGTTGATCATCTCCCAATGTCCCCGAATGATAAACCAATCGCAAGGGATATTTCGAGACAGATTTTCCTTCAGAAAATAACAATCCGATAGTAATCTTGCTTTTTAGTTTTTCGTTTTTTGGATAATTGAAGTTCATTTCAGATAAAAATACCACTAATTTTAGACATCAAAGGTACAATTAAACCCTTTATAGGCGTTATTATTGAGGATTTAAATAGCCCTAAAAATTAATTTCGTATTTTTGTAATTCATTTTTCATGCATGCAAAAACTAATTTCGTATCCACTTTCCATTATTTACTATTTGTGTTTTGGACTTTTTTTGGTTGTTTTTCATCCGATTCAATGGATATGTTTCAATGTTTTTGGTTACCAAGCACATAAAAAAAGTGTAGATTATTTGAACTTTTTTTTGGTGCGTTGCACGAATCTTTTAGGAACGAGTTATCAGTTTGAAAATACGGAATTTATTCCAAAAAATGTTCCAGTAATTTTTGTGGCCAACCATCAAAGTTTATATGACATCGTTGCAATTATTTGGTACCTGAGAGATTATCATTGTAAGTTCGTAAGCAAGAAAGAATTGGGTAAAGGAATTCCAAGCGTTTCCTATAATTTGAATCATGGGGGATCAGTATTAATTGACAGAAAAGATCCTAAACAGGCCATTCCTTTAATCAAAGGTTTATCTGAATATATAGAAAACAATACCCGTTCAGCTGTAATTTTTCCTGAAGGAACCCGAAGCAAAACCGGACAACCAAAACCGTTCGCGCAAAGCGGATTGAAAATATTATGTAAGTACGCCCCTTCTGCTTATGTGGTCCCAATTACCATCAACAATTCATGGAAGATGGTTCGATTTGGAGCTTTCCCAATGGGGTTAGGTAATCGCCTCAAATTCACAATTCACTCGCCTTTACAAGTGAGCGAGTATTCATTTGAAGAAATAATTGAAAAAGCGGAAAGCGCTATAGTACAAGGAATACAAATTTAATAATATATAAAAATGTCAATTAAAAACATTCGTTTAGAAGTGATGCAGTTTTTAGAAAAAAACGTGGACAGCTTCGTAGAACAGTACTTAATTCCAGTGGAAAGCATTTGGCAACCAACCGATTTTTTGCCTAATTCACAAAGTGAAAACTTTTTTGAAGAAGTAAAAGAACTTAGAGAAATTGCTAAAGATTTACCGTATGATTTTTGGGTTGCTATGGTAGGAGACACCATTACCGAGGAGGCTTTGCCTACTTACGAGTCTTGGTTAATGGAAGTAGAAGGAATCGACAATTTAGAAAGAAACGGTTGGTCAAGCTGGATTCGTCAATGGACAGGAGAAGAAAATCGCCATGGTGACATGTTAAACAAATACTTGTATTTGTCGGGTCGTGTGAACATGCGTGAGGTTGAAATTACAACCCAACATTTAATCAATGATGGATTTGACATTGGTACTGGAAGAGACCCGTATAAAAACTTTGTGTATACAAGTTTTCAAGAGTTAGCTACTTATGTTTCACACAATAGAGTATCACAAATTGCCAAAAAACACGGCGACAATAAATTGTCTAAAATGTGTAAAATGATTGCTGGAGATGAGATGCGTCACCACCATGCGTATAGCGAATTTGTGAACCGAATTTTCCAAGTAGATCCAAGCGAAATGATGTTGGCGTTTCAATACATGATGAAACAAAAAATCGTTATGCCGGCGCATTTCTTGAGAGAATCAGGACAACAAATTAGTTCTGCCTTTGAAAATTTCTCTGATTCGGCACAACGAATTGGAGTGTATACGGCTAACGATTATGTTGAAATCATGCAGAAGTTAATTGACAAATGGCAAATTGATAAAATTTCCGGATTGACTGACGAAGCTGAAAAAGCACGTGATTATTTGATGAAATTACCAGCGAGAATGGCTAAAATTTCAGAACGATTAGTGATTCCACAAGAGTCGTATATCTTTAAATGGGTAGAGCCTGCTACTTTGTAAAAATGTAGTATTTTTAAATAAAATTTAAAGCTGAATTATTGCAATTCAGCTTTTTTTATAAAATCGTTTTATAATGAATACCAATAACCTGATTGATAAAACAATTCTTTTTGTAAAAGCCACTTTAGCTCAAGCTGAAGGTGGACACGACTGGTTTCATATTGAACGCGTGTATAAAAATGCGTTATTGATTGCCACATCAGAAAAGTGTGATTTGGAAATAGTACAATTGGGTGCTTTGCTTCACGATATTGCGGATAGTAAATTTCATGATGGCGATGAATCGATTGGTCCTAAAACCGCACGCACTTTTTTAGAATCAGAAAAGGTGGAGCCCACTATAATCGATCACGTAATTGCAATTATTGAAAATATTTCGTTCAAAGGCGGAAAGGTAGAGAGACAATTTTCGTCTATTGAGTTAGATATTGTTCAAGATGCCGATCGGTTGGATGCCATTGGCGCTATTGGTATTGCCAGAACATTCAATTATGGAGGATTCAAAAATAGAGCATTGTATAATCCTGAAATTGCTCCAAATTTGTCTATGACAAAAGATGAATACAAGAACAATGAGGCACCCACCATCAATCATTTTTATGAAAAATTATTGTTGTTGAAAGACAAAATGAATACTGAAACTGGAAAACAAATTGCCCAAGATCGTCACCGTTATATGGAAGATTTTTTGAAACAATTTTATGCCGAATGGGAAGGCAAAAAATAACGATTAGTCAATTGAAACTTGCTTTTCTTGCATTTCCAAAATCACATCCGAAGCACTTTTAAAAGTAGGGGCTTGTCCTACAATACTTCCGACTCTTTTTTTGTTCAATTTGAAGGTCAAATCGTTCTCTGTAGTAAATAATAAAGCCGTTAAAAACGGATTGTTCATATAAGAAGAAAGCACAAAAAATGCTTCTTCTAAAGTGTGAAAACTTTCTACTTCTTCGGTTTTATAACGTGCAATAAGAGAAATACGTACTTGGTCGTCCACTAAAACAGGACGCATATAAATGTTTTTTAGTTCAGTATCACCAATGGTTTTTGCCAAGGTTAATTTAGCAAAAGTATACTGTGCCATACTTTCTTTTACACTCTCCCAAAAAAGGGCAAACTCAGGTTGAAAAGACATTTGTTTCGTTTAAAAGTTGAATTATTTTCCGCTAAAATTAGCTTTTCTTTTTTCTAAAAAGGCAGTTGTTCCTTCTTTGAAGTCAGCAGTACCAAACAATCTACCAAAGGCATTAATTTCTGTTTCATACCCATTTTTTGTTTTGTCAAAACTCGAATTAATGGCAGTAATTGCTTCAGTTAGGGCAATAGGAGCATTTTTAATTATTTTTTGAGCCAAGCCTTGGCAAAATTCAATTAGTTCTGTTTGAGGCACTACGTGATTTATCAAGCCATATTCTTTAGCTTCTGTTGCTGTAATCATTGTTGCAGATAAAATCATTTCCATAGCACGGCCTTTTCCTACCAGTTGAGGCAATCGTTGTGTACCACCATAACCCGGAATCAATCCCAAAGTGACTTCAGGCAAACCCATTTTTGCATTATCTGAGGCGACTCTAAAATGACAAGCCATAGCTAATTCCAATCCGCCTCCTAAGGCAAATCCATTAACTGCAGCAATAACTGGTTTTTTCATATTTTCAATATGGTCAAATACTTTTTGGTGTCCTTCGGCAGCCAGTTGCGTACCTTGTGCAGCAGAGAAATCGGCAAATTCAGCAATATCGGCTCCTGCCACAAAGGCTTTTTCACCACTACCAGTTAAGATAATAACTTGAACTGCTTCGTTAGTTTCTAAATCGCTAAATACGGAATGCAGTTCGTCAAGAGTAGCCTTGTTCAAGGCATTCAATTTTGTAGGGCGATTTATAGTAATCAAAGCTATTTTATTTTCTATAGCAATCAATAGATTTTCATAGTTCATAGGAATATATTTTAAGAATTTAAAATCGGCAAACTCACTGTAAAAGAAGTGCCTTGACCATATTGTGTTTCAAATGTAATGCTTCCTTTGTAATTTTCGATAATATTTTTGATGATACTTAAACCCAATCCCATCCCGCTATTTTTGGTGGTGAATTTAGGTTCAAAAATTCGATTTTGATCATTTTCTTTAATACCAACTCCGTTGTCTTTAACAGTGATTACAACCATTTTTATATTTTTTTCCACTCGAACCACAATAGATTTAGTTGCTTGTTGATCCGGAATGGCTTGTATGGCATTTTTGACCAAATTGGTAATGATTCGAATGAGTTGGGTACGATCAATTTTTGCTATAATCTCTTCCGATTCTTTTTCAAAAACCAAATAGTCTTCGTTGAAAATATCCAAAGCCAATTCCACTACTTCCACTACATTCAGCGTTTCGTTTTGTTGGGCAGGCATCGAAGCAAAGTTCGAAAAGGCAGATGCCACAGCACTCATCGTGTCAATTTGTTGAATTAAAGTTTCGGAGTAATCCTTCATCTTTTGTTGGATTTCGGGATCGTTCGGTTCAAATTTTCGTTGGAAACTTTGTACGGTCAAACGCATTGGCGTTAGCGGATTTTTAATCTCGTGGGCGACTTGTTTGGCCATTTCGCGCCAGGCTTCTTCACGTTCGCTTTGGGCTAATTTCACTGCACTGATTTCCAATTCGTCAACCATCGCATTATACGACTTGATCAACAAATTGATTTCTTTACTACTGGCTTCTACCCCAATTTTTTCGTTCTTTTGATTCAAACTGGTTTCGCCTAATTTATCTGAAATTGTCTTTAACGACTTCGTGATATAAGTCGAAAGAAAATAGGCCAAGCCAAAGGCAACCAATAACATAAAGGCATAAACCTGGGCCAAGCGAATCAGAAATCCATTTAACTCTTTTTCATAAAAACCATCATCTTCTACATAAGGGAGATTTAAGATCCCTAATGGTTTGAATTTGTCGTCTTTGATTTGGCTGTACGAAGATCGATTTTTAATACCGTCAATGGTTTTGATATCTACGAAACGTTTTTCAATAGAAGAACGTACGAGTTTCAAAATGTACTTCGGAATAGGGGGTGCTACTTGATCAACCGAAAAGGATTCTTTGGAGGATTTTAGTAGTATTCCTTCTTGGCTGTAAATATTGATTTCGATCGCATGAATTTGTGCCAGTTCGTGAATTTTATCTTTAAAAATCAAAGGCAAATTTTGTGTAGTCAAAGGATAAGTGGTCGTTGAGAGCACATAGTTGATGTGTTCTTTAACCTCATTTTCTTTCCGTTCTAAACGTTCTTGATGATAGACTCTAGCTTCGTTTTTAAACTGAATAATTGAAATAGAGGCCAAAATGATGGAAGCCATAATAATCAATACAATCATCGAAAGGAAAATCCTAGTACGAAGTGAAAGCATAGATATTTTATAGCTTTTGACCATATTGAGTGATTAGTTCCTAGTAACTAGTGATTAACTATTTACTAATCACTAGTTACAAATTACTTCTTTTCTCGTATTCGTTTGTAAAATTTAAATCCAAGTAGGATGAGAATGGAAAACAAAAAGATCCCAATTACGCCATAAATCCAATTCACCGCATTTTTTAAAATCACTAAAAACACGACTGCGAATAAAATTAAAGTGGCTCCTTCATTCCAAATGCGCATAAAATTCCCTGTATGTTTTACCTCGTTATTTTGCAATTGTTTGAAAATTTGGTGGCATTTCAAATGGTACAAATACAACAAGAATACAAATCCTAATTTCACATGCATCCACGGCATTTGCAACCAAGCATTCCCTAATTCGGTAAAAAACAACATCCAAAAAGCAAAAAAACTAGCTAAAATAGCCGAAGGCCAAGTGATGATGTACCACAAACGGTAACTCATAATCTTGAATTGCTCCTGCAAAATTTCTTTTTCAGGGGATGGTTTTTCAGAAGCTTCAATTTGGTACACAAATAGGCGCACGATATAAAATAATCCAGCAAACCAAGTGGTGACAAAAATTAAGTGTAAGGATTTTAGGTAGTCGTACATGGGCTCAACTATTTGTTGTTTTTAAATTCTTCAATCCAATTGGCAACCACACCACACCATTCGTCTTCGTCGTTCATACATGGAATAGCCATAAATTCTTCACCACCGTGATGTAAAAATTCTTCATTTGCTTCCATGGCAATTTCTTCCAATGTTTCCAAACAATCGGCTACAAAAGCCGGAGTTACTACAGCTAATTTCTTAATTCCTTTTTCAGGCATTTTATTCACCTCTACATCGGTATAGGGTGTTAACCATTTGTCACCTGCTAGACGAGATTGGAAAGTTTGGCTGTATTTTCCTTCGGGAATACCTAATGCTTTCACTACTTGTTTAGTAGTTTCATAACATTGGTGACGGTAACAAAACTCGTGCGCCGGTGAAGGCGTATTACAACACGAGCCATCTCCCGAAGAGTCGGGATTACAATGTGACTTGGTAATATCGGTTTTGCGAATGTGACGTTTTGGAATTCCGTGATACGAAAACAACAAATGATCGTAATCAAAACCTTCTAAGTGTTTTTTGATGGAATTAGATAAGGCTTCAATATATCCGGGTTTGTTATAGAAAGCTGGAACGGTTGTAAATTTCATGTCAGGAAAATGCTTGGCGCGAAGTTCTTCTGCCAATACTAAAATAGTGGTGGTAGACGCCATAGCATGTTGTGGATACAAAGGAAAAAGTAGCACTTCAGTTACGCCTTTATCGTGCAATTCTTGTAGTCCTTTTAAAATCGTCATGGTACCGTATCGCATCGATAATGCCACAGGAATATCTACCAAGGATTTCACTTTTTCGTGCATTTTTTTAGAAATCACGATTAAAGGCGAACCTTCGCTAGTCCAAATTCTAGCATACGCTTCTGCTGATTTTTTAGGTCTTGTTTGCAAAATGATTCCACGAACTAATAAAGCACGCAATAAAAACGGAACGTCAATGACGTATTTGTCCATTAAAAATTCATCCAAATAAGGTTTTACGTCTTTAGCAGTTGGGCTTTCTGGGGAACCAAGATTAACTAATAATACTCCTTTCATTTTTTTATAAATTGGTGTTGATTGACATTAAATATTTTTTTGGGGTAGTGGCAAATTTTTTCTTGAAAGCCGCAATAAAATGACTCCCGGTGCTGTAGCCAATTTTTAATCCTACTTCGTTGACATTATAGGAACCACTATCGAGTAATTTTCTTGCATAGTCCATTTTATAATCAAAAAGAAAACCATAAACGGTGTCGCCATAAATTTGTTTGAATCCCATTTTTAATTTTTTCAAATTGAGCCCCACTTGGTCCGCTAATTCTTGCAAACCTGGCGGTTCCGCCATATTGGCAATAATAATTTCTTTGGCTTTTTTGATTTTGAACACATTGTCTTCGTCAATTAAAAACGGACATTGCTCAGCATTTGGGTCTTCACTTTTATTGAAATACAAACTCAACAATTCGTAGCCTTTGCCTTTGTAATACAAGTTTTTGATAGAAGGGTGTAAGCTGTAATGGAACAATTGACTTAGTACAATTGCCATTGACGGACTGATATTCCCTTCATTATAATACTTTTTATCTTTATTATCAGGACTTAAAAAAGTAATATAGTTGGCTTCGGTAGAGAATAAAGCATGAAATTTTTTGATCGAAATGATCACAGAAATAGCCCATGAATTTGAGGCCAATTCTAAATTCAGCGGTAATTCTTTTTGTGGATTGTATAAAAGAAGGGACTTTTCTTCCTTTAATTCCAAAGCATAATTGCCTTGATTGAAAATAAATTTGGCGTTTCCTTTAATACCAAAATGAAACTGAATCAACCCAGTTCCCACTTCACGTTGTGCATGAAACGGTTCGGCGCTATCATTTTGAAAGCGGATGAGCGTAAAGTCGTCCTCAATTTTTATAACTTCTTGTGAACCCATAGCGATATTTTTTTAACAACTCAAAAGGATTAAAATTCAAGATTAGGATTTAAAATTGTTCTAAAACCGAATTTAAATAGACTTGATTTTAGTACAAAAATAGATTTTTTTACTATAAAAGTGCTATTTCAAATCAAAAAAACATTTAGCGACACATTTAGACCTTATAGCGTTACTTTTATCAAAGCCTTAGTGATATTTTTGTACCACTTTTTAGAAAAGTATACTATATGGAGAACCATCACACATCAAAACCTCATTCTTTTTATGCCGTTGGCCTAAGCTATAAAAAAGCTGATGCCGAGATAAGAGGGAAATTTAGTTTGGATGCAGTTGCTAAAATGCGCCTGTTGGAGCAAGCAAAAAACGAAGGAATTGAAAGTTTGATCGTAACCTCTACTTGTAACAGAACCGAAATTTACGGTTTTGCTGAACATCCTTTCCAATTGATTAAATTGATTTGCGAAAACAGTCAAGGTTCAGTTGAAGCGTTTCAAAAATATGGCTTTGTTTTTAAAAATAAAGAAGCTGTTGGCCACCTTTTTAGAGTGGGAACCGGTTTAGACAGCCAGATCTTGGGTGATTTTGAGATTATTTCTCAAATTAAAACCAGTTTTTTTCAAGCCAAATCTGTGAATTTAGTGAATGCTTTTCAAGAGCGTTTAATTAATGCGGTGATCCAAGCTAGTAAAAAAATCAAAACAGATACCGAGATTTCATCAGGAGCCACTTCGGTTTCTTTTGCTTCGGTGCAGTACATTTTAAATAATGTAGAGGAGATTGGAGATAAAAATATTTTGCTTTTTGGTACCGGTAAAATCGGAAGAAATACCTGCGAAAATTTAGTCAAACATTCCAAACACGAACAAATTACGTTAATTAACCGTACCAAAGACAAAGCCGAAAAATTGGCTCAAAAACTAGATGTGGTGGTTAAGGATTATGCCGACTTGCAATTAGAAATCCAAAAAGCAGATGTTTTGGTAGTGGCAACAGGAGCTCAGAATCCAACGGTGGACAAAACCATTTTAAATTTGAAAAAACCATTGTTGATTTTGGATTTATCCATCCCGAAAAATGTGAATGAAAATGTAGAAGATGTAGAAGGCGTCACTTTGGTTCACATGGATTATTTATCCCAAATTACGGATGAGACTTTAGAAAACAGAAAGAAACATATTCCCGCTGCAGAAGCGATTATCGAAGAAATCAAAGAAGAATTTTTGACCTGGTCCAAAGGGCGAAAATTTGCTCCAACGATTCATGCGTTAAAAGAAAAATTACATTCGATCAAAGACGGCGAGTTGAATTTTCAACGAAAAAAATTATCCGATTTTAACGAAGAACAAGCTGAAATCATCAGCAATAGAATCATTCAAAAAATCACCAATCATTTTGCCAATCACTTGAAAGATGAAGAAACGATGGTAGATGAAAGTATCGAATGGATTGAGAAAGTGTTTAATATTGGCGAAACGACAAAATAATGAGTAAGACCATACGCATAGGAACTCGTGATAGCGAATTGGCACTTTGGCAAGCCCATACCGTTCAGAAAAAGCTGAATGATTTAGGCTATACCACCGAAATTGTAGCCGTCAAATCGCAAGGAGATATTATTCTTGACAAACCATTATACGAACTTGGCATTACAGGTATTTTTACCAAAACCTTGGATATTGCGATGATCAATGGTCAGGTAGATATTGCAGTGCATTCTATGAAAGATGTCCCAACAGCATTGCCGCAAGGGATTGTTCAGGCAGCCGTTTTGGAGCGTGCGAACACTTTGGATATTTTGGTACACAAAGGCAATTTGGATTTTCTTACTACAACAGGAACTATTGCCACTGGAAGTTTGCGTCGTCAAGCCCAATGGTGGCACAAATACCCGAATCACCAAGTGGTCGATTTGCGCGGTAATGTAAATACCCGCATGCAAAAATTAGCCAAAAGCGATTGGGACGGAGCCGTTTTTGCCGCTGCAGGTTTGGAACGAATCAATTTGAAACCGGACAATTATATCAATCTGGATTGGATGATTCCAGCTCCAGCACAAGGCGCTATGTTGGTTGTTGCGATGGCAAATGACGAATTTACTAAGGACGCCGTGAGTCAGTTGAACGATATTGAAACCGAGATTTGCACCTATATCGAAAGACAGTTTTTAAAGACTTTAGAGGGAGGTTGCACAGCACCAATTGGAGCTTTGGCACAATACGACGAAGAAAAAGACACAATCGAATTCAAAGGGGTTTTATTCTCGGTAGATGGAAAACAAAAAATAGAAATTGAAAAATCAGTCGATATATCCGAATGGAAAAAATTAGGTTTCCATTCTGCTCAAGAAATTTTGAATAATGGAGGTGCCGAATTAATGGTTGAAATTAAAAACCAATTGAAAAAATAATGGCAAATCCAACCCGTATTTTATCGACAAAAGTACTCTTGAGTCATCAAAAACAAGTCTTGACAGATGTTGGTTTGGAGGTTTTGGAATCTAATTTTATTGAAGTAGCAACCAAGAACTTCGAATTAAAAGGAATCAAAGACAATTTGATTTTCACGAGTCAGAATGCGGTGCGCAGTTTTTTAAGTCATCCCCAATATGAGGAATTAAAATCGGAACTTCAACAAAAAAAAGTTTTTTGCGTAGGTGTAAAAAGTAAAACAATTTTGACCGATGCCGGTTTTGAAGTCGTTGCCTATGCTGATTATGCGGAAGATTTAGCTGAGATTATCAGTTTGATTTATGCCAATGCAAACTATACTTTTTTTAGTGGCAATTTGAGAAAAGAGACGTTGCCTTTGGCATTAGAAGAAGCCGGAATCGAGTTCAATGAAATTGAAGTGTACGAAACCAAGTTGAACCCACATAAAATAACGAAAGCCGTAGATGCGATTTTATTTTTTAGTCCATCCGGAGTTGCCAGTTATTTGAAAGACAATACCATCAAAAAAGAATTGTGCTTTTGCATTGGCGAAACGACCGCTGAAGCCTTGGAAATAGCCACTAAAAATATCATAGTTGCGCCACAACCTTCCATTGAAGAGTTACTCGCGGATGTGATCAAAGAATACAATTAATTTCAAAACCCTTTCAGGTTTAATATAAAGAACAAATGATTAAAAACGACCTTTTTTTAAGAGCCTTAAATAACGAAAAAGTAGAACGTCCACCCGTTTGGATGATGCGACAAGCTGGAAGATACTTGCCAGAATTTAGAGCATTGCGTGATAAATATGATTTTTTCACCCGTTGCGAAACACCTGAATTAGCAGCTGAAATCACGGTGCAACCCATTCGTATTGTGAAACCAGACGCAGCAATTTTGTTCTCTGATATTTTGGTCGTGCCAAGAGCTATGGGAATTCATGTTGAATTGAAAGACAATTTAGGTCCGATAATCCCGAACCCAATTCGTACCATGGAACAAGTGAATCAAGTATTTGTTCCAGATGTCAACGAAACCTTGGGTTATGTTTTTGACGCCATCAAATTGACCAAAGAAATGTTGAACAATGAGGTGCCATTGATTGGTTTTGCTGGTTCACCATGGACGATTTTTTGTTATGCCGTAGAAGGAAAAGGTTCTAAAAGTTTTGATACAGCCAAAGGATTTTGTTTTTCTAATCCAGTAGCAGCGCACACCTTATTGCAAAAAATTACCGATACCACTATTTTATATTTGAAAGAAAAAGTAAAAGCGGGTTGTAATGCTATTCAGATTTTTGATTCTTGGGGCGGCATGTTGTCTCCAGTAGATTATCAAGAATTTTCTTGGCAATACATCAACCAAATTGTAGAAGCTTTGGCAGACGAAACCAAAGTAATTGTTTTCGGAAAAGGTTGTTGGTTTGCTTTAGGCGATATGGCCAAATCAAAAGCGTCAGCTTTAGGAGTTGATTGGACTTGTTCACCAAGAAACGCACGCTATTTAACAGGCGGAAACATTACCTTACAAGGAAATTTTGATCCAAGTCGTTTGTTGTCACCAATCCCAACGATCAAAAAAATGGTGCACGAAATGATTGACGAATTTGGAAAAGACAATTATATCGTCAACTTAGGTCACGGAATTTTACCGAATATTCCTGTGGATCACGCGAAAGCGTTTGTGGAAGCGGTGAAGGAGTACGGTCAGTAACAGTGTTCAGTTAAAAGGTAGCAGAAAAAATGAAAGACCAATTTTACCAATACATACAAAACCTACAAGATCAAATCTGTAAAGGATTAGAGGAGCTAGATGGCGTGGCTAAATTTCGTGAAGATCTTTGGGACAGATCGGAAGGCGGTGGTGGAAGAACGCGAGTGATAGAAAATGGTTCCGTATTCGAAAAAGGAGGTGTAAACATTTCAGCCGTTCACGGGAAATTACCCGATTCCATGCAGAAATTATTCAACGTAGGCGAGGCTGATTTCTTTGCTTGCGGATTGAGTTTGGTGATTCATCCTAAAAGTCCGATGGTGCCAACGGTTCATGCGAATTGGCGTTATTTTGAAATGTATGACGACAACGGAAAGGTAATTAATAGTTGGTTTGGCGGAGGCCAAGATTTGACTCCGTATTATTTGTTTGAAGAAGATGCAACACATTTTCACCAAACGTGTAAAACGGCTTGTGACAAACATAATTCTGATTTTTATCCGAGATATAAAAAACAGTGTGATGCCTATTTTTGGAACGCCCATAGAAATGAAGCACGTGGAATAGGTGGTTTATTCTTCGATTATTTAAAATCAAGCGAAGAACAATCGATGGAAGATTGGTACAATTTTGTTACTGAAGTGGGGAATTCGTTCCTTGACGCCTATTTACCTATCGTAGCAAAAAGAAAAGAGTTACCATTTACCGAGGCACAACGTACTTGGCAAGAAATTCGCCGTGGACGTTATGTCGAATTTAATTTGGTCCACGACAAAGGCACTTTATTTGGCTTAAAAACCAATGGACGAATAGAAAGTATTTTAATGTCTTTACCTCCTCACGTGCAATGGCATTATGACCATCATCCGGTGGCAGGAAGTGAAGAGGAAAAAATAATAAAAGTTTTAGAAAAACCAGTAGATTGGTTATAAGCTGTCAGCTTTTAGCGGTTAGCTAAATTAAAAGAAGAATACAAGCTGATAGATAAATGCTAATGGCCTAAAGCTCAAAAAAATGAGAGATTATAAGAAATTTTTAGTTTGGGAAAAATCACACGAATTAACTTTAGCCATTTATAAAGTGACAAGTGTGTTTCCTAAAGAAGAAATTTTCGGATTGACAAGTCAAATAAAAAGGGCCTCTAGTTCAATTCCTATGAACATAGCTGAAGGTTGTGGAAGAAATTCGGATAAAGATTTTTGTAGATTTCTTTATATTGCATTTGGTTCTGCTAACGAGTTAGAATATCAACTATTATTGAGTATTGATTTAAAATTTATTGAGCTAGAAAATGGCCAAAAACTTCTTTTTCAAATAGAAGAAGTCAAAAAAATGTTAAACGGATTAATAACAAAGTTAAATAAAGCTGACAGCTAAAGGCTGAATGCTATAAAGCTAAAATATATGTTCCCATTACAAAGAGGTAGAAGATTACGCCTGAACGAAAGTATTCGTTCATTAGTTCGTGAAACGACATTAAGTCCGGCGGATTTTATGTTTCCCATGTTTATTGCAGAGGGTGAAAATAGCCAAGTCGAAATCCCATCGATGCCAGGAATTTATCGTCGCTCGATTGATTTAACCGTAAAAGAAGTACAAGAATTATATGCTTTAGGCATTCGTGCTGTAAATATCTACGTGAAAGTAAGCGAAGATCTAAAAGACAATACCGGCAAAGAAGCTTGGAATCCCAACGGATTGATGCAACAAGCCATTCGTGCCATCAAAGTGGCTTGTCCAGAAATGATTGTAATGCCAGACGTGGCCTTGGATCCGTATTCGATTTACGGTCATGACGGAATCATTGAAAAGGGCGATGTGGCGAACGATGCTACTAACGATGCTTTGGTAAAAATGGCCGTTTCTCATGCACAAGCAGGAGCTGATTTTGTAGCACCAAGCGATATGATGGACGGACGCGTTTTGCGTTTGCGCCAAGGTTTGGATGCAGCAGGATTCGAAAATGTGGGGATTATGAGCTATTCGGCTAAGTATGCGTCGGCATTTTATGGTCCGTTTCGCGATGCCTTGGACAGTGCGCCAAGAGAATCAGACGTTGTAGTACCTCAAGACAAAAAAACCTACCAAATGGATTATGCCAATCGCATCGAGGCCATCAAAGAAGTCCTATGGGATGTTGAAGAAGGCGCCGATATGGTCATGGTAAAACCCGGAATTGCGTATTTAGATATCGTTCGTGAAGTGAAAAACGCCGTGAATGTCCCCGTAACCGTATTTCACGTGTCTGGCGAATATGCGATGATTAAGGCAGCAGCCGAAAGAGGTTGGCTCGACAACGACAAAATTATGATGGAACAATTAATGTGCATCAAACGCGCCGGAGCCAGTTTGATTTCGACCTATTTTGCCAAAGAAGCCGCAATTCTTTTGAACAAATAAGAAGCTTATCCTGCTCTCCGCTCTATCTTTTCTGCTAAAAAAATGGCAGCAAAGGATGCCGCTACTATCAGGGCTAATTGACAAACCATTCGATGACTCGAGTGGTTTTTTATTTTGTGCCAAAATCATTTATCTTTATCCAATGGAAACAACCGGCATCAAAACCCCTTTAGGAATTGTCACTATTACAGGAGACGAAAATGGAATTGCAAAAATCGCAATTGCTGAAGAAGGATTGATTTCAAAAGTCATTCCGTTGGTACTAGAAGAAGCGGTTTCGCAATTGCAAGCTTATTTTGATGGACAACGAACGCATTTCGATTTTCCAATAAATCCTTCAGGAACTGAGTTTCAGCAAAAAGTGTGGAAAGGATTGTGCGAAATCCCTTTTGGAAAAACCATGAGTTATTTGGAATTAGCCAAACAACTCGGCGATGTCAAAGCGATTCGCGCGGTTGCCTCGGCCAATGGTAAAAATCCTTTGTGGATAGTAGTGCCTTGTCATCGCGTTATTGGAACTGACGGTTCACTTACCGGATATGCCGGTGGTTTATGGCGTAAAAAGTGGTTGCTCGAACACGAAAACCCAAGTACGCAACAAAGTCTTTTTGAGTAGGAACAATTTAGAAAGGTTTAATGCTAAAAATAAAGTCATTTCATTAATTTAGTTATTTAAAATTCAAACACTATAACCCTCAAACCCCAAAATCCCATGATCGAAAAAATTAACCTCAATCACATTCTTTTTTTAGACATCGAGACCGTTCCAGAAGAAGAACATTTCCATTCGCTTGACGACGAAATGAAAACGCTTTGGGAACACAAAACCCAATACCAACGCAAAGATGATTTTAGCCCCGAAGAGTTTTACGATCGCGCTGGAATTTGGGCTGAGTTTGGTAAAATTGTCTGCGTTTCCGTAGGCTATTTTGTAGTAAAAGGAGACATCCGTAATTTTAGAGTCACTTCTTTTTTTGGAGACGAAAAGAAAATCTTGCGCGATTTTAATAATCTGTTGAACAATCATTTCAATCAAGCCCAACATATTTTGTGCGGGCACAACGCCAAGGAATTTGACATTCCATTTCTAGCACGACGTATGATCATTAACCAAATTCCCATTCCAAACAAGCTGAATTTATTTGGTAAAAAACCATGGGAAATCCCGCATTTAGACACTTTAGAATTATGGAAATTTGGCGATTACAAGCATTTTACTTCTTTGAAACTGATGTGTAAAATATTGGGCATCCCCTCTTCAAAAGGCGATATCGACGGGAGTCAGGTGGGACATGTGTTTTATGTAGAAAACGACATTGACCGCATTGTAACGTATTGTGAAAAAGACACGATTGCTGTAGCACAGATTTTCCTTCGCTTGCGCCGCGAAGATTTATTAATAGATGATGAAATTAGTCATGTTTAAATGAAGCGTCAATAGAATTTGAAATTTAACATTGCATTGGATTTATTACATTTACAAAAAATATAAATTATGGTATTAAGTAGATTTTGGTTGGTGATTTTTATTTCCTCAATTACCTTTATCGTTTTTAGTTTGTTCTCGGGTGACAATTATACGATTGATCATTTATTAAACGGGAAAAAAGATGATCCTATTTTAGTGGCTGAAAAGTATTTGGAACAAGTTCCAGCTTTTGTCAAAGACAGCATTACTAAAGCACCAGATCAAACGATGGTCATCAATTCTGATACTACTTATGTCTACATGAACAAAACGGTAAAAATCTACAGCGGCGTTCAAAAATCAGACGGTTTATTGGCCACTTGTAAAAGCACTTTAATCGATTTGATTTTGCCTCTTATTGCGTATTTAGCTTTCTTTTGTGGCTTGATGGAGTTGCTAATTATTTCAGGTGCTTCTGGAAAATTAGCCCAAATATTGAGTCCGGTATTTGTAAAAGTATTCCCTTCAGTTCCAGAAAATCATCCTTCCATTTCGTACATGACCTTAAATTTTGCTGCTAATTTCCTTGGATTGGATTCGGCAGCCACCCCCTTTGGTTTGAAAGCGATGGAAAGTTTACAAGAACTCAATCCCGAAAAAGACAAGGCCAGCGATGCACAGATCATGTTCATGTGTTTGCACGCTTCAGGACTAACCCTAATTGCCACTTCTATTATTGGGTATCGTGCGGCCGCTAACGCAAGCAACCCAGCCGATGTGATGCTGCCTTGTATTATTACTTCATTTATTGGAACCATTGCCGCTTTTTTAATCGTAGGAATTAAACAAAAAATCAATTTCAAAAGCGCTTCATTAGTGGTGTCTTTAATGGTGTTAATTGCAGCTATTATTGGTTTGTTATTCTATGTAAACCAATTGGATTTAATTGGTAAAAACTATTTTACAAGCAACCTTTCTGCTTTAATATTAATTACAATCATTGCTTTCACCCTGGTATTTTCTTTTGTCAAAGAGAAAAAATTCACAGAAGCGAATACCACCGTTTTCGAATCATTCGTAGTTGGAGCCAACAATGGAATCAAAACAGGAGTCGTTATTTTTCCTTATGTTTTAGCGATGTTGGTAGCGATTTCGCTATTTAGAAATAGCGGTTTGTTTGAAATCATCAGCAATTGGATTGCCTTTATTTTCTCTAATATGGGAGTTAATAAAGAAATTACCGATGCGCTTCCTGTCGCGATGTTGCGCCCATTTAGTTCCGCTGGATCGCGTGGTTTTTTAATCGATTCTATGAATACTTTTGGCGCCGATTCGCTAACGGGTCGATTGAGTAGTATTTTTCAATGCAGTGCCGAAAGCACTTTTTACGTGATTGCGGTGTACTTTGGGTCTGTCAATATTAAAAACACACGCTACGCTTTAGGCACCATGCTTTTGGTAGACGTAATTTGTGTGATCACTGCTATTTTTGTAGCGAGTTGGGTTTTTTAACAACCAATTTTGCTCCGAATTTAAATTCGAAACACTTGCAACAAGTATAGTAATTTAGCAAATTAATCCAAGGGGAACTGTCAAACATTCCGTAACTTTACTCCTCTAAAAATTCAATAATGGACTTTATATATCAAGACCCGTATCCCATTTTAAAAGACGATACACACTACAAAAAATTGACTGCTGACTTTGTGCAAGTGGAACAATTGGGCAACAGAGAAATTCTTACAGTAGATCCTAAAGGATTGGAATTGTTAGCGCAAGAAGCCATGAATGACGTTTCGTTTATGTTGCGAACAGCGCATTTGCAAAAACTAAACAACATTTTGAATGATCCCGAAGCGACAGACAACGATCGTTTTGTGGCGTACAATTTATTGCAAAATGCAGTAGTAGCCGTAGAAGGTCAGTTGCCTTCTTGTCAAGATACCGGAACGGCGATTGTAATGGCTAAAAAAGGCGAAAATGTATACACAGGAGTCGATGATGCCGAATGGTTGTCAAAAGGAATTTTCAACACCTACCAAAATAAGAATTTAAGGTATTCGCAAATTGTGCCGATTTCGATGTTTGAAGAAAAAAACTCAGGATCTAATTTGCCAGCACAGATCGATATTTATGCTAAAAAAGGAGCGTCGTATGAGTTCTTATTTTTAGCAAAAGGAGGAGGTTCAGCTAACAAAACCTTTTTGTACCAACAAACTAAATCCTTGTTGAATGAGAAATCAATGGAGACTTTCGTCCGTCAAAAAATCAAAGATTTAGGAACATCTGCTTGTCCGCCTTACCATTTAGCTTTGGTTATTGGTGGCACATCTGCTGAAGCGAATTTGGCTGCTGTGAAAAAAGCATCAGCAGGTTATTTCGATAATTTACCTACTTCAGGAAACATGGCTGGTCAGGCTTTCCGTGATTTAGAATGGGAGAAAAAAGTATTAGAATTTTGCCAAGAAAGTTCTATTGGAGCTCAATTTGGAGGAAAATATTTTGCTCACGATGTACGTGTCATTCGTTTGCCGCGTCACGCCGCTTCTTGTCCAGTTGGACTAGGTGTTTCGTGTTCTGCCGATAGAAACATCAAAGGGAAAATCACCAAAGACGGTATTTTCTTAGAGCAATTGGAAACCAATCCAAAACAATTTTTACCGGCTACGCCACCGCATTTGGAGGCGCCAGTTGAGGTAGATTTGAACCGACCAATGAAGGATATATTAGCTGATTTGTCGCAATACCCAATCAAAACTCGTTTGAAATTAAACGGAACTTTGATTGTAGCGCGTGATATTGCTCATGCTAAAATCAAAGAATTATTAGATGCTGGTAAACCAATGCCAGACTACTTTAAAAACCACCCAATTTATTACGCTGGACCGGCTAAAACACCAGACGGAATGCCGTCAGGAAGTTTTGGACCAACCACGGCTGGAAGAATGGATGTGTATGTGGAAGAGTTCCAAAAAGCAGGCGGCAGCATGATTATGTTGGCCAAAGGAAACCGAACTAAACAAGTAATGGATGCTTGTAAAACCTATGGCGGATTCTATTTAGGTTCAATTGGAGGGCCAGCGGCTATCTTAGCGCAAGACAACATCTTGAAGGTAGAAGTAGTAGACTTTGAGGAGTTGGGTATGGAAGCGGTACGTAAAATTACCGTGAAAGATTTCCCCGCTTTCATTATTACTGACGATAAAGGGAATGACTTCTTTGAGAATTTATAACCTACTTTATAAAATAAAAACCCGCTATTGTTAGCGGGTTTTTTATTTTATTGAAATAACAAGGGAGCAAATTCTGATAAGTAATCGCGCCAATTGGACCACGTATGGCCCCCAGAAGTTTCGTGATACTCGTATTTGAATTGTAAGCTGTCTAATAGTTTGCGGTATTCATTAGATCTTTCAAAAAGAAAGTCTGAGTTACCAATACCAATCCAGTACAATTTAAATCCATTGTCTCTTTGTACTTTTAGCTTGTTAGTAAAATCACTATAAACTGCCGCTTGCGAATCTTTAGGTTGTAATAGGGCCGAAGAAAAAACGCCTACATAATCAAAGGAAGTAGGATAATTTGCCGAGATCACCAAGCTGTGCATACCTCCCATAGAAAGGCCTGCAATGGCACGAGACGCTTTTTCTTTCTTTACGCGATAATTACTTTCCACAAATTGAATAATATCTCCAAACGCAGCTTCTGTTTTACCTGCAAAAGTAGCGGGACGCATAAAAACGGGTTTCACAAATCCTTCACTTGATTCTCCTGGAGTGGCGGTTTGATCAGCATTACCATTCGTCATCACTACGATCATTGGTTTTGCTTTGTCTTGAGCAATTAAATTGTCCATGATTTGAGCCGTACGACCCAATTCCATCCAAGCATTTTCATCACCACCAGCACCGTGCATTAAGTACAGCACAGGGTATTTTTGTTTACTGCTTTCATAACCAGCGGGTGTATATACAGTCAAACGACGTGTGCTTTCTAGTTTTGGTGATTGGTACCAACGTTTGGCTACCGTTCCGTGAGGCACATCGGTAACTTTGTATAAATCGGCTTTTCCACCACCTACTAAAAATACGTTGACTACTGTGGATACATCGCGAATTAAAAAGGCATTATTTGGGTCGAAGGCTTTAACGCCGTCTACATAAAACGAATAGCTGTACAATTCTGGGTTAAGCTTTTTGGTGGTTAAGGTCCAAATTCCATCTTCTCCTTTGGTTAACAAACCACCTTCGGGAACGCAATCGCCTTGAACTTTTACTTCTTTAGCATTTTTGGCTTCCAATCGAAAAGTAACTGTATTGTCTGCATTTATTTCTGGCGAAATAATCTCTTTCTTTTTCGAAAAGTCAACATTTTCTTGTGCTTGTGTGCCAATGCTTACAAAAAGTAGTGCGAGAATTAATAGGTTTTTTTTCATTTTTGGTTTAGTTAATTAGCATTTCAGGAATTTCTCCTTCAATGATGAGGTTTGCTTCTGTGTTTGCAATTATATGTTCAACACTAACACCTGGCGCGCGTTCCAATAGTTTGAAACCTTTTGAAGTGACTTCCATCACGGCTAATTCGGTTACGACTTTTTTGACACAACCAACACCCGTTAGCGGCAACGTACATTTTTTAAGGATCTTACTTTCTCCAGCTTTGTTGACGTGCATCATGGCCACAATGATATTTTCGGCAGAAGCCACTAAATCCATAGCGCCACCCATTCCTTTAACAATTTTGCCTGGGATTTTCCAGTTGGCGATATCACCATTTTCAGCTACTTCCATTGCGCCAAGAATTGTTAAATCTACTTGTTGGCTTCGGATCATTCCAAAACTCAAGGCCGAATCAAAAAAACTGGCTCCAGGAAGTGTAGTGATAGTTTGTTTCCCCGCATTGATTAAATCGGCATCTTCTTCGCCTTCGAACGGGAAAGGCCCCATGCCAAGCAGGCCGTTCTCCGATTGAAACTCCACCGAAATATCGTTGCGCACATAATTGGCCACCAAGGTTGGAATTCCAATTCCTAGATTGACATAGAAGCCATCTTTGACTTCTTGTGCTATTCTTTCTGCGATTTGATTTTTATCTAGTGCCATTTTATTTTCAAATTTTCAAATTGAATAATTTTCAAATTATTTTTTTCTAGTAGTTCTTTGTTCAATTCTCTTTTCAAATTTTTCTCCTTGAAAAATGCGTTGCACAAATATACCTGGTGTGTGAATTTGGTTCGGATCTAGATTGCCGGCTTCGACTAATTCTTCCACTTCGGCGATGGTGATTTTTGCAGCACCTGCCATACACGAATTAAAATTACGAGCGGTACCTTTAAAAATAAGATTGCCTGCCGTATCGCCTTTCCATGCTTTTACAATGGCAAAATCGGCTTGGAAAGCATGCTCTAAAACGTGCATTTTTCCGTTGAATTCTCGAGTTTCTTTTCCTAGTGCAACTTCGGTTCCGTAGCCAGCTGGAGTGAAAAAAGCTGGAATTCCATTTTGGGCTGCGCGGCAACGTTCGGCCAATGTGCCTTGTGGAATCAGCTCAACTTCGAGTTCGCCCGATAGCATTTGGCGTTCAAATTCGGCATTTTCTCCCACATAGGAAGAAATCATTTTTTTGATTTGTTTGTGTTGTAATAATAAACCTAATCCAAAATCGTCAACGCCTGCGTTATTGGAAATACAGGTCAAATTTTGGGTTTGTTTTTGAACGAGTTCAGCAATAGCATTTTCGGGAATGCCGCACAATCCAAAGCCGCCCATCATAAGGGTCATGTTGTCTTCAATACCTTGAAGCGCTTCTTGTGCGGAGGATACTTTTTTGTTAATCATGTGTATTAGTATTAATTCATGAATTTAAAAACAGTATTTAAGTTGCGATTTTCCAATTGAAAACACAACCCTTAGCCCCGACAGCAACGGCATCCTTTATGGCTAGTTTTTAGCTATAAAGATACAGTGAATGGCGGGAAATAGCTCCATAAAGGAATTATAATTCGAATTCTTCGGTGCTTTGTTCCGTTTCAGTAGAGTCTTTAACTACCGCTGCAGGTCTAGAATAACAATCTACTTTTATACCAAGATTAGCGGGTCTGTCAAAATCGTCTTTAGATACATTGAGCGTTTCGTCTTCGTAACATTTTTTCATGAAATACCCCCAAACTGGTAAGGCTGCTGTTGCTCCTTGACCGTAAGTAAGACTTCTAAAACGCGCGGAACGATCTTCGCAACCCACCCAAACTCCAGTAACTAAATTAGGTACCATTCCCATAAACCATCCATCGGATTGGTTTTGAGTGGTTCCGGTTTTACCGGCAATTGGATTTTTAAACATATACGGATAGCCTGTCCAACGGTTGTCTCCGTTTCCGCCACCTTCAGTGCGCAAACGTTCTCCAGATCCGCCTTCGGTAACCCCTTCTAATAATTTGATCACGGCAAATGCAATGTCTTTGTTCAAGACATCGTGAGACTCAGGAACCGGTTCGTATAGAACCACACCACTTTTGTCTTCGATTTTTCTTAAAAATTGCGGTTTTACATATACCCCTTGATTAGCAAAAGTACTATAAGCAGCCACCATGTCTTGAACAGTAATTTCTACAGCTCCAAGTGCAATAGATGGTTGTGCTGGAATTTCAGAAGTTACCCCTAATTTATGCGTTAATTCAACCACAGCCTCAGGACCTGTTTTGTCAATTAATTTGGCTGAAACGGTATTGATGGAATTGGCCAAGGCTCTTTTTAAAGTGACCATACCACGGTATTTTTGATCAGAGTTTCTAGGTTCCCAATCTTCGGTAACGTTGTGCTCTCCTTTGCGAATCATAAACGGCCCATCCAAAATAGAATCACAAGGTGACATACCTAATTGTTCAATGGCAGTTGCGTAAACAAAAGGTTTGAAGGTTGAACCTACTTGTCTCGCTCCTTGGCCCACGTGATCGTATTGGAAGTATTTGTAATTGATACCACCTACCCAAGCTTTGATGTTTCCGGTTTGTGGTTCCATGGCCATTAAACCTGATTGTAGAAAGTGTTTGTAATAACGAATCGAATCCAAAGGCGTCATAATCGTATCTCTTTCTCCTTTCCAAGTGAACACCTTCATCTTGGTTTTTTGTTTGAATGAGGCGATGATTTCTTCTTCGCTTTTGTCATTGGATTCCATGATGTTCCAACGTGCTGAAGCTTTCATGGCTTTTTTCAGGATACGATCGGTTTCGGCTTGCGAAATGTTAACAAATGGTGCGTTTTTATTCTCTTTGGCTTGGTCGAAGAATTCTTCTTGTAGATTTGCCATATGCGCTTCTACTGCTTCTTCAGCATACAATTGCATGCGCGAATCAATGGTAGTGTAAATGCGCAACCCATCTTTGTATATGTTATAATCTGAACCGTCTGGTTTTTTATTTTCTTCTACCCATTTTTTCATGTATTCTCTCAAATATTCTCTGAAATAGGTAGCGGTTCCGTCTTTGTGACTTTCTAATTTGAAGTTTAATTTAATAGGTAAACGTTGTAATTGTAGTTTTTGAGCTTCGGTAATAATCTCCGCTTTTTCCATTTGCTTCAATACTACGTTACGTCTATTAGTCACCCCTTCGATATTTTTTACAGGGTTGTATAAACCAGAGTTTTTAAACATACCCACCAAAACAGCCGATTCAGTTATGGTTAGGTCTTTAGGTTCTTTTGAGAAATAAGTTTTGGCTGCCGAGTTCACCCCCACAGAGTTATTTCCAAAATCATATACATTGCAGTACATGGCAATGATCTCGTTTTTGGTATATTGTCTTTCTAAGCGAATAGCAATAATCCATTCTTTTGCTTTTTGAATAATACGGAATGGTAAAAATTTAGAACCTTCTCCGTGAAATAATTGTTTAGCTAATTGTTGGGTTAGCGTACTGGCTCCTCCCGAAGTCCCAAAACTCAATATAGCTCTTAGCGTTCCTCTGCCGTCAATTCCGGAGTGATCGTAAAAACGAGCATCTTCGGTTGCTACCAAGGCTTGAACTAAATTTTTAGGCAAGTCGGAATACTTTAATTGGGAACGGTTTTTTTCAAAATATTTTCCAATTACCACTCCGTCTGCAGAGATAATTTCGGTAGCTAAATTAGAGTCTGGATTTTCTAAGTCTTCAAATGATGGCATTGAGCCTAAAAGCCCCCAAGAAGCAAATAAGAAAAATAAGGCGATGCCTCCCATGCCATAAAAGAAATATTTCCAGAATAATTTGGAATAATATTGAATGTCTTTTTCAGAATCCGGTACCTGATTTTTTTTTCTATTGATAATCGCCATACTGTTTTTATTCTTTATTTTCAATTCTAAAACCTACGTCTGTAATTCCTTCAAGCTCTTCCACACCAGGTACTTTACCTGATTCGCGAACAGCTTGTTTGATATATACTTTATATTTTCCTCTAAATTTTACTTTCTCTTTGTAGAATAATTTACTCTCTTTGATATCAGTAAATCCTTCTCCTAACAATGTGCCGTCTGGATTGGCCATTTGGTATTCTAAAGTATCTACTTTGGTAAATCCATTGGGCAATTCTAAAGCTACAATCAAAAACAAATTATTAAACGGATAGTTGTCATTACTTCTCAAATTGACAAACAAATCATAGCGTTTAGTCGAATCCAATTCGGGTAATTCAAAAGTAACCGTGCTGTCTTTGTGCCAAGCACTTCCAACCGAATGGTATTCGTCAAACACTCTTTTTTTATCACATGAAAAAAAGAGAATTCCAATTAAAATTAAAACAAGACTATTTTTTATCCTCATTTTTAGTAATAATTATTGGTTTTCTAGGTTCGTCACTTTTTTGATTGGGATTCGGACGCTTGTTATTATTTGGTCTATTATTATTCCCCGATGGTTTGTTGTTGTTGTTTGGGTTAGCAGGCCTATTGTTTCCTCCATTTCCTTCAACGCCTTGTCTCGGTTTTTTATTGGGTCTTTTCTTTTTCTTAGGTTGGTCAAAACGAGTTAAACTCTCTTGTCCCATGGCATTGTTAAAGTTCTTTTCTTGTTCGTCAACCGTTTCAATAGCAAAGTCTTCTAACGATGAAACTTTGTTTTTCAATTTATTTTCGGCAACAATTTCTTTAACTTGTTCAATGTTTAATACATGCCAATTGGCGAAATTATTGGTATAAGCAAACCACATTAACCCTTTGAAAATATCTTGTTTTTGACAAATTGCATCTCCTTTTTCAGTCACTAATTTAGTGTCAAAATCAGGAAAGTCCTTCAAGGCATCCATGTAGGTGTCTAACTCATAGTTCAAACAACATTTTAATTTACCACATTGTCCTGCTAATTTTTGCGGATTCAATGACAGTTGTTGGTAACGAGCTGCCGAGGTGTTGACACTTCTAAAATCAGTCAACCAAGTAGAGCAACACAGTTCTCTTCCGCAAGATCCAATTCCTCCTAAACGAGAGGCTTCCTGACGGAAACCAACTTGTTTCATTTCAATTCTGGTGTTGAATTCTTTGGCAAAATCTTTAATTAACAATCGAAAATCGACTCTGTCGTTGGCGGTATAATAAAAAGTAGCTTTAGATCCGTCTCCTTGAAATTCAATATCCGAAATTTTCATTTCTAATTTTTGTTGAATTGCTAGTTCGCGCGCGCGTACTTTCATAGGTTCCTCACGATCTCTCGCTGCTGACCAAATATCGATGTCTTTTTGAGATGCCTTTCGGTATATTTTTAGAATTTCAGGACTTTCAGGATTGACCCCTTTTTTCTTCATTTGTACTTTAACCAATTCGCCGGTTAAAGTAACGATTCCGATATCATGTCCTGGCGAAGCTAGAGTAGCTACGATATCACCAATGCTTAAGGTAAGTTTCTCAGTATTGCGGTAAAATTCTTTTCTTCCATTTTTAAAACGGACTTCCACACAATCAAATGGAGCTTCACCATTGGGAGCACTCATATTAGAAAGCCAGTCAAAAACCGTTAATTTATTGCAGCTATCGGTGCCGCAAGTCCCATTATTTTTACAACCTTTTGGTGCACCACCATCTGAAGTTGAACAACTTGTACATGCCATAATTTTATATGTAGTGTTGCAATGAATGCAACTTAAGTTCTTAAAACGAATAAAGCGTAAAGATAGTATTTTTTAGTTTTAAGTTTATAGGGTTTTTGTGAAAGAAAAAATCCCATTTCAGTTACGAAATGGGATTCAGTTTTTGGTGTTCTGTAAAGGGTTAATTTTGTATTTTGAGATACAATTTATCAGATAATCGCACTCTAAACGGAACTTCAAAAGTTACTTTGTCTCCGGTTTTTGCAGTCGAATTTTCTGTTCCATTGACTAACATTTTATTTATAACTAGTTCCTGATTTCCGGTTGTTGGTCCAGAAATAATCAAAGTATCGCCACTGTTTAATTCATTGTTTTCAATACTAAAAAGTCCCACTTGTGCTTTGACAAAGTAATGTTCTACTTTGCCTAAAAGCACTTTTTTCACTTTAATCTTTTGACGAATATCATTTGATTTTGAGGCTGTCGCCAATGCTGTATCGGACAATTCCCCAGAGTGTTTGAACTTTAAATTCTCTGATTTTCCTTTACGGAATACTTTATTGCCTACTTGTTTTCCGCGACGTAATTTTATTTGTTCGTCTACCGGAAGGTGAATGGTTTCTTGACATTCTGATGAACAACAATTTTCCATCGCTGCCTTGCATTCGTCGCATTGAATGAATAATAAATGGCAGCCGTCATTGGAACAATTAGTATGATTATCACAAGGTTTGCCACATTGGTGGCATTGCGAAACGATGTCGTCTGTAATTCTTTCGCCCAAGCGATGGTCAAACACAAAGTTTTTCCCAATGAATTTACTTTCTAGATTTTCTTCTTGGATTTGCTTAGCATAGTTGATAATGCCGCCTTCCAATTGGAATACCTTTTTAAAACCTTGGTGTTTAAAATAAGCCGATGCTTTTTCACAACGAATTCCGCCGGTGCAATACATCACCAAATTTTTATCTTCTTTATAATCTTGCAATTGCTCATTGATGATAGGTAAACTTTCTCTAAAAGTCTCTACATCTGGTGTGATGGCCCCTTTAAAATGCCCAATTTCACTTTCGTAATGATTTCTAAAATCGACTACAATCGTGTTGGGATCGTCTAAAATTTGGTTAAATTCCTTTGCTTTTAAGTGGACTCCAATGTTAGTTACATCAAAGGTTTCGTCGTTCAAACCGTCGGCCACAATTTTGTGGCGCACTTTTACAGTTAATTTTAAGAACGAATGATCGTCATGTTCGACAGCTACATTCAAACGAATGCCACGCATAAAAGGATATACTTCTAAAGTCTCGCGAAAGGCTTCAAAATTTTCGGCCGGAACACTCATTTGCGCATTGATTCCTTCTTTGGCTACATAAGTTCGGCCAAGGGCGTCAAGGGCATTCCAAGCAACGAATAAATCGTCTCTAAATTTTTTAGGATCTTCAATTTTGGCATACGCATAGAAAGACAAAGTAAGTCTTTGTTTGCCGGCTTGATCAATCAGCTCGGCTCTTTCTTCTGCGCTTAAGGTGTTGTACAGTTGCATGCTATAAACGTTTAAGTGAGAAATTATGTATGAGTTCTAATTGGAAGAACTCGGGTGCAAAGGTAATTTGAAAATTTGAAAATGACAATAAAGAAAAAACCTTTTAGAAATTACTCTCTAAAAGGTTTTTTAAAATACTGTTTTAGTTTAACAAAACTCAGCGTAAGCATCTTGTAAGTTTTCAGCAATTAATTCGGCTGGACGACCTTCAATATGGTGACGCTCTAACATATGAACTAATTCACCGTCTTTGAATAAAGCCATACTTGGCGAAGAAGGAGGAAAAGGGAACATGTGTTGACGCGCTGCATCAACTGCTTCTTTATCAACTCCTGCAAAAACCGTAATCAAATGATCTGGTTTTTTAGCACCTTCTAAACTCATTTTTGCTCCTGGACGTGCGTTTCTTGCAGCACAACCACAAACAGAATTGACCACAACTAAAGTCGTTCCTGCTCCTTTGATAGCATTTTCAACAGCTTCAGCAGTATGTAAATCTTGAAAACCAGCGTCAACTAATTCCGCTTTCATTGGTCTTACCATTTCTTCTGGATACATAATTATTTATATTAAATTAATGATATACGATATTTGATTTAAAAAATCTTTTGCAAAGATAATTAGAAATCTGGTCTAAAGAAGGAATCAAATCATAAAGATTTGTTATCGTAGGATAGCTAAATTAAAATCGAAAAAGTCGTTTCAATAAAGCATTGATAAATAGTCCTTTTGGACATTTCCAAATGACTTGTAAGTCCTCCCAAAACGTAGTTGCTTCATCTAAAAATTTTAGGATCAGTGGGGCATTTCCCTTTTCGAAAAGGGCTGAGAAAATAGCCGATCCCGTTTCGTTTTTTTGATCTAAAATATCCAAAAGCAAGAGATCGTACCACCAGAATTTGGTCTTGGAATGAAACTTTCTGCCATCGGTATGGGTTTCCATAAACGAAACTAATTCACTCGATTTCTTGTCGGCATTTTTAAAAGTAAATCCCGTACTGGCTTTGGTCCATCCGCCGGCAGTGCCAATATTAATTACATTTTTGGTGTTGTGTTTCCAAAATGGATAGCAAGTCATGGGAATAGTGCCAATTTCTTTTTCGATAATATTGTAGTGAGCAATTCCTAATTGTTGAAGGTATTTTTTAATTTCAGCTTCGTATTCTTCCTTTGAAAGCAATTCTTTTGAAAATAAAGTGTATTCCAACAACGCTTCGGTTGGCGAAGTAGGCAAAATATACATAAAGCGGGTATTCCCTTTTTGTTCTACCGAAAAATCCATAAAAGTGGCTTGTTCCGAATTGAAAACAGGAGTTTCAGTTTGGATAAACCATCCCAGAAAATGCTGTTGCAACAACGGATATTTGGATTGATTGTTTGCTAAAGCAGGATTGTAAATCGAATTAAAAAGTGTAGTACACGAAAAACCTTGACTTTCGGTTTTCACCAAAACAATACTTTCTGACTCTTCTATTGCCAGCACTTTTTCTTGAACAAAATCAATATTTGGTTGCTTAGCAATCAAATTCAATACTTGGTTGTAAAAATCCAATCCTTGAATTTTGTTGTAATGATAGGGATGTAGGTCTAAATTTTTAGTAAAATCACTATTGGCAAACACCACCGAATTCCATTTTTTTGAAACAGAGGGTTCCCAAAGAGATTCTTTTTGGTCCCAAAAACACCAAGTTCGGTCATTGGTCTGTTTGGCATTTTCATCTAAAAGTAAAATGCGTTTAGTTTGAAATTTATTAGACAGAATCATTTTGTACACCGTCATTAATGCGGATAAGCCTGCGCCGGTAAAAATGTAGTCGTATTGTTTCATGTTAAAAAATCCACTTCAATAAACACCAAAAATAAGAGTATTCCAATCGAAAAAATGATAAATGTAGTAGATTTGCAAAAAAAAAATTATGTTTCAAGTTGTAATTGATTATTTCGAAAGCATAGATCCGGTTTTAGCGGCTTTGTATGCGACACTTTTTACTTGGTTTTTAACGGCCTTAGGCGCTTCTTTTGTTTTCTTTTTTAAAACCATGAATCGAGTAGTTTTAGACGGAATGCTAGGTTTCACTGGAGGCGTTATGGTGGCGGCTAGTTTTTGGAGTTTGTTGGCACCTGCCATTGAAATGACTGCCGGTGACGGATTTGTTAAAGTGATTCCAGCTTCGGTTGGATTTTTTCTAGGCGCTTTGTTCATTTTTGGATTGGATAAAGTATTGCCCCATTTACATATTAATTTTCAAGAATCAGAAGGGGTAAAATCACCTTGGCAACGCACAACATTATTAGTTTTAGCGATAACCTTACACAATATTCCCGAAGGATTGGCAGTAGGCGTTTTATTTGGAGGTGTAGCAGCCGGAATTCCGGAAGCTTCTATTGCTGGCGCTTTAACATTAGCCATCGGAATTGGTATTCAAAATTTTCCTGAGGGAATTGCAGTTTCGATGCCTTTACGCCGAATGGGAATGAGCAGAAGAAAAAGTTTTATGTACGGCCAAGCTTCGGCATTAGTGGAACCAGTTGCAGGAGTTTTAGGTGCTGTAGCAGTTACTTTTTTTACCCCGTTATTGCCTTACGCTTTAGCATTTGCCGCAGGCGCTATGATCTTTGTAGTGGTAGAAGAAGTGATTCCTGAAACACAACAAGATAACAACACTGATATTGCAACCCTCGGATTTATTGGTGGATTTATTGTAATGATGATGTTGGATGTAGCTTTAGGTTAAGCGCAACCACAGTCGCTATTGACACAATTTTTATCTGATTTTTTCTTCCAAAAATACTTTTGAACTAAAAAAGCAATAGCAAGAATCAATATTCCAAATGCTAGAATCTCCTGAATCATATTCTGTTATTTTAGGATTTGAAAAGCGATTAAAGCCACAACGTAGGCTAATCCACTCATAAAGATTAATTGACCTAAAGGCCATTTCCAAGAGTTGGTTTCTTTTTTAGTAATGGCAATGGTACTAGCACATTGCATAGCAAAAGCATAAAACAACAACAATGAAATTCCTGATGCAAAATTGAATATTTTTTGACCGGTTTCAGGATTGATTTCGGCTTGCATTTTGTTTTTGATCGTGTTGTCATTATCACTATCTCCCACGCTATATATAGTTGCTAGTGTTCCTACAAAAACTTCTCGAGCCGCAAACGAACTAATAATCGCTACGCCAATTTTCCAATCGTAACCTAAAGGAGAAATAACAGGTTCAATGGTTTTCCCCATCAATCCGATATATGAATTTTCTAATTTCTGGGAGGCAATTGCATTTTGTAATTCGGCTCCATTTAAAGGACTAGCTTGGTATTTCTCTAGTACAATTTTTTCAGCATTTCGGAATTTTTCACCTGGGCCATAGGAAGCCAAAAACCACAATACAATTGAAATGGCTAATATTATTTTTCCAGCTCCATAAATAAAAGCTTTTGTTTTCTCAATTACATTGATGGCCACATTTTTAAACATAGGCAATTTGTAATTGGGCATTTCCACCACAAAGTAGGTTTTGCCTTTTATCTTTAAAATTTTATTCAATATATAAGCAGAGAAAATCGCCATTCCAAAACCCAAAAGATACAATAACATCAATGTTAATCCTTGCATATTGATGATGCCAAAAACACGTTCGTCAGGGATTACCAACGCAATAATAATTGCATAAACGGGAAGTCGTGCAGAACAAGTGGTAAACGGCGTTACTAAAATTGTAATTAATCGTTCTTTCCAGTTTTCGATATTTCGGGTAGCCATAATGGCGGGAATAGCACAAGCAGTACCTGAAATTAACGGCACAATGCTTTTGCCTGACAAACCAAATTTTCGCATGATTTTGTCCATTAAAAAGACGACGCGGCTCATGTAGCCACTTTCTTCTAAAATGGAAATGAACATGAAAAGGAAAGCGATTTGCGGAATAAAAATAAGGATGCCTCCAATGCCAGGTATAATACCTTGTGCAATTAAATTAGTCAATACGCCAGCAGGTAATTTTTCGCTTGCCAACGCACTCAAAGAAGCAAAAGAATTGTCTATAAAATCCATTGGAATTTTAGACCATTCAAAAATGGATTGAAAAATGCCGAAAAGAATGAAAAAGAAAATAGCATAACCCCAAACTTTATGGGTCAATACTCGATCTAAAATAGACCGGAAATCTTTGGCAATGCTGGTGTCAATTTTCAGCCCTTCTTTCAATACATCATTGATGAATTGATATCGTTTTATGGTTTCTTTTTGTTGCAATCGTTTTAGATCTGAATGCGATTTGGTATAGGAATTACGAATTTCGTTTCGATCCAAATTCAAGAAGTTGACGTCTTGTGTAATCACCAGCCATAATTTGTACAATAATTGATTCGGGAAGGTTTTGCGTAAAGTTTCAAAATATTCTTCGTCAATTATCGAAGCATTTAAGCAGGGTATTTTCGGAATGGATTTGTAATTAACAATGAGTTGTTTAAGTTCATCTATTCCGCTGCCTTTTCTAGAACTAACTAAGGCAATTTTTGTTTGGAGTTTTTCTTCTAAATAGGGTATGTCTAACGAAATTCCATTGTGTTTCATTCTATCAGCCATATTAATGACTAATATGGTTGGAATTTCTAAATCTTTGATTTGGGTAAAAAGCAGTAAGTTGCGTTTTAAATTCTCTACATCGGTTACTACTAAGGCAACGTCAGGATAAAGTTTGTCGTTTTTATTCAACAGTAATTCTATCACTACGTTCTCATCAATAGAGCTTGCATTCAAACTATAGGTTCCTGGTAAATCAAGAATGTTGGCTTTGTAATTGTTAGGCAGCTTGCAAAAACCAATTTTTTTCTCCACGGTAATACCGGGGTAATTTCCCACTTGCTGATTCAATCCTGTCAGTTGGTTAAAAACTGAAGTTTTCCCAACATTAGGATTACCAATTAGCGCTACGTTGATGTTGTGACTGCTTAACATTAGTTGTTTTCGATTAAGTCAACTTCAATTTCTTTGGCGGTTTCCACTCGAATAGCAACATGCGAACCGTTGATATTTAAATACAAAGGATCGCCAAATGGAGCAATTTGAAGTATTTCAACTACATTACCTGGCAAACAACCCATCTCCAATAATTTCAACGGAACTGCATCAACATCAAAGTCTTTGATGATGGCTTTTTCGCCTTTTTTAAGAATATTGAGTGTTGTTTGCAAGTCTTATTTAGATTGAATTAAGATTACAAAAGTACAGATTTTAATAGTAAACCAAATGATAATTATCATTTTTATACTAAAAAATCAATGGAAAGTAATTTTATTGTTCGGATAAAAAAGCAATGTCTTCTATGAGGCGTTGCACGTCTTCTTTATTCGTTCCATCATAGAAACCACGAACACGTCTTTTTTGGTCCACCAAAACAAAATTTTCAGTGTGAACCATATCATACAACTCTTCGGGTTTGCCCAATTTTACAGCTAAATACGATTTACGCGCCATCGCATAAATGGCTTTTTTATCACCAGTGACTAGATTCCATTTGCTATCCTTCACATGGTGTTTGATGGCATATTGTTTTAAAACGGGGACACTATCTGTTTCTGGGAAAACAGTATGGGAAAGCAATAGGACTTTCGGATTATTGAGAATGGCTTTTTGAACATCTTCTAGGTTGGTGGTCATTTTTGGGCAAATGGAACCGCAGGTCGTAAAAAAGAAATCGGCTACATAAATTTTACCATCATAGTCTTTTTGGGTAATGGTTTTTCCATTTTGGTTGACAAAAGAAAAATCAGCAATGGTGTGGTATTTACTTTTGTATTGAATCGTACTATCTACTAATTCTGGATTTACATCTGCAGGATTGTATATAGGTAAAGTTTTGGCGGGTTTCAATGCCGAATAAAACAAAGAAATCGTAATAATTGAAAAGACAATTAATCCTCCAAAAAAGAAACGATAGTGGTGTAGAAAAGCTTTCATTTTCAAAATTTGAAGCAAAAATACGAAAATCAAAAAGGAATTTGCCACAACGAATGGTTTAAAAAGGGCATTGTATTTCAAATCTTTAAAAATTATTCAATAGATTTGTTTGTCACTAAAAATTAAAAACAATGAAAAAAATAATTTCGAATGCTGTTCTTTTCGTGCTTCCAGCGTTAATTGCTACCTCGGCTGTTCAAGCCCAAGATAATACGGCAAAAAAAGAGCCGGGAATCAATGTCAATTTCATGGATAAAAAAGTGAAGCCAACGGACGATTTCTTTAGATACGTTAACGGAACTTGGTTAGACAATACACAAATTCCAAATGATAAAACGCGTTGGGGAAGTTTTGACGAATTGCGTCAAAAAACAGACACCGATGCTTTGGTTATATTAAACGAAGCGACCAAAAACCCTATTTATAAATCCAATACAGATCAAGGTAAAGCAATTAACTTGTACCTATCTATAATGGATACTGTGGCCAGAAACAAGCAAGGTATTGCACCATTAAAGCCGTATTTAGCTAAAATTAATGCAGTTAAAAATGCAGCAGATTTACAGGCTTTATTAATTCAAATGGCGCCTCAAGGGGGTTTAGGTTTTTTTGGAGTAGGTGTTGGAGTTGACGCTAAAAACAGCAATAGAAACGTAATTAATGTGGGCCCAGGAAGTGTAGGTTTGCCTGATAGAGACTACTATGTTTCAGAAGATGCCGATTCTAAGGAGAAACGTGCTAAATATATACTCCACCTAACTAAAATGCTACAATTAATTGGCGAAAAACCTGCAGAAGCTCAGGCAAATGCAGATAAAATTTTAGCATTTGAAACCGCTATGTCTAAACCGAGATTCGATAGGGTAGAGCGTAGAGATAGAAGAAAATCGTATAATCCAATGACGGTAAATGATTTGCAAAAATTGACTCCTTCTTTAAATTGGGATAGCTATTTGTCTCAAATTGGGTTGCCAAAAACCGATTCGTTAATTGTTTCTCAACCAAAATACTTGATTGCTTTAGAAACTATTTTGAAAGAAAACAAAGTAGAGGATTGGAAAGCTTACATGCGCTGGACACTATTAAACAAATCTGCCAGTCAACTGTCTACTCAATTGGAAACAGCGAATTGGGAGTTTTATGGTAAAACCTTAACTGGCGCTGTCAAACAACGCCCACTTCAAGAGCGCGCACTTCAAGTGATTAACGGTTCAATTGGCGAAGCGTTAGGTAAATTATATGTAGAGAAAAAATTCCCAGCTGAAGCAAAAGCAAAGGCGGAAAAAATGATCAAGAATGTATTCTTAGCTTTTGAAAACAGGATCAATAATTTAGCTTGGATGTCGCAAGAAACTAAAAAAAGCGCCATTGCCAAATTAAATAAATCAAGAGTTAAAATAGGATATCCAGACAAATGGAAAGATTATTCTGCTTTAACTATTCAATCCCCTGCAGAAGGAGGAAGCTATTTTGAAAATGTAAAAAACCTGTCTAAATGGTCTTACAATGAAAATATTGCCGAGTTAAAAAAACCAGTAGATAAAGAAAAATGGGGTATGTCACCACAAACAGTGAATGCGTATTATAATCCTTCGTACAACGAAATTGTATTCCCGGCAGCGATTTTACAACCGCCATTTTACAATTATCAAGCAGACGAAGCGGTAAATTATGGTGGAATTGGAGCAGTAATTGGTCACGAAATTTCACATGGATTTGACGATTCAGGAGCAAGATATAATGCGGATGGTAATTTAGTTGATTGGTGGACAGCAGACGATTTGAAACAATTCACCGCATTGACAGGAGCTTTAGCTGCACAATACAGTGCGTTACAACCTTTGCCTGGAACTTTTGTAGACGGTAAGTTTACATTAGGAGAAAACATTGGAGATCTTGGAGGAGTAAATGCAGCCTATGACGGATTACAATTGTATTTGAAAGCCAATAGAAATCCAGGATTAATAGATGGTTATACTCCAGAGCAACGCTTCTTTATTTCTTGGTCTACTATTTGGCGTTCTAAAATGAGAGACGAAGCTTTAAAAAGTCAAGTTAAAACAGACCCACATTCACCAGGAATGTATCGTGCTTATGTACCCTTGCAAAACGTAGACACGTTTTATGAAGCCTTCAACATTCAGCCTACGGACGGAATGTATGTCGCTCCTGAAAAGCGAGTTAAGATTTGGTAATAAAGTCTGAAAATAAAAAAACCGTTTAGTGATAAACGGTTTTTTTTATTCGATTGGAATACAGAAATCGACAATGCATTTTTTCTCCGGATGCTCATTGAAATCGTTGTGCATTATTTCAAATGGGTTTTGGTCTGCTTTTTTATATCCCTTTTCATTCATCCAAACAAAAAGCGATTGCCAAGACTTCCCAAAATCATGAGGAGCTATCTCAAAATGTCCGACAATATGTTTTCCATTTGGAATCGAAACCAAACCAATTTCGCCTTGGGTTGCAACCGACTCGGATAACAAAAGACAAACACTCATTCTTACTTTGTCAGGCTCAGTGAATTTAAAACTGTCGTGATAGATACGGCAAAATTTTAGATTGTCGTTGACAAGGCCTTTAGGGATTGCCCATTGCAGTAATTTTCCATAAGCTCTCTCTAATCCTTCCACCCCAATATGAGTGACAAATGCCCAATTGGTTTGAGGTAATTCTTTGATTTCTATTGTAGCATTCATTGGTAGCCATTCTCTCAAGTTAGTAAGAGTACAAAGGTATTCTTCGTAACTCAAATTTTCTTTTCCTTTCTTGCTATTCGCTTTACTAATCTTGCTAATTGATTTGAAATGGGATTTTCTAAAATCGCTGGGACTTTGTTCGTAGTATTTTTTAAAGGCTCTGGTAAATACCGAATTGCTACTGAATCCAAATTGTAAAACTATCTCGGAAATAGTAATTTCATTTTTATGCATCAGTATCGAAGCCGCTTTTTCGATTTTTTTGCGCGTTACATAGCCGTTTAAAGTTTCATTTGTAACCATCTTGAAAAGACGGTGAAAGTGAAAAGGAGAATAAAATGCAAGCGGAGCAAGGGTTTCTAATGACAGATCAGCACTTAAATTGTTGTCAATATAAGTCAATATGGTATTGATTCTCTTGATGTATTCTTCATTCATAATTCCAAACTCATGAGCTATTATTAATTTTTCCTCATCGATTTATTGACTAAGTACAATCCAACTAAAGTTATGCTACCGCCAATTACAATAGGAATGGTAAGCGGCTCATTAAAAATCACGGTACCCAATAATACTGCTACAATAGGATTGACATACGCATAAATACTACTGATTTCGGATGGTAAACGTTGCAAGGCATAAATGAAAGCAATAAAAGTAAAAACCGAACCAAACAAAACCAAATAGCCGATCGCCCACCAAGAAACCGACGGGATTTCAGACAAACTTACCGAGGTTCCTGTAGCGCCAGTAAAGGCAAAAAGTAAAATACTCGAAATAAACATTTGCAAGCCCAATCCAAAATACGGATTAAAACTTGCCGCTTTTTTCTTGGTATATAAAGTTCCAAAAGCCCAAGTTAGTGTTGCAGTAATAGATAGAAAAATCCCAAAACGGAAATCAGCGATAAAGAAATCACTTAAATGATCGTAGAAGACGACGCATATTCCCGAAAACCCAATTATTAATCCTAAAATAGCTGCTTTAGCCAAGCGCTCTCCTCTGAAAAAACTTATAATCACTACCCATAACGGGACCAATGCTCCAATGATAGCTCCTAAACCGCTACTGATAAATTTTACTCCCCAAGTACTCAACCCATTACTCAAAACGAAATTAAGCACACTTAAAATTAAAATGAATTTCCATTGTTTGCCTTTCGGCCAAGGTGTTTTTTTCCACAAAAAGTAGCTGATATAAATGATTCCTCCAATAAATTGTCGAATGGCAGCGAGTTGCAAAGCCGGCATGTGTTTCACTCCTTCTTTAGAAGCTATCCAAGTAGTTCCCCAAAAAAAACTGACCCAGCATAATGCCAAAATGGGTAATCCAATGGTATTTACTTTGGCTAAAAAGGCATTTTTAATTCGGGTTCTCACGTTATAATGTTGGTTTTATAAAGGAATAATCAAGGACTTCAATTACTTTGTTGTTCAAAATCGTTTTTCCCACAATAGTATTCAAAGCCGCAAATTTAGGCAAAGCCAAATTCAATTCGGTCGCTTTTTGAGTATAATATTCTTGTCTAGTTGGATGGAATGGAGCGACTGCGTTGTAAGTTTCGTCCCAAGAATTTAGTGCAATAATTTTTTCAATGATGCCAATACAATCATCTTGATGAATCAAGTTGATGGGAGTGTCTGGATTTTCAATATTCTCTCTTCCGGACAAAAACCGAACTGGATTTCGATCATCACTAATTAAACCTCCAAAACGAAGAATAGTAGTTTGAAATCGACTATTTTTTTGCAATACATTTTCTACAATTGCCAGTTGACGTCCGCCTTCTGTATCTGGATTCAAGACGGTTGCTTCAGTAACAAATTCATTGTCCTCACCATAAACCGAAGTTGAACTCACAAAAAGCACTTTTTCAACGGTAGAATTTTCAATGAAAGGAAGCAGAGTAGTTATTTTGGCCACAAAATTTTCGGTAGAACCGCCTCTTAATTTGGGCGGAATATTAATGATCAAGATATGGCTATCAGCTAAAAAATCAGCAATAGATGCGCTAATTTCTTGCTCCTCTAATCGCACTAAAAATGGAGTGATACTTTCCGATTGTAACAGGGATATTTTTTCCAAAGAGGTAGTCGAACCTTTGATCGAAAATCCATTTTGGAGTAAGGATTTAGCCAAAGGCAAACCCAGCCAACCACAGCCTAAAATACTAATTTGTGTCATAGTTGTACTTTAGGGAACTTTAGGTGTTTCTGTTTCTATTTCAGGTTTTGGTTCTGTAATACTATCTTGAACAGGAGTAATTTCAACTACTTTTTCCACTACTTTTTTTACTACAGGTTTCGGAATGATTTTTTTCTGAATTACCACCGCATCATTTAAAACAAATGGTGTTGGCATCATCCAATTTTGTCTTTTGATCATTGGGAACAACTCATTTCGCATCAAGTCAAAGGAACTTTCTAATAATTCCATATCAAAAGGGACAAGTGTATCGATGCTGAATTCCATTTCGAGTGGTTCGTTGCCTACAACATAATAACTCAAGATTTTTTTACCTCTTTTGCGATCGTATTTTTCTCCTTTTTGTCCAATAGCTTGCACTTCATTTGCTTTAAAATTGTACAGAATCATTTCCTCAGAAGCAAAAATATCATAGCGATTTACATTTCGATTAGGAGTAATTCTGATTTTTAATTCGCGTTTGTCGCCATTAATTTGATCTTTTAAAAATTCAATAGTTGGTTCTTCCAATTCTTTTATAGGCGCTTCGGCAGCATAAGTAAATCCAGAATTGTATTTGCTAAACAACGGAATATCTTTCATAAAATCAGCTGATTTGGGTTGGTTGCCCAAATAGCTTTTGGTCCAAGCATCTAAATTGGTGTCGTAGGTGACCCAATTGGCTTTTTGAGTATCGGCATTGTAAATGTACAGTAAGCTGTTCGATTTGGCTTTACCTAATCCATAACCGGATTGAATGTGTGCTTTCGCAAAAAAGATACCGGCAAGAACAAAAAACAATAACGACCACATGCCTTTTTTAGTGTAACCCCCAAAAACAGGTAAAAGTAATCCAAAGGTTAAGGCAGTTAAAATAGCACTTCCAAAAAGCACTTTTAATCCTAAACCAATAGGAAACATTTGTATAAATGGCGCAATAATTAGTAGCGCCGGAATACTACAAATGATATTGAGTATCGTATTTGATTTTTGCGTCAAAATAAAAAACCCAAAGGCAATCAATCCAAAAAACACGGGAATAATTAAAAATCCAGCTCCTTTTAAACTAATGGCTAATCCACAATTGATCACTAACCAAACGAAAAGTGGCGCAACATAATGATTCATTGTGATTTTTTTATCAGAGAAAAAATGGTAAAAAACAAAACAAATAGCAATAGTCAAACTTACAAAACCAGCAATATAAGCATGACCATTGTAGGTAAATCCGTTAAGTAAATCATTGTATTGCGGATAATACTTCAGCAAGAATTTCCATCCATAAAAAGCTAATAAACCACTAGTAATTGAGGCGCCTAAAAAAGGAATAAATCCTTTTCCAATTTCTTTAAATGATACAATTCGCTTTCCAACTCCAACAAAAACAAATAGTACAAAAAGCACTAAAGCAATCAAAACCATCGGAAGAATCCAACTAAAAGGATAACTGATAAATGAAAACGGCAGGGTAAAATAGGCGTAATCTTCTTTGGAAACTGTAGCATCAAAATTAGCATTTGCGAAATACTGCAATAAAGGCATTAAATAAGTACCTTGATGTTCTAAAGTTTTTTTGTTAAGGTGTTTGCTATCATCTTGTGCCGTGTGGTAATTGTAGTGGTCGTCTATAAAAGCAAAATTATACCCTTGAATATTGCCTTGTTCTCTAAATACAGTTAAGTCGGTATCGTTAGGCAACATTTTATAGATGCTGTACATGAGCGAATTAGATGCAGGAAGCGGCACATTGGCGGCAGCAAATTCGCGAACCAATCCTGCGTTTCCGCCATTGGTTTCCATTAACATATAACTTGGTCCAGAGGAACCACGCGCTTCAAAGTTCAACACAACACCCACTTCTTTAGCCCATTGGTGTTGGGTAACAAAAAGCGCGGCTCCATTTAAGCCCAATTCTTCGGCATCAGTAAAAAGAATGATAATATCGTTTTTGTGGGCTTTTTTATTGTGTAAAAAGGCACGAACACTTTCTAAAATTGTGGCCACTCCCGAACCGGCATCGCTGGCACCCAAAGAATAAGAATGGGGCGCGCTATCGTAATGCGATAAAAGCAATAAGGCTTTTGAACTGTCGGTTCCTTTGATTCGTGCTAATAGATTTTTGGATTTGACCAAGTTGCCCCAGTCGCTCAATGTATACCCCTCTTGAATAGAGGTTTCTAAGCCCATTTTTTGCAATTCCTTCAACAAATAATTGGCTACTTCTTCGTGGTTTTTAGAACCTACAAAGTGCGGCTGACGCGAAATAGCGCGTACTTGTTTGAATGCTCTCTGTGTTGAAAATTCGGCAAGTGGTCCCTCGTCTTCTACTGTCCATTGTGGCATCATGGTAAAAAAAGTTACCGCTAGAATAACTAATAGGAAAAGCGTATTGTAAAGAGAGGTATATTTTTTTTTCATGAGTTTGGGCCGATTTGGGTTTTGAGTTAAATATCTTTTCTAACTAGCATGTAATAATCATTTTCTAACAGCATATAACCTTGATCGTATAAAAAGTAGTAGGTATTGCCTGTTTTTGTTTGCAAAATATTGGTAAAATACTCAAAGTCAAATCCTTTGCTGACTAATTTAGTTCGGGTAGTTTTGGACTTTCCTTCGGTATTTAATTCACATAAAATGCGATAATTTTTACGCAATTTGTTATTGATGTTGCGCATAAAATTATTGCTGTCTTTGTTAATCTTGTTGTTATATGCATTGCGACAGCCATCGCTGCAAAACTTTTTGTCTTCACGGCCAATAATTTTATCACCGCATTCTAAACAGCTTTTATTCATAAGATTTGGGGGTTTTTAACTTAAAATAGGGGTTAATGAGCAATAAATGTATTTAAAATCTATCAAATATATACATTATTTTCCGTTTTCAAACGCTTACAAATAGTTACAACCGAAAGTAAATAGTTAGTTACCGAATAATTTTTGGTCACTCTCCCATCTTTGCACCGTTGATTGAAACGAATCAGTCAACACATTTATTTATAACTATTTAAATTTATACGCCATGAAAAACAGAGTGCAATTAATTGGAAGAGTAGGTCAAGATCCTGAAGTAAAAAACTTAGAAGGTGGGAAAAAAGTAACCACAATAACCATCGCAACAAATGATGTATATTACAAAGACAATGGAGATAAAGTAGAACAAACCGAATGGCATCGAGTTACCGCCTGGGGTAAAACCGCAGAAATTATGGAAAAATACGTAACTAAAGGAAAAGAAATAGCTATTGAAGGTAAATTAACACATCGCAGCTATGACGATAAAAACGGAGAAAAACGATACGTAACGGATATAGTTGTTAATGAAGTCTTGTTGCTAGGTAAATAAATAGCCCCCCAATAATTAAAAGGCACAAAGTTCAAAAGGCTTTGTGCTTTTTTTATTCGTTCATCAATTGTTGTAATGCGTCTAGAAATAATCCGACATGATAGCCATCCACCAAACCGTGATGTACATGAATAGAAACAGGCATTGATTTAGTTCCGTTTTCATCTATAAGTTTTCCATAAGAAATTTTAGGGCAACTGTCAGGCCAAGTAAAACTTCGCGCATGCGATAACGAACTAAAATTAATCCATGGCAAAGCCGAAAAATGAATCAGATTCTCTGGATATTCTCTGGTAAAAACACCCGTTGTAGATTGAATGCGCTCGATTTCAGTTTGTACCGTTTTCGCAAATCCGATGATCTCTTCAGAAAAAGGCATGTACGAAAACCCAAAGGTGGTGTCTTCTCGCATCACAGTTGCCGAGGCATCAATTACATCAAAAACATAGACTTCATCTTCAATAATTCGGTACCGAAAATTCTCAATCGCATTGACTGCACTTAAGGTTTTGTGAAGGTAATAGCTAAAAAAGGTCACCCCTAATTCTTTTGCTTTAGCATAAGCTTTGGTACAATCAATGCTAGTGGTAATGCCATAAAAAGGTTCTTCCATTTGTTTGAAAAACAAAAAATGTTCTTTTCGGTTCCAGGTATTAAGGTCGAGTTTTTGTTTCATTATAAGGAGCTCACAATTTGTGAAATGAGTTGTTATACCAATCGCAAAACGTCGGTGATTTTTTCAAAAGCATGAAAATTTTCATGTTCAATGGTATGATCTATTCGTTCATGTGCCCAAGTGGTATGAAACGGAATGTGAACAGCATGTCCGCCAATATTTAACACTGGTAACACATCCGATTTTAAAGAGTTTCCAATCATTAAAAAGTCAAAAGGTGCAATGTCTAGACGTTTTATCAAATCGGAATAATCGATCTCTTGCTTATCGGCCATGACTTCGATGTGATGAAAATAATGCCCTAATCCAGAATTGTGTAATTTTCGTCTTTGGTCCAATAAATCACCTTTCGTTGCAACGACTAATTTGTATTTTCCTTTTAGAGCTTCTAATGTTTCTTCAACCCCATCAAGTAAAACAATTGGTTTTTCAAGTAATTCTTTACCATACTGAATGATTTTTTCAATCACTTCAATAGGAATAGTATTGTTGGAAATGGCCATTGCCGCTTCTATCATGGAAAGAATGTACCCTTTAATTCCGTAACCATACAACTTCAAATTGGCAATTTCGATTTTGAATAATTCTTGCGAAATACCCTGATGCGAAAGGTAATCTTGCATTAATTCGCAAAATTTTGTTTCGGTTTCATCAAAATAGGTTTCGTTTACCCAAAGGGTATCGTCAGCATCAAAAGCGATTATTTTTGGTTGCATAACTGTTTAATTAATTGTTTCTCCGTTTCCAACACCTTCAGCATCTGGATTGACAAATACTAATTTCCCTTCGGTATTATTGGTCATCAAAATCATACCTTGACTCTCAACACCACGAAGGTTTCTTGGTGCCAAATTGACTAAAACAGTCACTTTTTTACCAATGATATCCTCTGGTGCAAAACTTTCGGCAATTCCAGAAACAATGGTGCGAACGTCAATTCCAGTATCTACTTTTAAGATTAAAAGTTTGTTGGCTTTTGGCATTTTCTCAGCTTCCAAAATCGTTCCCACACGCAAATCCATTTTGGCAAAATCCTCAAATTGAATCGATTCTTTTTGTGGTTCGGCTTTTTTGTTCTCCGCCAGATTGGCTGTTTTTGTTGCTTCCAATTTGTTGATTTGTTTTTGGATTTCTTCGTCTTCTATTTTAGCAAAAAGCAATTCCGCTTCGCCAATTTGGTGCCCTGCAACTAGCAAATCGCTATGTTCTGCAATCGCATTCCAGTTTAATGGCGGATCAATTTTCAAAATGCGACTTAATTTTTTAGCTGTAAAAGGCAAGAAAGGTTCGCAAAGCGTACTTAAAGCAGCTGCAATTTGCAAGGCAACATACATTTGAGTTTGTACTCGCTCTGGATTGTCTTTAATCACTTTCCAAGGTTCTTCGTCGGCCAAATATTTATTTCCTAAACGAGCAGCATTCATCATTTCGCCCAAAGCTTCTCTAAAACGGTAACGCTCAATAGAACTCGAAATCACCGCTGGATAGGCTTTTAATTCGGCCAAAGTTTGTTCATCCACTTCCGAAAGTTGGTTCGGTTGTGGCACGATGCCATTATAATATTTATTCGTCAATACCACGACACGATTGATAAAATTTCCAAAAATCGCTACGAGTTCGTTGTTATTTCTAGATTGGAAATCCTTCCAAGTAAAGTCATTGTCTTTGGTTTCTGGGGCATTCGAGGTCAAGGCATAACGCAAGACATCTTGCTGATTTGGGAATTCTTCCAAATATTCGTGCAGCCAAACCGCCCAATTTTTAGAGGTAGATAATTTGTTGCCTTCCAAGTTCAAGAACTCATTCGCAGGCACATTATCTGGTAAAATATAACTTCCTTCAGCTTTCAACATCGCTGGAAAAATTATGCAGTGAAACACAATATTATCTTTTCCAATGAAGTGAATTAATTTGGTATCTTGGTCTTTCCAATAGGGTTCCCAATTTTTTCCTTCGCGTGCCGCCCATTCTTTCGAAGAAGAAATATAGCCAATGGGTGCATCAAACCAAACGTATAATTTTTTTCCTTCAGCGCCAGCAACCGGCACGTCAATTCCCCAATCCAAATCACGAGTTACGGCACGAGGTTCTAATCCGCCATCGATCCACGATTTTACTTGGCCATATACGTTCGGTTTCCAGTCGTTTTTATGCCCGACTAAAATCCATTCTTTCAAAAAAGCTTCGTAACGATCCAATGGCAAAAACCAGTGTTTGGTCGATTTCAAAACCGGAGTTTCGCCAGTAATGGTCGATTTTGGATTGATCAAATCGGTAGCGTTTAAGGTGGAGCCACATTTTTCGCATTGGTCGCCGTATGCTTCTTCGTTGCTGCATTTTGGACAAGTCCCTGTTACAAATCGGTCCGCTAAAAATTGATCAGCTTTGGCATCATACAATTGCTCCGTTACTTCTTCAATAAAATCGCCTTTGTCATACAATGTTTTAAAAAATTCCGAAGCTGTTTCGTGATGAATTTGAGCCGAAGTTCTTGAATAGTTGTCAAAAGAAATCCCAAAATCTACAAACGATTTGCGAATAATACCATCGTATTTGTCGATTACTTCTTGAGGCGTAATACCTTCTTTTTTGGCTTTCATCGAAATGGCAACACCGTGTTCGTCGCTTCCGCAAACAAACAACACGTCTCTTCCTTGCAGTCGTAAATAACGAGAATAAATATCCGAAGGCACGTAAACTCCCGCTAAATGGCCAATGTGAATGGGTCCGTTCGTGTAGGGCAAGGCCGCCGTAATGGTATATCTTTTTGGATTTTCTAACATAATAACAGTTTAATACTCCTGAAATAAATTCAGAATGACTGCAAAAATAACTTTTTTTATCATAGGTACAACTACGGTTTCGAGCCTACAAAAGGCCGAAAGGCTCAAACGAAGCTTTGGAAAACTAACAACTTTGTCTCGTTCTTAGCAAACATTTTCTTAAATTTGCGTGCGCAAGGCGCAAAAAATTATAGAGAGTTATAAAAATCAAGCTATGTTACAAATTGCATTTATTAGAGAGAATCAGGAAAAAGTAATCAAAGCTTTGGCAAAAAGAAACATCGATGCCAAAGGAATTGTAGACGAGGTCGTTCAATTAGACGAACAACGTCGTGCTACGCAAGTGGAATTAGACAACACTTTATCCGAATCTAATAAATTATCCAAAGACATTGGCGAATTGATGAAAGGTGGCGAAAAAGCAAAAGCAGCCATTTTAAAAGAAAAGACTGTAGCCTTAAAAGAAAAGAGCAAAGATTTGGGAGAAAAAGCAGAAGCTTTAGCCGAAGAATTAACTCAAAAATTATATACACTACCTAATTTACCAGCCGATATTGTTCCTGAAGGGAAAACACCCGAAGAAAACTTAAACGTTTTTGAAGAAGGCACTATTCCTGTTTTGCACGAAGGTGCGCAACCACATTGGGAATTAGTCAAAAAATACGACATCATCGACTTTGAGTTGGGGGTGAAAATCACAGGAGCGGGTTTCCCGGTTTACAAAGGAAAAGGAGCGCGTTTACAACGTGCTTTAATTAATTATTTTTTAGATAAAAATACGGCAGCGGGTTACAAAGAAATTCAAGTGCCACATTTAGTAAACGAAGCATCAGGATACGGAACAGGACAATTGCCAGACAAAGAAGGGCAAATGTACCACTCAACTATTGACGATTTGTATTTGATACCAACGGCTGAGGTGCCGGTAACCAATTTGTTCCGCGATGTGATTTTGAACGAAAGTGAATTACCTGTTTTGTGTACGGCCTACACACCATGTTTCCGTCGTGAAGCAGGATCGTATGGAGCGCACGTGCGCGGATTGAATCGTTTGCACCAATTTGACAAAGTAGAAATTGTTCGCGTGGAGCATCCAGACAAATCCTACGAGGCGTTGGATGGAATGGTAGAACATGTAAAAAACATTTTACAAGAACTAAAATTGCCGTATAGAATTTTACGTTTGTGTGGTGGCGATATGGGTTTCACTTCGGCATTGACCTATGATTTTGAAGTATTTTCTACAGCTCAAGATCGCTGGTTGGAAATTTCTTCTGTGTCTAATTTTGAAACATTCCAAGCGAATCGTTTGAAATTGCGTTTCAAAGACAAAGACGGAAAAAACCAATTGGCACACACCTTAAACGGTAGTTCATTGGCTTTGCCTAGAGTTTTGGCAGGAATTATAGAAAACTACCAAACACCAGAAGGGATTGTAATTCCAGAAGTATTGCGTCCGTATTGCGGTTTTGATATTATAAACTAATTACTCTATACACATCCAGAGATTTTTACTTTACGTAACCAATCCCATTTGTGTTTGAATGAAATCAATTGGAAATGTAAAGTCCAACAATAGCAAGTAGAAAACCAATTTATTAGGTTAAATAACGACCTTATAAACACATCAATAACAAACGCACAAACAAATATGATACTTTACAACGTAACAGTAAATATACACGAAAGCGTTCAAGACCAATGGTTACAGTGGATGCAACAGACCCGAATTCCAGCCATTTTGGCTACGGGAAAATTTTCATCGGCTAAAATTATCAAGGTTTTGATAGAAGAAGAAATGGGAGGAACGACCTATTCGATTCAATTTACAACGGATAGTAAAGCGACTTTGGACAAGTATTATGCAGAAGATGCACCGCGATTCCGTCAAGAAAGTTACCAGTTATTTGGTGAAAAAATGCTAGCTTTTAGAACAGAATTGGAATTGATTTCTGAACACAATTAAATAAAGCGAGATTACCTTGTGCCTCGCAATGACCTAATGGAAAAAGTAAAAGCTAAAAAACACCTCGGACAACATTTCCTAAAAGACGAAAGCATTGCTAAAGCAATAGCCGACACCTTAAGTTTAGAAGGCTATAATGATGTGTTAGAAATTGGTCCGGGTATGGGAGTTTTGACCAAATATTTATTGGACAAACCTACCACTACTTATGTGATTGAGATTGACACGGAGTCGGTGGCTTATTTGGATGGCAATTATCCCAAGTTGAAAGATAAAATCATTTCGAAGGATTTTCTACGCTATGATATAAAAGAAATTTTTGAAGGCAAGCAATTTGCTATTATTGGCAATTTCCCCTACAATATTTCGACACAAATTGTATTTAGAACTTTAGAATTTCGTCATCAAATACCTGAGTTTTCTGGAATGTTTCAGAAAGAAGTAGCACAGCGTATTTGCGAGAAAAAAGGGAGTAAAGCCTATGGTATTTTATCCGTTTTGGCACAAGCTTTTTATCATGCCGAATACTTGTTTACGGTAGATGAGCATGTTTTTGATCCGCCGCCGAAAGTAAAATCTGGTGTGATGCGTTTGCGACGAAAAGAGGACTTTAGTTTGCCTTGTGGCGAAAAATTATTCTTCACGGTCGTAAAAACAGCCTTTCAACAACGTAGAAAAACCTTGCGTAACAGTTTAAAAACCTTAAATTTGTCCGATAATTTAAGAGAAGACAAAGTTTTAGATCTTCGTCCAGAACAACTTAGCGTTGAGGACTTTATAGCACTCACTCAAAAAATCGAAGCCGATGGAATTTAAAATCAGCAAAGAACTAATTCAAGAATTAGAGCTACTCATTCAAACTAAAAATGACCAGCAGTTGGAAGTTTTGTTGAATGACATGCACCATGCTGATATTGCCGAAGTTCTTGAAGAGCTTGATTTTGAAGAGGCCACCTATATTTTTAAAGTTTTAGATAGTGATAAAACGGCCGAAATTCTTCTGGAATTAGAGGACGATTTACGTGAAAATATCTTAAAACGACTTTCCCCAAAAGAAATTGCAGAAGAACTTGACGAGTTAGAAACTAATGATGCTGCGGATATTATTGCCGAGTTATCGCAAGAAATAAAGGCTGAAGTAATTTCTGAATTACAAGACGTTGAACATGCCAAAGACATTGTGGATTTGCTTCGTTATGCAGAAGATACTGCAGGAGGAATAATGCACAAAGAATTGGTTAAGGTAAACGAAAACTGGAATGTGCTGACCTGTATTAAGGAAATGCGTATCCAAGCCGAAAATATTTCAAGAGTCCATTCGATTTATGTGGTGGATGATGAAGACCGTTTGAAAGGACGTTTGTCGCTTAAAGATTTGTTAACTACTTCTTCAAGAACACCCATTAACGATGTGTACATCAGAAAATTGAACTCAGTAAATGTAGATACTGAAGACGTTGAGGTGGCACGTATTATGCAAAAATACGATTTAGAAGCTATTCCGGTAGTGGACGAATTGGGTCGTTTGGTTGGACGAATTACCATTGACGATATTGTAGATGTAATCAAGGATGAAGCTGATGAAGATTACCAGTTAGCAGCCGGTATCTCACAAGACGTTGAAGCAGATGACAGCATCATTGAACATACAAAAGCACGTTTGCCTTGGTTGGTATTGGCTTTACTAGGTGGATTCATTTCGGTTAAAGTGTTGGGTCTCTTTGAAGGCGCAATGACAGAGCATGGCAAGTTGTTTTTCTTTACTCCATTGATTGCTGCTATGGCGGGGAATGTTGGGGTACAATCTTCGGCAATTATAGTTCAAGGTTTGGCTAATAATACTTTGAGTGGTTCTTTGTTTAATCGTTTAATCAAAGAAGTGGCTTTAAGTTTACTTAACGGAGTAATTTTAGCTACGATTTTATTTGTAGGAAGTCATTATTTATTAGATGTAGAAATTATTATTGGAATCATAGTAACAGTAGCACTAGTTTCAGTAATTATTATTGCGTCATTGATAGGAACATTTATTCCATTATTATTGGATAAAATAGGGATTGACCCCGCATTGGCTACTGGTCCATTTATAACCACTAGCAATGATATTTGTGGAATTTTAATTTATTTTTCAATTGCAAAAATGATTTTAGGATTTTAATTAGAATACCCACATTTGCAACACACACAACACAACAACAATAACTACACAACAATAACTACACAACATGAACGTACACATTATTGGCGGAGGCAACTTAGGAGCCTCTATCGCCATTGGGATTGCTAAATTTACTACTAGCAATCAAGTTACCGTAACAAGAAGAAACACAACTAATATTCTGCACTTAGAGCAATTAGGGGTTGTTGTTTCTAAAGACAATAAACACAATATTCAAGATGCAGACATTATTATTTTGACAATAAAACCGTACCAAGTAGATACAGTTTTAGCCGAAATATTGCCTGCAATTACCAATAAAACTATTGCTTCGGCAGTAAGCGGATTGTCGATAGAAAATTTACAAAGCAAAATTGGAGCAAACCACCATGCGGTTCGAATAATGCCTAATATTGCGTCGCAATTTGGTGCTTCGGCAACTTGTATTGCCTTTCAAGAAAGTAATAAAGAAGCGGCTCAACAAGTGGTTGCTCTTTTTGAAGGTTTAGGTACAGCACCGATAATTGACGAAAAATTAATGGATGCAGCAACGGTTTTAGCGGCTAGCGGAACGGCATTTGCTTTACGTTACATTCGCGCGTCAATGCAGGCTGGAATTGAAATTGGATTCGACTGGCAAACGGCTTTAGCTATTTCAGCCCAAACGGTAAAAGGTGCTGCCGAAATGCTACTAGAAGAAAAAACCCATCCAGAACAATTAATTGACCGTGTAACAACTCCTCAAGGCTGTACGATTGCCGGTTTGAACGAAATGGAAATGCATGGATTTAGTTCTTCTTTAATTAGAGGAATCAAAACGTCTTTGAAACAGATTAAGGGATAATTTTTTTTAAATAAAACGAAAGGTCGCTGTAACTAGCGGCCTTTTTTATTTCTTCAAACTCAATTTCAACCACAAGAATCCAACTGTTCCTGAGATAAATGAAGCGACTAAAATGGCTATCTTAGAATAGGTAATTATAGCTTCATCATCGTTTTTGAAAGCTAAAAGCGTAATGAAAATGGACATGGTAAAACCAATCCCACCTAACATTCCGGCTCCTAGAATGTGTTTCCATTTCAAATCTTTAGGTAGTGATCCAATGCCTAGTTTGACGCAGAGTAAAGCAAAAAGAGTAATTCCAATGGGTTTTCCCAGAATCAATCCTACCATAATTCCGATAGAGTTAGCATGAACAAGTCCCTCTTGCCAGTTGGAATCAATAGCAATTCCGGTATTCGCTATAGCAAATAAAGGAAGAATAAAAAAGGCAACAGGTTTGTGTAGAAAGTGTTGTAATCGGTAAGATGAAGTGTTTTTCCCTCCATTGCCATACGGAATGACAAAGGCCAGCAGCACGCCGGTAATAGTAGCGTGTACACCGGAATGAAGCATACAATACCACATCAAACCACCACCAATTAGATACGGAATCAGGTTGTGCACATTTTTCCTGTTTAGAATAAATAGCAACCCCATAATTCCCATGGCAAATCCTAAATACATAAAAGAAATTGTTTCTGTATAAAAAAGAGCAATTACGAGAATTGCACCTAGGTCGTCAATGACAGCCAAAGCTGTCAAGAATATTTTTAAGGAGTTGGGTACTCGATTGCCCAGAAGGGATAAGATCCCAATAGCAAAAGCAATATCAGTTGCCATTGGAATTCCAGCACCGTTTTGTGTTGACGTTCCCCAATTGAATGCTAAAAACACTCCAGTTGGAATAAGCATTCCGCCGAGCGCGCCAAAAATAGGCAAAGCAGCATTTTTGATAGTAGACAATTCGCCGCCATACAATTCGCGTTCCAATTCCAATCCAATCAATAAGAAGAAAACAGTCATTAATCCATCGTTGATCCAATGGGTAATGGAATGATGTTCAATTTCAGTTTCCCAAAATCCGATATAACTCGTTTGGATAGGAGAATTGGCAAGAACTAAAGAAATTATAGTAACAAGGAGTAATAGCATACCACCCGCTTTTTCGCTTTCAAAAAAATCTCGAAACAATCGACTGGTGGTCATACTTTTTATATTTTGATTAGAATGCTCGCAATTTACACTTTTTACACCTAATTTTTTTGTTAATTTGGGTTTGTAAAACTCAATCCTTCTATGGCGACACATATTCTTCATATCGATAGCAATCATCCCTTGCTTTGGGACCAATTGGAACAAGCGGGGTTTGTGAATCACAAAGATTTCACCTCTTCTAAAGAAGAAATTGAAGCTAAAATTCAAGATTATCAAGGGATTGTTATTCGTAGCCGATTCAAAATTGACAAAACGTTTTTAGACAAAGCGACTAATTTACAATTCATAGCTCGAGTTGGTGCTGGATTGGAAAGTATAGATTGTGATTATGCCGAGTCGAAAAACATAGCATTGATTGCTGCTCCAGAAGGGAATCGAAATGCGGTTGCTGAACACAGTTTGGGTATGATTTTGTCACTTTTTAATAAACTTAATCAAGCCGATGCTGAGATTCGCTCCGGACATTGGAACCGAGAAAGCAATCGCGGGCATGAATTAGACAGTAAAACAGTCGGGATTATTGGTTATGGAAATATGGGTAAGGCTTTCGCCAAAAAACTACTTGGTTTTGAAGTGAACGTATTGTGTTATGACATTCAAGAAAATGTAGGTGATGCCAATGCAAAACAAGTTAGTTTTGCTGAATTTCAACAAAAAGTAGACGTATTGAGTTTGCACTTGCCTTGGACTCCTGAAACGGATAAAATGGTAAATACTACATTCATTAATGGATTTACAAAACCAATTTGGATCATCAATACTTCGCGTGGAAAAAATATTGTCACGGCTGATTTGGTTGCAGCATTACAATCAGGAAAAGTGTTAGGTGCTGGTTTGGACGTTTTAGAATATGAAAAATTATCTTTTGAGACATTGTTTCAAGAGGCAACCACGCCCGAAGCATTTCAGTATTTGTTGAATGCTAAAAATGTTATTTTGACTCCACATATTGCGGGATGGACTTTTGAAAGTCACGAACGTTTAGCACAAGTCATTGTCGATAAAATAAAAGCACTTTACTCATAATTAAATTTTAGTATATGGAAACTGTAAAACAGGAAGCTTGGAATACACCAACACCTCAATTTCAAAACAATAAAAAAGTAGCTTGTGGTATTTTTGCCCTAATACTAGGCGTTTTTGGAATACATAAATTCTATTTGGGATATACGGGAACTGGAATTATATGGCTTGTTTTGAGCATTTGTAGTTGTGGAGTACTCACTTCTATTTTTGGATTAATTGAAGGAATAATTTATTTGACAAAATCAGATGAAGAGTTTTATCAAACCTATCAAGTGGGCCAAAAACATTGGTTTTAAAAAATCCCGATACTATCGGGATTTTATTACTCTTCTTTCTCGCTTAATTTTCTTTCTAACTCGGCCTGGAATTCTTCCATCACCGGTTTCATAGTGCTATCTGGGATGTCTTCAACGCGAATGTACATTAATCCGTCAACTGCGTTATTGAACAGTGGATCAACATTAAAAGCAACGACGCGCGCATTTTGCTTAATATATTTTTTAATCAAAACCGGCAAACGTAAACTACCAGGTTCTAACTCGTCAATGATTTTATCAAACTTATTTAAATCGGCTTCCGTTTCATTGAAAATAAAGTCCTTATCAGCATCTTTTAATTTGACTTTAAATGCTTTTTTAGGATGAATATATTGTGCAATATAAGGGTCGTAATAATTTGATTTCATAAACTCAATCATCAATGATTTTGAGAAATCCGAGAATTGATTACTAATACTTACACCACCAAGTAAAAATTTATGTTCGGGATAACGCAAAGTGGTATGAATAATTCCTTTCCAAAGTAGGAATAAAGGCATTGGTTTTTGTTGGTACTCTTTGATGATAAAAGCACGTCCCATTTCAATGGACTTACTCATCATATCATGCAATTCAGGTTCAAAACGGAACAGGTCATTCAAATAAAAACCATTCATGCCGTATTTAGGATATATTTCAGAACCCAATCCCATGCGATAAGCACCAGCTACTTTTTTAGCATCATCATCCCATAAAAACATATGGTGGTAGTATTGATCAAATTTATCCAAATCAATAGACTCATTAGTCCCTTCACCTACTTCTCTAAATGTAATTTCTCGAAGACGGCCCAATTCATGTAAAACATTTGGGATTGCAGAGGCTTTAGTAAAAAAGACTTCATAATTTTTGCTTTGTAATAAGCGGCATTCTAAATCACGAAGCGCGTCAACTTCAGCAATAATTTTATCTTGATTGGCTGGAGTGACAATTTCTTTTGGACTTTTAGGTAATTTTAGAGTAGGAGTTGGTAGCAGTTTGCTTTCTTTTTCAAACGGATTGGCCAACATATAGGTTTTCTTTCGTAAGAATTCAGAATAGTCTTCTAATGATTCGTATTCATTTTGTTCTGCTACCGAAATAGGTTTTCCAATGCGCACTTTAATCACACGTCTTTTTTGGCTAAATACTTCCGAAGGTAATTTTGCAGTTCGAAAAGTCCCGCTAATTTTGGATAGCAAATAAAATAATCGACTATTTTTCGCATGAAAATAGATAGGAACTACAGGAACTTGCGCTTTGCGAATGACTTTGATAGCGCCCTCTTCCCATGGCTTGTCGACCATTAATTTTCCATCTTTATAGGTCGAAACTTCACCTGCAGGAAACATTCCTAATGGTTTACCATCACTTAAATGGCGTAATGTTTCTTTGATTCCCACCACGCTCGATTTGGCATCCTTATGATTTTCAAAAGGATTTACCGGCATGATGTATTTTTTTAAGGGTTCGATGCGGTGCAAAAGAAAGTTGGCAATGATCTTGAAATTTGGTTCTCTTTCAAGCATTAATTTCAACAATAAAACCCCATCAATTCCGCCAAGTGGATGATTTGAAATTGTAATATAAGGACCTTCTTTTGGCAGTCTTTTTAGATCTGCCTCAGGTATTTCAAATTTGATTTGTAAGTCGTCAAGAACCCCATTCAAAAAAGCAACTTCGCTTAAATGCTTGTTTCGATCGTATACGTTATTTAACTCCGAAATTTTTAGTACTTTCATAAGCAACCAGCCCGAAAAAGTGCCTAAGAATCCGTATTTATCGGTATTTATTGCTTTCGCAACTTCTTTAGCAGTTACTAAACCCATATCATTTTTATATTTGAGGCAAGCAACAAAGATAACAAAAAACTCCATTTTCTGAATTTTCAACTGCAAACTTCTACTTTTTTATTACATTTGAAGACAGTATTACGCCTAATTGGGCAACCCTAAAATCACAATTTTAATGAAAATTATTTCCTACAATGTCAACGGGATACGTGCTGCCATTTCTAAAGGTTTGCTGGAATGGTTGCAACAAGCCAATCCAGACGTTATTTGTTTCCAAGAGATTAAAGCACAAGCAGATCAGGTTCCCACTTTAGATATTGAACTAGCAGGATATCCATACCATTATTGGTTTCCAGCTACAAAAAAAGGATATAGTGGAGTGGCTATTTTATCCAAAACCAAACCCAATAATATCGTTTTTGGTACCGGAATTGAACATATGGATTTCGAAGGACGTAACCTCCGTGTTGATTTTGATGACGTTTCTGTGATGAGTTTGTACTTGCCTTCTGGAACTAATGTAGAGCGTTTGGATCACAAGTTCATGTATATGGATGATTTCCAAAATTACATCAATGATATAAAGAAAGAAGTTCCTAATTTGGTGATCTGCGGCGATTACAATATTTGCCACGAAGCCATAGATATTCACGATCCTATTCGAAATAAAAACGTGTCCGGATTCTTGCCAGCTGAGCGAACTTGGTTAGACAATTTCTTAAAAAGCGGTTTCATTGATAGCTTTCGTTTTTTGAACAAAGAACCGGATAATTATACCTGGTGGACCATGCGCTTTCCTACAGCGAGATTGAATAATAAAGGTTGGCGAATCGATTATTGTTTAGTGAGTGAGCCTTTGAAAAACCGAATCAAACGCGCTTTAATATTGCCTGAAGCTAAACATTCGGACCATTGCCCAATTTTGGTAGAAATTGAGTAGCTTTGTTCAGTTGCGAAAAGCCCGGGCTTGTACAATAAAAAAGAACAAATAAAGTTGTAGTTACTAATAAAAAATAAAACCATTCATCATGATAAAAAAAGTTTCCATCGGATTGTTAGTTTTGGCGTTAAGTACATCTTGCGTCTCTAAAAAAATCTATACCGATTTAGAAAGTAAATACACCGACTTAAAGAAAGAAAATAGAACACTTGCTGATGAAAATGCAGCTTTAGCTAAAGCTAAAAATCAACTGGAATTAGATGGGGCTGCTTTAAAAACAGATTTAGACCAACTTAAATCAGATTACACCAAATTAAAAGCAGAATATGAAGTAAATCTTGATAAATATAAAGCACTTCAGGATTCGTATGCGGCATTAGAAAAAAACAGCAATGAGTCTTTAGAAAGCAATATGAAGAAAAATCGTGAATTGCTAGACGAATTAGATGAAAAAGCAAAAGCATTGGCGATAGAGCAAGAGCAACTAAGCAAAAGTAGCCAGCGTTTGAAAGAGTTAGAAGACATGATTGCAGCTAAAGAAGCGAGCATGAAAAAACTTAAAGAGACTTTATCTAAGGCGTTAAATAGTTTTGAAGGGAAAGGCCTAACAGTAGAACAAAAAAACGGGAAAGTCTATGTTTCTATGGAAAATAAATTATTGTTTAGCTCTGGAAGTTGGGCGGTAAGCACAGAAGGAAAAAAAGCAGTAGTTGAATTGGGGAAAGTGCTAGGAGACAATCCAGATATTGCCGTTTTAATTGAAGGACATACTGACGATGATGCTTTTACAGCATCAGGACCAATTACAGATAACTGGGATTTATCTACCAAAAGAGCAACTTCAATTGTAGGTATTCTGAGCGAAAACAAAAAAATCAACAAACAAAATCTGACTGCTGCAGGTAGAGGAGAATTTTCTCCTTTAGCTAGTAATGAAACGGCAGATGGTAAAGCTAAAAACCGTCGTATTGAAATTATCTTAACACCAAGATTAGACGCCATCGCAGAAATGTTGAATGAGATTAACTAGTTTTCATTCACCTTTTAGTAAAATTAAAAGCCCAACTTTATGTTGGGTTTTTTATTTTTGAATAGTTTTTATATACAATTGAAATCGACTTTTACCTTTCTATTTCCCTTTCCTTTGTATATTTGTTTTTCCAAAAAATAATCAACAAACATGAAATATACTACCCTACCCAATACAGATATCAAAGTCAGCAAAATTTGTTTAGGTACGATGACTTTTGGTGAGCAAAACACCGAAGAACAAGGTCATGCCCAAATGGATTATGCGTTAGAAAAAGGGGTAAACTTTATTGACACGGCCGAAATGTATTCGGTACCGGGACGTCAAGAGACTTATGGAAGTACCGAACGAATTATTGGGACTTGGTTTAAAAAAACAGGAAATCGTGACCAAGTAGTTTTAGCTACTAAAATTGCAGGGCCGAATCCAGCCTTTGCTTATATGCGTGAAAAAGTAGATTTCTCCTCAGCCAGTATTGAATATGCATTGGATCAAAGTTTGCAACGGTTACAAACTGATTATGTAGATATTTACCAATTACATTGGCCAGAGCGCAAGGCTAATTTTTTTGGACAACGGGGTTACAAAAAACAAGATGATGCTTGGGAAGACAATATTCACGAGGTATTGACAACCTTAGAAGGTTTTGTTAAACAAGGCAAAATCAAACATATTGGATTGTCTAACGAAACGCCTTGGGGATTGATGCGCTTTTTGGAAGAACATAAGTACCATCATTTACCCAAAATTAAAACGGTACAAAATCCCTATTCGTTATTGAACCGTTCTTTTGAAGTAGGCAATGCTGAGGTTTGTTTGCGTGAAAATATTGGCTTGTTAGCCTATTCGCCTATGGCTTTTGGACTTTTGTCTGGAAAGTTCCTAAATGGACAACAACATCCAACTTCTCGATTGGCTTTATTTCCACAAATGGCTCGTTACAGTAGTCCACAATCAGCAGAAGCCACTCGTTTATATAACGAAATTGCCCAACAACACGGTTTGACTTTAACCCAATTGGCTTTGGCATTTATTGAGCAACAGCCTTTTGTAACGAGTACGATAATTGGCGCCACCACAATGGAGCAGTTGAAAGATAATATAGATACCATACAAGTCACGCTCTCTGAGGAAGTCTTTAAAGCCATTGACGCTGTTCAAGCGATTATTCCTGATCCAGCACCCTAAATAAAAAGCTCCCAGCCTTATAAAAGTTGGGAGCTTTTTAGTTTATTTCAAACTTCTGAAATCCAATATCGTAAATCGTCAATTTACTTATTCTTCATCCGATTTTAGGAATTCAAAATCAAAGTCTTCTTTCGGCGGAATAGAATCTACGGCAACACCAGTGGTATCTTGCGCTTTACGAATCGTTAAGAACGAACGCGCATTTCCTGAAAGCGATACGCTATACGGATTAATACTATCACTACTAGTTACTATACCACGACGCAACATTAGATTGCTCAAATAGCGTTGGTTTTTTAAGGCAAAACCTTTCAGGTTTCCTTGGTCGTCAAATTGATACATGAATTTCTTCGGACTCGGAATAATAGTAGCCAAGTACAAGCATTCATTAAAAGTCAAATCGGCAGGATTTTTTTGGAAGTAAAATCGGCTAGCTTCGCCAATTCCGTAGACATTTGGCCCCCATTCGATAATGTTAAAGTAGACTTCAAGCATTCGTTCCTTACTTACAATTCGGTTATTTTCTAAAATATAAACCAATAAAATTTCTTCTAGTTTACGCGATAAAGTTTTTTCGCGGGTTAAGAATACATTTTTAATCAATTGCATACTAATCGTACTTCCTCCTCGAGAGAATTTTCTAGTTTTAATATTTTTGATAATTGATTGTTTGAAAGCCTCAGTGATAAATCCGCGGTGTCTAAAGAAGGAAGGGTCTTCGGTAGTCAACACACATTTTTTTAAATAAGGCGAAATTTGATTTAGCGGTGTGTAATCAGGATTAGAACTGCCAACAAAAATTGGGCGTTGACGAACATTTTTAATAATAGCACGGTATTCAAATTCGCCATTCATTTTACTTAAATTGGCTTGACCAAAACGGAAAATACGTAAATTTTCTTTGTTCAATTTACTGTCAAAAATAATAGTTTCAGGCTTATTTTTGTTGAACATAAAGTCCAGTTTATAATCGAAATTCCCACTTGCCATCATGCCTTGAACATTAGTAAATAATCCATCTGGAAGCGAACTAATAAAATCCTGAGCCGTCATTTTAGGGATGCGGATATTCATTTTATAAACGGTGTCCTCTTCCGTTTCGTAGGCCAAATAAGGTTGGATTTTAATTTTGTTCAATTGGATCGAAGAAGAACTATCTACTGAAATAAAATCTTCGCCAAGCAACAAACGGTAGTCAAAACGCGCATTGCGAATGATCACATCTTTACTTGCAATTTTAGGGTGATTTACCTTTAAATTAGCAATAGACGAATACCCATCAATATGGAATTCATCGCCATCACTTTCAATGTTTTCAACGTTCAAATGAATGGAGTCAAAACTAGAAATCAAATTAAATCGTTCGTCAAAATAAGGCACTTTTATAGGTCCGCCATCCATATTGAAAAACTGAATATCGGCAGTGCGGTCTCTAGGATCGGCTTCGCCTGCAATTCGCCAGCGTTGCGCAAAAGTATTGGTTTTGACATGGATCACACTTTCTAAATCGCCTCCGTCCAAGACTAATTTTTTAATATCTATTGTCGCTTTCTTTCCATTATCGTCTAATTTGAAAACTAAATTTTTGATATCCATGTCAGACGGAACCAAATTCAACAAGCGAAAAATAATGCGTTTGGCTAAGGCCGCGTAATCTCTTTTTTCAGTGCTAACTTCTTGATTTTTATTTTTCTTCAAAAAAGCATCAAAGTTGCGCACTTTGCCTTTTTTTGTCAATTGTACTAATCCATTTTGGATTTCCAAAGTTCCCAATTGTACATCGCCAATTAATAAATGCCAAAAGCTGATGCTGGTTTTCATTTTTTGGATTCGGAATAAGGTATCGGCTTGTTGGGGAGCCAAAACCACATCAGTTAGGTTGACAGCTGAAATTCCGTCAAATGAAGCAGTTTTTATGGTGAATTTACTATCAAAATCCCGTTCCATTTTCACAGCTACTTTTTCCAAAGTTATTTTCAAAATTTCATCTCTGAAATAATAAAAAGTACTTAATGCAGCCACAAATAAAATCAAAAGAACTCCCAGTGTAATTCCTATTTTTTTCTTGTTAAATCTCATAAAAATCCCAAATAATTGAAGGTGTAAAGAAAGTAAAAAAAAGCCAATTTATTGGCTCAAATTAAAAGCGGTAGCAGTTTTTTGGCGTGATGCAAAAATCCAAACGAATATCGGTTTCATAAACATCAAAAATTAATTTTTCTGCCTCAAAAAAGGAAAGGCCAATTTTAAGAGTATCTGGATGGCATTCCGATAAAAACTGATCGTAAAACCCTTTGCCATAACCTACACGATTTCCCAGAGTATCGAAAGCTAATAGCGGTACGAACACCACTTGAATTTTGGATGTAGGCACTTCGATTCCGTCTACTGGTTCGGGAATTTGGTAGTCGTTTTTCTTGATTTTGGTATTGTCAGTCAATAAAAAATGGGTCATTTTTCGGGTAGTAAAATCAGATTTGGATACCATAATTTCCTTGTCTTTTCCAGAAAGCAAGTGCAGTAGGAATTCAGTATTCACTTCTTTTTGTTCTTCAATGGGTAAGAAAATATGGAAATAGGTTTTGTCCCAAAGGTCAAGCGCTAACACTTTATTAGCAATAGCCAGGCTATTTTCTTCAATTGCTGAATCGGAAAGGTTTTTACGTAACGCTTTGTATTGAGAGCGCAATTCGGATTTTGTCATTCGTAAAAAAAATTGAAGCTAAAAGTACTATTAATTTTTGCGCCGAAAAAGAAAACCACTGATTTTGATTTGCAAAGATGTTATTTGTAAATTTGGAAACAATTCGAGCCAACACATAATGACGCCACCCAGCATTGCATTGCAAATTCAAACTTTACCGGATAATCCAGGTGTTTATCAATACTACGATAAGGACGGGAAGATTTTGTATGTGGGCAAAGCCAAAAATTTAAAAAAAAGGGTTTCGTCCTATTTCAATAAAATTCACGATACAGCTAAAACGAATGTCTTAGTTAAGAAAATTGTAACCATCAAACACATTGTGGTGCCTACGGAAACCGACGCGCTTTTGTTGGAAAACAATCTGATCAAAACCTTGCAACCGCGTTATAATGTCTTGTTGCGCGACGACAAAACCTACCCTTGGTTGTGCATCAAAAAAGAACCTTTTTCGCGCATTTTTTCCACTCGTCGAATGGTCAAAGACGGTTCGGAATATTTTGGACCTTACACCAGTTTCAAGACGGTGAATACCATTTTAGACTTGATCAAAGAATTGTATCCGTTGCGTACTTGTAACTTCGATTTGAGTGCCAATAATATTGAAAGCGGAAAATTTAAAGTATGTTTAGAATACCATATTGGCAATTGCAAAGGCCCATGTGAAGGCTATGAATCGGTTGCCGAATACCAAAAGCAAGTCGATGCAATTCGAGAAATTTTAAAAGGAAATTTCAAAGAGAGCATGAAAGACTTTAAACGCATGATGATTGAATTGGCGCAAGAAATGCGTTTTGAAGAAGCGCAAAAAATTAAAGAGAAAATAGAAATTCTCGAAAATTACCAATCGCGTTCTACCATTATCAATCCTAAAATCACCAATATAGACGTGTTTTCGATTGTTTCAGACGAAAGCGCGGCCTATGTCAACTTTTTACAAATTTCCCACGGATCGATTATTCGTTCCCATACCATAGAAATCAAAAAGAAATTGGAAGAAACGGACGAAGAACTATTAGAATTAGCCATCATTGAACTTCGGGAACGCTTCCAATTACTATCTAAAGAAATCATTGTCCCTTTTGAAGTAGATTTGGGAGAAAACATCAAAATCACAGTGCCGCAATTAGGCGACAAAAAACAAATTTTAGATTTGTCCCTTCGCAACGCCAAATACTATCGTATTGAACAGTTGAAACAATTGCAAATTGTAGATCCAGATCGCCACGTTAATAGAATCATGGCGCAGATGCAAAAAGATTTACGATTGCCAGTGGAGCCTCGTCACATTGAATGTTTTGATAATTCCAATATTCAAGGAACCAATCCAGTTTCGGCTTGTGTGGTTTTCAAAGACGGTAAGCCAAGCAAAAAAGACTACCGCCATTTTAACATCAAAACGGTAGAGGGGCCGAATGATTTTGCTTCTATGGAAGAAGTGGTGTATCGCAGGTACAAACGCCTTCTGGACGAAAACCAACCCTTGCCTCAGCTTATAATTATTGATGGCGGAAAGGGGCAGCTGTCTTCTGCCTTGAAAAGTATTGACGACTTGGGGCTTCGTGGCAAAATTACCATTATTGGTATTGCCAAACGATTGGAAGAATTGTTTTATCCAGGCGATTCTATCCCGCTTTACCTCGATAAAAAATCTGAAACCTTAAAAGTCATTCAACAATTGCGTAACGAGGCGCACCGTTTTGGGATCACTCATCATCGGCACAAGCGCAGCAAAGCCGCTTTAAATTCGTCTATAGAATCGATTCCTGGTATTGGCGAAAAAACCATGACCACTTTGATTCAACACTTTAAAAGTGTAAAAAGATTAAAATTGGCCACCGAAAAAGAAATTTCTGAAGTTGTTGGGCTGTCAAAAGCCAAAAAAATTACCGACTTTTACACTACCAATTAATTTGTATGACCCTATCCCTGCTTTCCATTACAAGTCCGCTGTCGCAATTCTTTTTTTCTAAAGAGAAAAAAGGAGCTCCTGCTGTTGCTCTTTTTTCTCTAGAAAAAATAGCATTTTCACCAGCGGCGCTTTTCACTACAATCTGGGGCTTGCTTCTTGTGGTAGTATTACTTTTCAGTTTTCAAAATACTTTTGCCCAAGAGCAAAAACGACCTAAAATAGGATTGGTGTTGAGTGGCGGAGGCGCCAAAGGATTTGCTCATATCGGTGTTTTAAAAGTAATTGAAGAAGCCGGAATTAAAATTGATTATATCGGAGGAACGAGTATGGGAGCAGTTGTTGGAGGATTATATGCTTCGGGATACAATGCCACACAAATAGATTCTATTTTTCATAAAGTGAATTTTGACGAATTGCTTAACGATTATATTCCGCGGTCTGCGAAGAGTTTTTATGAGAAACGAAATGACGAATCCTATGCATTATCACTTCCTTTTAGCAATTTCAAAGTAGGAATTCCTCAAGCACTTTCCAAAGGCCTGTATAATTTTAATTTGTTGAGCCGACTGACACGACATGTGCGCCAGGTGAATGATTTCAACCAATTACCAATTCCTTTTTTATGCATAGGAACTAATATTGAGACGGGTCAACAGGTAGTGCTTAACAAAGGAAATTTGGCGCAGGCCATGCTGGCAAGTGCTGCATTTCCTACTTTATTTACCCCAATTGAAATTGATGGACAATTACTTATTGACGGCGGAGTCGCTAATAATTTTCCCGTTGATGAAGTGAAAAATTTAGGTGCTGATTTGATTATTGGAGTCGACGTTCAAGATGGTTTGTGGGACAAAAACCAACTCAAAAACGCCACTAAAATTTTGGTGCAAATCACTAATTTGCATTCCATTGAACAGATGAAAAATAAAATCAAAGGGACGGATATTTATATCACTCCTGATATTAAAAATTTTGGGGTACTTTCATTTGATCGAGGAAGAGAAATTATTCAAAGAGGTGAGGAAGCTGCTTTTGCAGTGTATGAAAAAATTAAAACTCTATCTACCAACCAAAATTATTTCAAAAAACCAAGATTGTCTGTTTATAAAGACAGCGTAAAATTGGCCCAAATTAACACTACTAAGTTGCGTAAATATACCAATGATTATGTGTTTGGTAAATTAGGGTTTAAGCCAAAGACTCCAATAACCTATAGTCATTTAGAATCAGGAATAAATACCCTACTAGCTACAGAAAACTTCCATTCAATAAGTTATTCATTTAAAAACAGTGAACAAGGAGAAGATTTAGAACTTCAGTTATCAGAAAATCCTATTTACACCTATTTAAAATTAGGACTGCATTATGATGAACTATTTAAAAGCGGTATTTTAGTTAATATTACCCACAAAAACACCTTATTTAAAAATGACCTGGCTTCGCTAGATATTATTTTAGGAGATAATTTCAGATACAATTTAGATTACTATGTGGACAATGGATTTAACTTTAGTTATGGGTTTAAATCGCAACTGAGCCAGTTCAATAGAAACATCACACAAGAAATTACCAAAACTATTTTGGACACAGGCGGAAATCAAATCAATGTAGATTATTTAGATCTTTCTACTAGGGCATACTTACAAAAAGGGATTGCACAACGATTTTTATTTGGTGCAGGAGTGGAATTAAAGTATTTGCACATTTCGTCTAAAACAATTGCCAATCCTGTCATTGATAAGAGCAGTTATTGGAGTGGTTTTGGCTACGTAAAATACGATTCGTTTGATAATAAATACTTTCCTAAAAAAGGTTGGTCTTTCACTTCTGATTTTCAATCGTATTTATTTGCATCGGATTATCATAATGATTTCAAACCGTTTTCTGTACTACAAGCACAATTTTCTAAAGCATTTTCAGTATCAAATTCATTGACTTTCAAATTTCAGGGAGATGCAGGCTTGCCGATTGGTAATGATGGTATTCCGTTTTTTAATTTTGTATTGGGGGGCTATGGATTTAACAGTATCAATAACTTTAAGCCTTTTTTTGGTTATGACTTTTTAAGCGTTGCGGCCAATAGTTTCATTAAAGCATCAGGAACTATAGATTATGTGTTTTTAAAGAAAAATCATCTGAATTTTTCTGCTAATTTTGCTAATCTTGAACAAAATCTATTTATGTCTAAAGACTGGATTTCGTTACCTAAATACTCGGGCTATGCTTTAGGCTATGGTTTAGAAACAAGAATTGGCCCAATTGAAGTCAAATATTCTTGGTCGCCAGAACTTACTAAAGGATACACATGGTTTAGTGTAGGATTTTGGTTTTAGAGTCAAAC